>CAXTWU010000054.1:7478-13558 GCA_964248025.1 uncultured Acidobacteriaceae bacterium | reverse complement strand
TTGGTGCCGGGAGGGGGGGTCGAACCCCCACGAGGTTGCCCTCGGCGGATTTTGAGTCCGCTGCGTCTGCCAGTTCCGCCATCCCGGCCCTGGGGTTGGGTGCACACAGTATCGCATAGCTCTTCCAGGGCCCGCTTATTCTCCGGTCAGAAAGCTCCACGCTGCGTCGGCGGTCGCTTCGGCCTGGAGCCGGGTGGCTTCGGCAACCTCCCTGCGGCGGCTCAGGTCGAAGAAGTTGCGCCCGACGGCTTGGGCGACCCGCTGGCCGGGCACAAAGGCCAGCGTCCGGCTGCCCTGCGATTCCAGCGCGCGACGTTCCCGGTCCAGGGGTGAGGCGCCGTCCTTAAACATGCGGCCGAGCGGGTCAAGGATCAGCACGGGTCCCGCACCGGCGGCCAGGGTCGCGTTGGTTGACGAGCCGATGCCGCCGTCCATGTAGGCGCGCCCGCCGTGGTGCACCAGCGGGTAAACGCACGGCATGGAACAGCTGGCCGCCACGGCCAGGGAGAAAGGGATCCCGGAGCCGGCGTCCCAGGCGTGGAACTCGCCGGACCGGGCATCGACGGCGGTCACGGTCACCGGGCGGTGGCGGGGCCAGCCGGTTTCCGGGGTTTGGGCCGCGTAGGTGCGCCGGATCCGTTCGATCCATTCGGACTCGCCGCGGATGCCGGCGCGCAGGGCGCTGTGACCGAGCGACCGGCGGAAAGCCTCCGTGTCGCGGGTCAGCAGGCGGGCCTTGAGGTAAGCCAGGAAAAAGCGCGCCAGCCCGGGTTTGCGGGCGTTGTCCGCGTCGAGCGGCTTTTCTTCGAGTGCCGCCAGATCCCCCAGGGAACCATGCACGGCGAGGTGTGCGCCGACGATGGCGCCCGCCGAGGTGCCGATGATGCGGGCCCCTGTCAGCGGGTCTCCACCGTTTCGGTGAAAAGACCCGCGCCAGCACCGGGCCCAGCTTTCCAGTAAAGCCGCCTGCCAGATGACGCCGATGGGGCCGCCGCCGCCCAGCACCAATGCTGTGTTTGCCCCGGTCATACGAGCTTGGGATGCGACGGTTCCGAAAAGCCCGGATCGCGGAAGCGGTACGGCTTCGATGCGACGCACGGGCTGATAGGGCCGGACGCGATCAGTGCTGCAACGCAGGCTCCGGCGCTTCCGTGATGGCCGGCTGGTGCAGCGGGGGCCCCCCGTCCACGCGCGGCTTGGCGCCACGGCCGCCCGCGCCCAGCAGGGTTTGCAGCACCACATAGAGCACCGGGATAAAGAACAGGTTGAGAACGGTGGAAAGCAGCATGCCGCCCACGATGCTGGTGCCGACCGAGTGGCGGCTGTTTTCGCCGGCGCCCTGGGCGAAGACCAGCGGCATAACGCCGAGGATAAACGCGAACGAGGTCATCAGGATGGGACGGAGCCGCAGCTCCGCGGCTTCGATAGCGGCGTCGGTGATCGACCGGCCCTTTTTGCGCAGCTGCTCGGCAAACTCGACGATCAGGATGGAGTTTTTCGCGGAAAGCCCGATCAGCATGACCAGGCCGATCTGGCAGTAGACGTCGTTGGGCAGCCCGCGAAGTGTTTGGGCCAGCAGCGCGCCCAGCACCGCCATGGGCACCGCGAGCAGGATGATGAACGGCAGCGCGAAGCTTTCGTACAGCGCCGACAGCGTGAGGTAAACGACCAGGATGCCGAGGCCGAAGATGATGCCGGTTTTGCCGGCGGACTCGACCTCTTCCAGCGCGAGGCCGGTCCAGCTGTAGGTCATGCCCTGCATCATGTTCGCGGTGGCGAGCTTGCCCATCGCGGCGAGGCCTGCGCTTGAGCTCAGCCCCGGCGCAGCCGAGCCGTCGATCTCCGCCGAGCGAAACAGGTTGTAGTGGGAGATGACGGAGGGGGCGGAAGTTTGCTCAAGCGTGACGAAGTTGTCGAGCGGGATCATCTGGCCGGTGGCGGAGCGCACGTAGAACTGGCGGATATCGGCCGCGGTGCGCCGGAACTGTTGATCGGCCTGCGCGTACACACGATACGAACGGTTGTTGAAGTCGAAGTTGTTGATGTATTGCGAGCCCATGTACACGCCGAGCGCGTTGGTGACCTGCGCAAAGGACACGCCGAGGGACTTGGCTTTTTCGCGGTCGATGGAGACGAGCACCTGCGGGTCGTTGGCGCGGTACGCGGTAAACAGGCCGACCAGCTTGCCGCCGGCATTGCCGCGCGCGATGATGGTGTGCGCGACGCGGTCGAGATCCTGCAGCGTGTTGCGGCCCAGGTCCTGCAGTTCAAACTGAAAGCCGCCGAAGGAGCCGATGCCGGCGATGGCCGGCGGCTCAAAGGGAATGACGAGCGCGCCCGGAATCATCAGGCACTTTGGGCGGATCCGCAGGAGGATATCAGCCGCGGTGTGACCCGCGCCGGTGCGTTCGGTGATGGGTTGCAGCGGCACAAACGTGAGCCCGTAGTTGGGGGCATTGCCGCTGAAGGAAAAGCCGGCGATCGAAAACGTCCCAAAGATGTCCTTTTCGGTGGAGAGCACCTGTGCCAGGCGGTCCTGGATGGACCGCGTGTAGGCAAGCGACGCGCCCTGCGGCGACTGGGTCTGGATGATGAGGTAGCCCTGATCTTCCTGCGGCACAAACGCTGTGGGCACGGACCGGTAGACGAGCACGGTGGCGACGAGACCGCCGACAAACAGGAACAGCATGGGGTAGCGCAGGCGGATGACGCCGTGGATGAGGCGCGCGTAGCCGGAGCTGGATTTGCGGATGCCGCTGTCGATGATTCGAAACAGCCCGTGTTTTTCTTTTTCCTTGCGCAGCAGCAGGGCCGCCAGAGCGGGCGAAAGGGTGAGCGCGTTGAACGCGGAGATGGCGATGGAAAACGCGATGGTGAGCGAGAACTGCTTGTACAGAAGCCCCGTGGTGCCGGGGAAAAAGGAGACCGGGATGAACACGGAGATCAGCACCAGCGAGGTCGCGATGACCGCGCCCGTCACCTCGCTCATGCCGATGGAGGTGGCCTCGTGGGCGTCAGCGATGCCTTCCGAGATATGGCGCTGCACGTTTTCAATCACGACGATGGCGTCGTCGACGACCAGGCCGGTGGCCAGCGTAATCCCGAACAGCGTCAGGGTGTTGATGGAAAAGCCGAACATTTTAAGAAACGCAAAGGTGCCGATCAGCGAAACCGGGATGGTGATAGCCGGGATCACAACGGCGCGCCAGTCCTGGAGGAAAAAGTAGATCACCAGGATCACGATGACGATGGCTTCGAGCAGGGTTTGCACGACATCGCGGATGCCCTGTGCCACGACGGTGGTCGTGTCAAAAGCGATGACGTATTTGAGTCCCGGCGGGAAGGTTTTTGACAGCTCCGCCAGGATCGCCTTGCCCTGCTTGTCTACTTGGAGCGCGTTGGCGTTTGAAAGCTGCTGGACGCCGAAGCCGATGGCCGGGATGCCGGAGTATTTCAGCTCGGAGCCGTAGGTTTCCGCGCCCAGCTCGGCATGACCCACATCGATCAGGCGCACGATGCCGTTGGGCGTGCTTTTCACGATGATGTCGTTGAACTGCCCCGGGGTGGAAAGCCGGCCGATGGCGTTGACGGTGATCTGGAACGCCTGTTTGTCGGTGTTGGGCGGCTGGCCCAGCTGGCCGGCCGGCACCTCGACGTTTTGTTCCTGGATGGCGGCAATGACGTCGGTCGCGGTCAGCTGCCGCGCGGCCAGGCGGGTGGGGTCGACCCAGATGCGCATGGCATATTTGCGCTCGCCGAAGAGGATGACGTCGCCCACGCCGGGGATACGCTTGAGCGCGTCGCGGACGTACACGTCAATGTAGTTGGAGATGAACAGGTTGCTGTAGCGGCCGTCGGGCGAGTACATGCCCCCGGCGAACACGAAGTTGGAGTTGGCCTTGGTGACAGAAACACCGGTCTGGTTGACCTGCGCCGGCAGCTGGCCGGCTGCCGAGGAGATGCGGTTCTGCACGTCGACCGCGGCGATGTCGAGATTGTAGCCGGTTTGAAAGGTCGTCGTGATGGCGCTGGTGCCGTCGCTGCCGCTGGTCGACGAGATATAGCGCATGCCGGGAACGCCGTTGACGGCTTCTTCGAGCGGCGTGGTCACCGCTGACTCGACCACCTGCGAGTTGGCGCCGACATAGTTGCTGGTGACCGTGACCTGCGGCGGCGCGAGCTGCGGGTACTGCGAGATGGGCAGGGTGGGGATGCAGACCGCGCCTGCCAGGATGATGAGCAGGGCGCAGACCGAGGCAAACACCGGGCGCCGAATAAAAAAGTCGACCAAGGAAACCTCCTTTCACCGGCTGCAAGCGCCGGCTGTTCCCCCGCCGGGCGGCTTACGACCCGAGCGGTTGCACCGGCATGCCTTCCGACAGGAACGCAAGGCCCGATAGGATCACCCGTTCGCCGGGCGCAAGCCCGCTTTCGACCGCGTACGCATTGCCGACCGTGTCGCCCAGCTGCACCGGCTTTTGGTGCGCTACAAATTTGCCGCCGCCGCCGGGCTGCGCCACATACACAAAGCTTTGGCCGCCCAGCCGTGTGACCGCGAGCACCGGCACGGTCGGCATCGGCTTGTCGGACCAGATGACCCGCGCCTTGATGAGCTGCTGGTTGCGCAGGCGGTCGAGCGTCGAGGACTGCACCGGGGCCTTGACCAGGATGCCCTGCAATCCGTTGTCCACCTCTGGCGACAGGAAGTCGATCCTGGTGGTTTCGACCGGCTTGCCGTCATTGTCGAGCACCTCGACCGGCAGGCCCAGCTTCAGCTCCGACGCGCGCTCGGCCGGGACATAGATGTAGGCTTCGAGATCGGTGTTGGCGTCGACGGTGGTGAGCACCGTCGTGGGTGAAACGTAGTCGCCGATATGCACCGGCACGTCGCCGATCACGCCGTCAAATGGGGCAACGATGCGGTAGTAGCCGAGCTCGCGCCGCTGGGTGGCGGTGGTGGCGACAGCGGACTCGTAATCGGCCTTGGAGTTGCGGAAGCTCTGCTGCGCCTGGTCATACGCGTCGCGGCTGGTGATGCCGGCCTCGAACAGCTTGCGCTGGCGCTCCACCTCCGACTGGTTGTACTGGTAGACCGAAAGCTTCTGCTGTTCGGTCGCGGCCGCCGACTCCACCGTGGCGCGCTGCTTGTTCGGGTCGATCTCCATCAACAGCTGCCCCTTGGTCACATGCTGGCCGGAGTGCACGGCGATCGCGGTCAGGTTGCCGTCGACCTGCGGATTGATGGTGGCGGCGCGACGGCTCTTGATGGTGGACACATAGGTGTCGCCCAGCGGCACGGCCGTGGCCGCCACGGTTTCAGTCTGCACCGGCAGGCCGCCGGGTGGCAGGGCAAAACCGCCGCCGGCTGCTGCGGGTTTCGGCCGGCAGGCCGCCAGGGGGCCAAGCAGCGAAAGAGCCAGCGCGGACGCGAAAAGGGAGTGCAAAGTTCTGATGGGCAGTGCGGATCTCAGATGCCGACCTCGGGAGGGGTTCCCCTTGCGCTATGTTGTGTTCCGGCACACGGGGCAACCGCCGCCTTTGGATGCTCGATAAACCGTAAATGCTGCAAAGAGTTGCCCGGGTCCTGCCGGGAATAGTTTAGCTCAGCCGTTACGCGCCTTCTTTTTCCCGCAGGTGAAAGGGGTTGAAGTCTGTCCCGCGATCAAAGGCATCTACGTTTTCCGCCCTTTTCAGGGCGCCGACCACCAGGTAAGTCACAGGCGTCGCCAGCACCTCGTATAGCACCTTGGCGAGGTAGGCTGAGCCGATCAGGGTCAGCACCGTGCGCAGGGGGTAACCCCAGAACGCGACTGTCATGATGACGACAGTATCGACCAGCTGACCCGTGACGGTCGAGCCGATGGTGCGCGTCCAGAGCCAGCGGCCCCCGGTTGCCAGCTTGAGGCGGGCCAGCGTGTAGGAGTTCGTAAACTCGCCGGCCCAGTAGGCCAGCAGGCTCGCGACCGCGAAGCGGGGGACGAGTCCGAAGACCGTTGCAAAGGCCGGCTGGTTTTTCCAGTCCGGCGCCGGCGGCAGCGCGACCACAACAGCCCCCATGACCGAAAGCAGCGCCATCGCGA
>CAXTWU010000054.1:5920-7378 GCA_964248025.1 uncultured Acidobacteriaceae bacterium | reverse complement strand
GCCGGCGGCAGCGCGACCACAACAGCCCCCATGACCGAAAGCAGCGCCATCGCGAAAAAGCCCATCCAGACGGCGCGACGCGAGGCAGAGTAGCCGTATACCTCGGTGAAGATGTCGCCGCAGATGTAGGTGATGGGGAACAGCAGCTGCGCGCCCGACACCTTGAAGGGCCCCAGCTGGCAGATTTTGGGCCCGACCAGATTGGAAACCAAAAGCACCACCACGAAGCCGATCGTCAGCGCATCGAGAAACCGGAAGCGTCGCCCATTTCCGTTTTCGGCTTCCACTACAAGAACGCGACCGACTGCACACCGGCGACGTCGAAGCCCTTGCGGCAACGGATGTTTTTGCAGGCCAGCTTGTCGTCGCGACGCACCATGTAGGACTGCGCCTTGCTGAAGCGGGCGCGGTCGCGCTCATCGGCTCCCCGGCCCAGCTGCGCTTTTTTGCGGCGCACCAGCCAGCCCAGCTGGTACTCGTCGGCCTTGCCGCAGTGGGGGCAGGTCAGGGTGTGGGTGCGCTGCTCGGGCTTTTCATCAAAAAAATCGCGCTCTTCCATCTGGTTCCTCCCCGCGGCTTCTGCAGCGCTTGCGGTCAGGCTCTATTATCCAGCATGGCCATGCGGAATCTGTCGCCGGGAGGAGAGGCTGGTTGAAGAAACGCAAGCGAAAGGGACAGAACCGGTTCAGCGCGCTGCTGGCGGTAAAGGCGAACGCACGCAACCGCGTCGGGCAGCCCCCGCCGAGCCGTGTGCTCACGAGCAAACCTGCGGATCGTGCCGCGAAAAAGCACAAGCGGAGCCTTCCAGAGGAGATCGATACAGGGGACGGATCGGGGAGGGAGCCCGAAAATCCCGATCCGGCAGGGTAAGATAGACGGAGGGAACGGGTTCGGCGGGCATGGCAAACCGGCTGCGACTTCTCCTCAGGAAAAGAGGACTATGCGCTCACAGTTGGTTTATGCGGCAGGACTTAAGATGCAAAACCGGTACCTGCTTTCCGTGGTCACCATGCTGGCCGTACGCAAGCTGCACATCGTTTCTACCCGGACCGAAGACACAGCAAACCATGTTTTTTCAGAGCTGGCCGCCGGCCGCGCGCTGGACGTAACGATGCCCGAAGTGAAGCCGCAGCCCTTGATAGAGCCGCTGCTGCTGCCGCTCGGGGTTTAGGTCGCTCTTTGCCCTGGTCTGCATTGACGCGGGCGCGGTAAAGGGCTAATCTACAAGTCTTGTGCGATCCCGCGTCCGCTTTCGGCGCACAGCGTTCGCCGGGGATTGCAGCGACGCCTTTGTTCCCGCCATCAGCGCCTTTGTTTTTGCAGGGATGCGGCCCGGGTCCATCTGCTGGATGCCGCACGAGGATTTGAGTTAGACCCCGCCCTTCGCGTTTCGCGGTGCGGGCATTGAGGAGAAACAATGTCGTCGACGTATATTCCAAGCGCGCTCGGGATCGACCG
>CAXTWU010000054.1:1328-5820 GCA_964248025.1 uncultured Acidobacteriaceae bacterium | reverse complement strand
GCGCGCCGGCCTGAAAAGGTGATTGAGGAAGCCGTGCAGGGCATGCTGCCCAAGACCAAGATGGGCCGGCAGATGGCGACCAAGCTCAAGGTCTACCGCGGCGACAAGCACCCGCACCAGGCCCAGCAGCCGCAGGTGCTTGAGATCGATACAACGTTAGGGAAGAAGGCGTAATGGCAGATCTGGTGCAGTACTACGGAACCGGCCGTCGCAAGGCGGCGGTGGCGCGTGTGTTTCTCCGTCCCGGCAACGGCGGCTTCACGGTTAACGGCAAGTCGCATGAAGAGTACTTCGTGACCGAACAGCAGCGGATCGCGGCCAAGCGTCCTCTATTCTTGACGGAGCTCGGCGGAACTTTCAATGTCATCACGACGGTTCGCGGCGGCGGCATCAACGGCCAGGCGGACGCGGTCAAGATGGGCATCGCGCGCGCCCTGCTTGAGTTCAACGCCGAGCTGCGCAAGACCCTCAAGGCTGACGGCCTGCTGACCCGCGATGCGCGGATCAAGGAGCGCAAGAAGTACGGTCAAAAGGGTGCCCGCGCACGGTTCCAGTTCTCCAAGCGCTAGTTTTTCTCCTGGGCGCGGCCTTTCCCCTCGCCTGCCGTGGAATCTGTTGTTTCGATTCACCCAATTTCCCGGTTCACGGGAATCAATCTCGATTCAGTTCGAGATGCAATTCAACAAGGAGGCTGTTTGGCGAACATCACCATGAAAGAGCTGCTTGAGGCCGGCGTCCATTTTGGACACCAGACCAAGCGTTGGGATCCGCGCATGAAGGAGTACATCTTCGGCGAGCGCAACGGGATCTACATCATCGATCTGCAAAAGACGCTGAAGATGTTCAAGGAAGCGTCGAAGTATGTGACAGACCTGACCGCGACGGGCAAGGTTGTGCTGTTTGTCGGCACCAAGCGCCAGGCACAGGACGCGGTGGCTGAAGAAGCGAACCGCTGCGGCATGTTCTACATCAACCAGCGCTGGCTGGGCGGCCTGCTTACCAACTGGGTCACGGTGCAGAAGTCGGTGAAGCGGCTCCAGGAACTGGATGAGATGGCGACCGACGGCCGCTACGACCTGCTGACCAAAAAGGAAGTTATCAAGCTCGAGCGCGAGCGCAAGCACCTGCAGGCGAACCTGGCCGGTATCAAAAACATGAAGCGCCTGCCGGACGCCTTGTTTATCGTCGATTCCAACGCTGAAGCGATCGCCGTCAAGGAAGCCCGCAAGCTCGGCATCCCGGTGGTTGCGGTGGTCGATACGAACTGCGACCCGACCGTGGTGGACTACGTGATTCCCGGCAACGATGACGCCCTGCGCGCGATTCGCCTGTTCACCTCCAAGATCTCGGACTCTGTGATCGAAGGCGTGCAGATGGCCAACGACAAGCACTTCATGGATGTGGCAGGCGTTGCGCCGGAGGCGCAGTTTACCGCGAGCACCTTTGAGAACGGCAGCCTGGAAGCAGGCGCGGACTCGCCCGCGGCGGACGCGGCCGAGGGGGAGGGCGACGGCGACATCGTCGATCTCGAATCGGCCCTGGGCGGTGGCATCCGCAAGGCGCCGGTCGGCGTCCACGTCATCACGGAACCGGAAGTCGCCGAAGGCACGGTCTAGCTCGATTCGGGTTCTCCGGCAGGGGCGTGATCCGGGTCTCCGGCGCACGCCCTTTGCTGTGTCAGGGTTGAAACAAGAGCGCTGTGAGCGGCGCACACAAAAGAGGAAACAAGGTGGCGGCAGTGAGTGAAAAGATTGATGCAAAGCTGGTCAAGGAGCTCCGCGACAAGTCCGGAGCGCCCATGGGTGATTGTTTAAAAAGCCTGCAGGAAGCGAAAGGCGACATGGAGGCCGCCTTTGTGATCCTGCGTAAGCGGGGCATGGCTTCTGCCGCGAAAAAGGCCTCGCGCGGCACCAACGAGGGCGCGGTCGGCACCTATATCCACGCAGGCGGCAAGATCGGTGTGCTGGTCGAGGTCAACTGCGAGTCCGACTTTGTCGCGCGTACCGAGGATTTTCAGGATCTGCTGAAGGATATTGCGATGCATATCGCGGCGACCGACCCGCGCTACATCCGTCCCGAGGACGTGACCGAGGCCGATCTCGCGCGCGAAAAAGACATCTACCGCGCCCAGGCCGCGGCGACCGGCAAACCGGCGCCCGTGATCGAAAAGATTGTGGAAGGCAAGATGAGCAAGTTTTTCGAGGAGGTTTGCCTGCTGGAACAGCCGTTTATCAAGGAGCAGTCGCAGTCCATCAAGGAGATGATCGCGCACAAGGTCGGCAAGCTGGGTGAGAATATTACCGTTCGCCGGTTTGCGCGTTTCAAGGTCGGCGACCCCACCTGGACGGTCGCCCAGGTCAGCGCCGACGCGCTGCCGAGCGGGTCCGCGGAGTAGGTGCCTCACAAAACGCAAACAGGCCCGGCCAAAAAGCCGGGCCTGTTTGCGTCTGGGAAGACCCCCTACGCGGGAAGCGGCCACTTCGTGGCGCGTCTCTGTGGGGGCAGGGCGCTCCCGATGGTCGCGACCTAGATGAGCTTGATGCCCACTAGCGGGAGGCCCACCTCCATCCAGTACGCGCCACGAAGTGGCCGCAAGCCGCGCAGGCGGTTTTCCGGCATCAGACTTTCAGGAGCATTCCATGGCCGCCATCATCCGTGCCGCGCTCGGCTACCTGTTCCTTGTTTTTATGGTGCGCGTTGTGGGCCGCAGGCCCGGCAAGCAGATGAACCCGTTTGAGTTCGTGCTGATCTTTTTTATCGGCGGCCTGGCGTTGACCTTTATAGTGGCTGACGACCGTTCACTCACCAATGCTTTCACGCAGATCATCACCATCGGCCTTGCACACTACTTCCTGGTGGTGCTGCGCCAACACTCGCCGCGCGTGGCACGCCTGCTCGACGGCACCCCGCTCGTGCTGATGGAGAATGGCAAGTGGCGCGATGAGGTGATGCACGGCATGGCCATTGAAGCGGAAGACGTGATGACCTCGGCGCGCGATAAAGGCATTTCTTCCCTGGACGGCATTGCTTATGCAGTGCTGGAACGCAATGGCGAGATCAGCATTGCGCCAGCTTCAAAGAGTTAGGGGTTCAGCATGGGAGTGGAGACACCCACGAAATCGGTCGAGGATACCGTCGGCAAGTTCAACGATGACCTGGCGGTCGGCGAAGACCTCGAGTTTCAGCGCAAGTGGTGGAAGTTCGAAAAAGCGGTCTGGATCTTTTTCGGCCTCCTGGTGCTGTTGGACCTGGCGGGGTTGTTTGGACGCGGGCCCCTTGCCAATGCGCACAAAGAGACTGCCGACGGGGCTATGACCATCCGGTACGAGTGGGTGGAACGCTTCAGCACCCCGTCCATCCTGACGGTGCAGTTCAGCCCGAATGCAGTGCACGACGGCCATATTCAGTTGTGGGTCAGCGAATCGGTTGTGAAAGCACTGGGCAATCAGCGCATTATTCCTCAGCCCTCGTCATCGGCTATGACGGACGCCGGCGTACTTTACACCTTTCCGTCAAGCAGCCAACCCAGCTCGGTCGAGTTCGCACTGCAGCCGGCGAATATCGGCAGATCCCGGTTTGAGCTGCGTTTGATCAGCGATGGCACCGTGGAGCATCCGCGGGACTCAATCAACGCCGGCGTTTTTGTGATGCCGTAGCGCCCTCTATGTACACCATTGTTCATGCCATTGCCGGCTACTTCTTCCTGCTGTTTGTGGTGCGTATTCTGTCGCGCCGGCCGGGCGGGCAGCTCACTCCTTTTGAGTTTGTGATTGTGTTTCTGATCGGTGGATTGATCATCCTGGCCACGGTCGGTGACGATAAGTCCGCCACCAACTGCATTGGCGCCATCCTGACGATCGGACTGATGCACCGCATTACGGCCCAGGTGCGCGCCCGTTCGCGCCGCATCAGTACCGTGATTGACGGCGTTCCCATGATTCTGCTGGGGAACGGAGAATGGCATACCGAGGCGATGCACGGCATGCGCATCGACGACCAGGACGTGATGGCCATGGCGCGCGCCAAGGGCATTCGCAACTTCGAAGGCATCAAGTACGCGGTGCTGGAGCGGGTCGGCTCGATCTCGATCATCGCTGACGAAGACAAGCCGGAAGACTGAGATGGAAGCGGGCGAGCAAGCGGAGCGCATTGTTGAAAGCATGGTACCGGCCCGGCTGGACCGGCTGCCGTTCAGCCGCTGGCATGTACGTATTATCCTGGCCCTCGGTACCTCGTGGCTGCTGGACGGCCTGCAAGTTACGCTTGCCGGGTCGCTGGCCGGCATTCTCGAAAATAAACGCGGTCTTGGCCTGTCCGCGCCGCAGGTTACGGCCGGGGCCAGCACCTACCTGGCCGGGGCGGTGCTGGGCGCGCTGTTTTTCGGCTATCTGACCGATCGCCTGGGCCGCCGCCGGCTGTTTCTGGTCACGCTGGCGACCTACTCCGTGGCCACTCTGCTGACGGCATTTTCCTGGAACTTCCCGAGCTTCGC
>CAXTWU010000054.1:0-1228 GCA_964248025.1 uncultured Acidobacteriaceae bacterium | reverse complement strand
GAAAGCCCCCGCTGGCTGATGCTGCGCGGCCACGACGAACAAGCGGAGCAGGTCGCGGCGGCGATCGAGGCGGACGTCCGCCGAAACGGCAAGCAGCTGCCGGAGCCGGAGGGCGAACCGCTGCGCCTGGCCGTGCGCGATTACACCCCGTGGGGCGAGGTGTTTCGCAGCATGCTGGGCGGCAACCGCCTGCGCTCGCTGCTGGCAATGGTGCTGATGGTGGCGCAGTCGTTTTTTTTCAACTCCATCTTTTTCACCTACGGGCTGATCGTGAAGCGGTATTACGGCGTCACCGACGCGCGCCTGCCGTTGCACCTGCTGCCGTTCGCTGTTGGCTGTTTTTTCGGTCCCATCGCACTGGGCCCCTTGTTTGACCGCTGGGGACGCAAGCCCATGATCGCCGCGACCTATGGCGTTTCCGGCCTGATGTTGCTGGCCGTTATCTACCCTTTCGTGCACGGCATGCTCACGGCCAGGGAGCTCGATCTTTGCTTCAGCGCCATCTTTCTTGTGGCGTCATCGGCGGCCAGCGCGGCGTATCTTACGGTCAGCGAGATTTTTCCGCTGGAGATCCGGGCGTTTGCGATAGCGGTCTTTTATGCGCTCGGCACCCTGGTCGGCGGCGTCGCTTCGCCGGTGCTTTTCGGCGAGCTGATCGCCTCCGGCCACCGCGGCGACGTGGCCTGGGGCTACGCGTTGGGCGCGGTGCTTATGATGCTTGGCGCGGGCTGCGAGCTGGTGATCGGGGTCGAGGCCGCGGGCCTGGGGCTTGAAGCGGTTTCGAAACCGCTTCAAAGCCGATAGGCTGCTCGCTACTGCGGTTGCAGGGAGTGCGCGACCGATTTGAGCAGCGCCCCGTCTGCCGTGTCGCCGCTGAGGCTCCAGGCCATCACGCCGCCCAGCCCGGCCACGCGCACGGCCGTGGCCTTGTAGCCAAGCGAGATTGGGTACGTCGTAGGTCCAAAAGCTGGTGCCGTCATACATCCACGGCTCGCCGGTGGTGCTGTCGCGGTACTGGGTAAAGGTGCCGGCCAGCGGCACGAGCTGGTTGAAATTCGTGCCCTGGCCCACCGGCGTTCCCGGTTGAAACAGCCCATGGTTCACGTTGGGCACGTCGGTCCACTCGTAGCCGTAGAACGGCACGCCGAAGACGATCTTGCTGGGCGCCACACCTCCTTGCAAATAGGCCCACACGGCGGCCGCCCCGTTGTTGGTGGCGGATGGATCG
>CAXTWU010000053.1:0-13667 GCA_964248025.1 uncultured Acidobacteriaceae bacterium | reverse complement strand
ACGTGCTCTTTATCGAGGCCAACAAGATGAAGGGCAAGGGAGGCTTCACCATGACAGGCCAGATCGGCGAGGTGATGCAGGAGTCCATGCAGGCCGCGCTCACCTGGGTCCGCTCGAACGCCGTTTCACTCGGCCTGGGCGAAGATTTCACCCGGGAGATCGACCTCCATATCCATGTCCCCGCGGGCGCCATTCCCAAGGACGGTCCTTCAGCGGGCGTGACCATGGCAACGGCCCTGGTTTCGCTGCTCACCGACCGGCCCGTGCACCCGCTGATCGCGATGACCGGCGAGATCACCCTGTCCGGCAATGTTCTGCCCGTCGGCGGCATCAAGGAAAAGTTCCTGGCCGCCAAGCGCGCCGGCGTCAAGCAGGTCATCCTGCCTGCCGAGGTGCGACAGAATGTGGAAGAAGACCTAACCCCGGCGCAGACTGCCGGCGTCGCCATCCACTACGCCCGCCGCATTGAGGACGTCCTTTCCCTTGCTCTCCCGAAGAACCCGTCGGAGGTGCGCCAGGACGAGACACTGCGCGAAGAGGTCCTGGAGCACGCCGGCGCGTAGGTCCCTGCGAGTGCACAAGGCCCAGCCACGCTGGGCCTTGTGGCACTCGCCCTGAGACTCAGAAGCAGGCCAGTACCCAGCCCGCGCGAAAGGCCCTGCATGGCCGCCGAACAAGTTTCTATGCAACCTGGAAGTTCTCTTCGATAATGAGCCCTGTTCCTTTATCTCGTTGAGGTGTCATGGCCAGAACTGCGGTTGCGGTCGCTGAGGACCACTCGCTCCACCTGCGGTATATGCCGTCGCTCGATTCACTCCGGGGTGCGGCCGTCCTCATGGTGGTTCTGTTTCACGGCTTCGCCAGCTATGGCTGGCGGCATCGTTTCGGCGATGTGTGGGGCGCGCTGGCTGCGACCACGGTGGGTTGCGGACGCTTCGGCGTCAACGTCTTTTTCGTGCTTTCCGGTTTTTTGATCACCGGCATCCTGCTCGCCCATCGAGAAAGCCCCACCTACTATTCAGGCTTCTATCTGCGCCGGATACTACGGATCGTGCCTGTCTATCTGGTGGTGATCGCCGTGCTTTTTGAACTGCACCAGATTGACGTTCGTTTCGCAATCGCTGCAATTCTCTTTTTAGCGAACTTTTCCCGCATTTTTGGGGCACCACTGACCGAGTATGGAGCCCTGTGGTCGCTTGCGGTCGAGGAGCATTTCTATCTCCTGTGGCCGTTGTGTGTGCACCGGTTCCGCGCGCGCTCCCTCCACGTGATCCTGTGGGCGCTGATCCTGGGCGAACCCTTGCTGCGGCTGCTTGCGGCGCTTGTAAGTCCGCATACCGACATCCACTACAAAACCCCTTTTGTACTGGACTTTTTGGCCTACGGAGCATTGCTGTCCATGCTGGTCCGTTCACGCCGCATCCATCCAGGCAATGCGCCCGGCATCGCGAAGGCCCTGGTCATCACCGGTGCCGCTCTGGCGATCGCCGTAATCTACCTCGGCAGCTTTCACAACACTCCCGCGCTTGATGCCCTGGCGGATCTCCCGTTTACCTGGGCAGCCTGCGGTGTTCTGCTGCTGGGACTGGTGCGCGACCACCGGGTAGCCCTGCAAACCGGAAGAACAAGCCCGGCCGGCCTCTTCTCCTTTTACGGCTACATCAGTTACGGCTTGTACCTCATTCACGTGGAAGTGTATACCCTGGCCAAGGCCTTTGTTTTGCGGCATTTCCGGCCAGAACTTCTCAATCAACTCGCTTTTTTCTCTCTGGCCATCCTTGTTTGCATTCTTGTCGCAACGGCACTTGCATTCTTGTCGCGCCGCTATTTTGAGGGGCCCATCCTCCATCTCAAAGAGCGGTTCACGGGCCGTGCAGTCACATCCACCCGTTCCAAGCCGGCTCCATCCCCATCGGGGTAACCGCCCCAATCCACCTCGCGCACCTACACCAGCGCCAACTCGCGCTGCACCCCGCGTCCGCGAGCCATCAACTCACTTCCCAGCCGCACACTCACCACCTTGGACACGCCCGGCTCCTGCATGGTGACCCCGTAGATCATGTCGGCAGCCGTCATCATCCGTTTTGAATGCGTCACCATGACAAATTGCGTGTCGGCAGCCATGGAGCGCAACATCTCCGCCAGGCGGCCCACGTTGGTCTCGTCCAGCGGCGCATCCACCTCGTCCAGCACGCAAAACGGCGCGGGCTGATGCATAAAAATCCCCATCAACAACGACAAGGCCGTCAGGGCCTTCTCCCCGCCCGAAAGCAGAAACACATTCTGCAGCTTTTTCCCAGGGGGCTGCGCGACAATGTCGATCCCCGAATCCCCGGAGCTTTCCTCGTCCGTCAACCGCATCGAAGCCTGGCCGCCGCCGAACAGCCGCGAAAAAACCACGCTGAAATTCTCATTGATGCGCGCAAACGCTTCGTCGAACTTGGTCCGTGAAATGCCGTCGAGTTCCCGAATGGTCGACCGCGTGTTCTCGATCGAAAGAAGCAGATCCTTGCGCTGCGTCTCGAGAAACCCATGCCGGGTTGCCGTCTCCTTCCACTCCTCAAGAGCCATCATGTTGACCGGCCCCATCGCTTCCAGCCGCCGCTTTATCTCGCGGCAGGCATCTTCTTCCGTCCGCAGAGTCCCCGGCGCAAGCAGGCTCGTGCTCCCAGCGGCCAGCTCGGCCCGCAAGGTATCTGCTTCGACGCCCAGATCCTGCACGCAGACCTCGAGGAGGTGCGCCAGCTCGGCCTCTCTCCGGGCTTCCGCGCTGGAGCAGGTCGCCCGCTCTTCCCGCGCGGTTTCCGCTTCTCCCCGCAGCCGCTTCAGCTCACTTTCCGCTTGCCCCAGCCGCGCCCGCAACTGCGTAGCCTCCTCGGCCGCGGCGCGCAACGCAGCATCGGCCACGGCGCGCACGGCCTGCAGCTCCGCTTCCCGCGCCGCCAACCTCCCATTTTCCTCTGCCCGCTGCATCCGCTCGTTGGCGGCACTCACCAGCCCCTGCTCCAGTTGTGCTGCACGGCGCGCGCCGTCCGCATACAGCCGGTCCATCCGCCCAAAGCTCGCCTCCGCGCCCCGCCTCCTTTCTTCCAGGCCAGCCAGCTCGGCCGCTACGGCGGCCTCCGCCGCGTGCGCCCGGTCGCGGGCCGCGCGCGCGTCCGCAACTGCCTGCAAAAGCTCCGCCTCCCGCGCTTCCACGGCAGCATGGGCACGCTCCAGCTGCGCGCCACTCTCACGCTTGCGAGCGATCACCCCTGCTTTCTCCTCACGCTGCGCGCCCGCTCGCTCGCCCTGGAGCGTGTACTCGGCCAAACGCCGTTTCCCCCTCTGCTCTTCGCTTTCCATCTGCCGCAGGGCGGCACTCTCATGGGCGCTGTCGCGTTCCGCCGCCCGGCGCGCTTCTGCCTTTTCGTCGATCCCGCGCGTCAGCTCCCCGATTAAGTGCACCAGGGCCGCCGCCTGCTGTTCCGCCGCCCCCAGCTCAGCTTCCAGCGCGACCAGCTTCCCTTCGGCGTCGCGCAGCTCGCGCTTCAGGGCCAGCGGTCCTTCGGCGCGCGGTTTGCCGCCGGTCACCGTCGATCCGTGAAAACACTCCCCAGTCGGCGCGACAAAATAGCCATCGGGCCATTGCAGCGCCAACATCCGCGCCGTTGCGGCATCCGGCACCATGAAGCCGTCGCGCAGCTTGGGCATACACGCTTCCAGCGAAGCTTCCAGCCCGCGCAACACCCGGACAGCCTCCCGCAGGCGGACTGCTTCATTGCCTAGCGGCAGCGGTCCGCGCAGCTCCCCGGGCTGCCCTGCGGCCGCGGCAGCCGGCCGTTCCGCGCCCTGTACCAGAAACGTCGCCCGTCCATCCACCCCGCCTGAGCCCGGCGTCATTCGCAGCAGGCGCATGGCCTCGTCGGCGGCCTCCCAGCTCCGCACCACGACAAAGTTCAGCTCTTCGCGCAAAAAGTCGTCCACCAGCGACTCGTACTGCTCGCCCACCTCCAGGAAATCGGCAAGCACGCCCACAGGTCTCCAGTCACCGGACAGCGTTGGCGCCCGAAACAACTTCTTCACTGTGTCCGTTGAGTAGCTGTGCTCACGCAGCAGGGCCTCCAGCGAGTTGCGCCGGCCTTGCAGGTGGGCCCGCTCCGACCGCAGCCGGTCACCATGGCGCCGCATCTCCGCTTCCGCCGCGCGCCGCTGCGCCACTGCCCCGCGCATGGCGTCCAGCTCAGCTTCCACCTGCTTCAGGGCTTCAGCCGCTGCTGCCAGCCGCTGCGCAGCCTCTTCCCTTTGCACATCCAGTGCAGCCAGTTCCCGCCGCACCACGTCCAGCTCGCCTTCCACCCGGCTGGCGTCCCGGGTCAGCGCCAGCAGGGCTTCTTCGGCCTGCGCCTGCTCGCGCCGTGCCTGGCCCAGCTGCTGCAGCAGCTGCGCAGCTTCGCGCCGGGCTGCTTCCGCACGGCCTTCGACCTGCCCCACAAGCGCCGAGGCATTTCGCGCCTGCCCTTGTCGCCGGGCAGCCTCCGCGCGGACCCGTTCAGCCGCCCCGGCCGCCGTCTGCATAAACGCATGGTGCTGCTCGCGCTCGTCTCCCAAGCCCGCCAGCTGTTCGCGGGCCTGCAGAAGCTCCGCCGTGCCGGCCGCCGTCCGCGCGTCCAGGTCCGCAATCCGCTCGCCATTGCTGCTCTGCCGGGTGCGTGCGCGCTCCAACTCAACAGCAGCCTCGTTGCCCAACCGACCCTGCTCCTTTGCGTTCGCGTCCACGAGGTAGCCGCGCTGCCGGTTTTCAACGACCTCGGCCTGGAGGCCTTCGATCTCCTCAGCCTGGGCGTCGATCTGCTCCGTCAGCTCCGCAATCGCCCCGGCAAGCCGTTCCCCTTCCCCATCCAGCGCCCGCAGCTTGCTCGCCAGTACCACCCGCAGGCGCCCGCGCAGCTCATCGCGCAGCAGCCCGTAGCGTTCGGCTTTGGCGGCCTGGCGCTTCAGCGTCACCAGTTGTCGCGCTACCTCGTCGAAAACATCGTTAATGCGCGCCAGGTTTCCCCGGGCCTGCTCCAGCCGCAGCTCCGCCAGCCGCTTCTTGGTTTTGAAGCGGGTGATGCCGGCTGCTTCTTCAATAATGGCGCGCCGGTCGTGCGGCTTCGAGCTCAGCAGCTGCCCGATCCGCTCCTGCCCGATAATCGCGTACGACTCCGGCCCCAGCCCCGTGCCCATAAAGATGTCGCGAATGTCGGATAAGCGGCACAGCTTGCCGTTCAGCAAGTACTCGCTTTCCCCGGTGCGGAAGAGCCGGCGCGACACCACGATCTGGCCGTGTTGGGCATTTTTCTGGAACCGGCGCCGGCGAATTTTCAGCACCACCTCCTCGGGATCGGAAACACCGGCCGCGTCCTCCGCCTCGGCATCCTCTACCTGCATCGGGCCCGGCTGCGAGGCCGCCACAATGCCCTCCACCTCCCGCATGTTTCGTTGCCGCAGGGCGCTTTCGTCCCAGTCCGCCTCCGCTTCGTCCATCGTCAGGGCGGGGGGCACCGCTTCCGCGATTTCCGGCCCATACACCTCCGGGTCCACCAGCGTGAGGGAAACCTCGGCCATGCCCAGCGCGCGCCGTTCGCGCGTTCCCGCAAAGATCACGTCCTCCATCTTGCCGCCCCGCAGCGACTTCGCACTCTGCTCGCCCAGCACCCAGGTCACCCCATCGAGAATGTTGGACTTGCCGCAGCCGTTCGGCCCCACCACCACCGCGATACCGTGGCCCGGCAGGACGACCTCTGTCTTGTCGCAGAACGACTTGAAGCCCAGAATCTGGATCTTTTTCAGTTTCAACAAAAGGGGAGGCGCTCCTTCAACAAGGGGGGAAGATCAAGAGAAGGTTATGCGCTCCCCCCCTTCGGAAGCAAGAAGCTTCTCTCCGTCGCGCCGCCGCCGCCCGAGCGCGGGTAAGCACCTCGTTTTGGGCCGGCCACGGTGCAAGTTGTGGAGAAGGCGGCAGGGAAAAGCGCCGGAACCGCCACTATCGCGCATCTCACTGCCGGATGCCATTGGTGAAGCAGCGAACCCAAACCCGGCCTTCAAGGGAGTGGACCGAGACCCTGGACCGGAGGGAACCACAGCCTGCCCCGAGTCATGCCGTCCAAACGGAGGCAGCCCTGGCGGCGCTTCGCTCGCCCGCATGGTGGAAAAAGGCAGGGGTTTTGCTTCTTTACCTGCTGGCAACGGTGCAGTTCGTCGGCGCCTACCTGTACCTCGAGTATCCGTATGTCGATCTGGGCCGGTGGGAACAGGGCAGCGAACGCCTCCCCTTTCAAACGCGCCTGCTGCTGGCACCGTTCTATCGGTTCTATGAGAACAGCTCCTCCGGCATCGCCTATGCTAAACAGCTGGCTCGGAACGCCTACTTCTTTCCAAACGGGGTAACGCCCGGCCTGGTGCTGGAGTTCTTTATCGGCATCATGTGCGTTCTGTTCAGCGGCTGGGTGGCGGTGCGCATCTACGACGCATCCTCGCGGCGCCAGCTGTTGCGCCCCCTGGTTTACCCGTTGTTTCTGTGCATGTGCGCCCTGCTTTACATCGTGCATACGGTGCAGAACTTCCGCTATGTGTATGATCTGCCAAGCCTTGCCCTGTTTTCAGCCGGGTTCTATCTCATTTACTTCCGCAAGCCTGTGGCTTGGTTCGTCCTGCTGTTTGCTGTTGCCACCTTGAACCGCGAAACCACCCTGCTGCTGCTGCCGTTTTGGGCCTTGTCGCAGTCGCTTGACTACGATGGGCGAGTTCGCTGGCGCGGCCTCCTTGCGCCCCGGGTGCTGTTTGTTGCCGGCGCCCTCGGTGGGTACTGGCTTGTGTGGCACCACATCGCGTTTACGATCTTTGGCGCCAATCCTTCGGAGTACTACCCGCGAGTCCTGTTCAATCTCCATTGCTTTTTGCGCCTGCGCTACTGGCCGCAACTGGCTTGCGCGTTCGCATTTATGTGGCCGTTTCTGCTGCTCTACCGCAGGCAGGTGCGCGATGCCCAGCTGCGTGCCTGGATGCTGGTGCTGCCCCTCTGGTATGCCTTTATGTTCACCTGGGCCGTGTTGACCGAGACCCGTGTGTTTGGCGAGCTCATCCCGTTTCTGGCCCCGGTTGCGGCCCTTATGGCTGAAGAACTCCTTGCTGCAAAAATGATAGGGAGCACACTCCCGGAAGAAGTCGCTGTGCGCAGGTTTCGCCGCGGCAGCCGGGCCGCCTGATGCCCTCCCAGTCGTTCCTGCACCCAACTGCTCTCGCCGCTCGGGTAAACTGAACGAGCGCCATGGCGATCCAACTCCGCAATACGCGTCAGAAAGAAGCGATCCGGGCAGCCTTTCTGGATGCGGACCGGCCGCTTTCTCCCGACGAAGCGCTCCGGCATGCCGAGGGCCGGGTTCCCGGCATCAGCGTAGCGACCGTGTATCGCAATATCCAGTCGCTGCTTGCGGACCGCTGGCTGGTGGCCGTCGAGATTCCCGGCCAGAGCACCCGCTACGAGGTCGCCGGCAAGGAACACCATCATCACTTCCAATGCACGTCCTGCGGCAAGACATTTGAACTCGCCGGCTGCCAGTTGGGCTGGCGCCCGGAGCTGCCCCGCGGTTTTCAGGCAACTGGGCACGAAGTGTTTCTGTATGGCAGCTGTGACCGCTGCCCGGCCACTTCCGCCTAGCCGCCTATCGTTCGATGGTGATCGAATTGTTCGATGGGTATCGAAGCGACCTCGAAGCGGTTTTCGGTATCAAGGCTTCTGGGTCGGGCGAATCAGCACCTCGCTCACAAAGCTTTGGGGAGCCTGGCGCACCAGCATCTCGACAATGTTTGCAACATCATCCGGCTGGATTTTTCGTCGGGCTTTGTCATCGTCCGCGGCTGTTCCGCCGCCGAAGTCCGTATGGACCGAACCCGGGGCGACCACGGATACGCGGACTCCGTGCGGGCGCAACTCTTCGGCGACCGAGTAGGTCAGCCCGTTCAAGCCCCACTTCGAGGCTGAATAGGCTGCGCCGTTTGCCACCGGGTTATGCCCGGCGAGTGAAGAAACGTTGATGATGTGCCCATCGCCGCGCCGGATCATGAGGGGCGCGAGCGCCCGTATCAGCAGAAACGGCGCCCGGAGATTGGTGGACAGGGTCTCGTCCCACGCCTCGGGCGACATCTCGTGCAGTGGGCTGCCGAAGCGGCCCACCGCGGCATTGTTGACCAACACATCGCAGCGGCCCCCAGCGTTTTGCAGCTGGTCGCCGAAGGCGGCAATCGCCCCTTCATCCCGCAAATCCATGGGATAAACCTCGGCCTCGCCGCCGGTGCTTCGAATGGCGCTCCGTACAGCCTGCAAACGCTGCTTGTCCCGCGCCAACAGCCACACATGCATGCCGAGCGAAGCCAGGCGACAGCTGACAGCCTCGCCGATGCCCCGCGCCGCGCCCGTGACGACCGCGACCTGCCCGCTTAAAACCATCTTGTCTGCCATGTCCATCCAGATGCGCGTCTTCAACAGAAGAGCAGCCCTGGACACGGCCGGGAAAAGGACAGGAGCGGCCCGAAACACTCCCATGTGCTTCCGACGTTTCGCCCCGGACGCATTCTGAGTTATAAGAGGGGAGAACGGGCTTGTTTCTGGCGCAGTTCCCGCCGCCTAGCTCGAAAACTGTTGCTTTCCCAGATCGTCTGAGCCTTGAGGAGTTTTGCACATGAAACAGGTTGTTGCCCTTTCGCTGGCGGCATTCGCGACCAGCATCCTTGCCCTATCTCCTGCCGCCCAGGCCCAGGCCGGCACCACCGCCACGACCGGAACCCAGGCAGGCGCAGCTTCCGGTCAGCAGGGCCAGATCACGATCAAGGATCCGGCGGAATACAACGCCTACACCAACGCCGTGGGCCAAAGCTCGCCCGCTGCGAAGGCCCAGGCGATTGAAGCCTTTCTGACCCAGTACCCGAATTCGGTGGTGAAGCAGGAGATGCTGGAGCAGCTGGTGGGCGCCTACCAGCAGGCCAACGACACCCCCAAGACCGTGGATGCGGCGCGCCGCCTGCTGCAGGTGGACCCGACCAATCTTCGCGCCCTGACTTTTATCGTGTACGTGGAAAAGCAGCAGGCACAGGGCGACCAGGCCAAGCTGGACGATGCGGCCGCCCTGGCGCAGAAGGGGCTGGCGGCGACCAAGCCGGCCAACATGAGCGACGCCGACTACACCAAGCTGAAAGGGCTGGCGACCCCTATTTTTGAAAGCGCGATTGCCGCTGACGACAGCGCCAAAAAGGACTACCAGGGCGCGATTGACGCGTATCAAGCTGAGCTGAAGTCGTATACCGACCCGACTCTGACCCAGACCGGCCCCGGGCTGCTCGATACCTACCTGCTGGGCCAGGCATACCTGCAGAAAGACAACAAGGACCCCGCCAACCTGGTCAACGCGATCTGGTACCTGACGCGCGCCGCGCAGTTCGCGCAAGGGCAGTCCAAGGACCAGATCGAAAAGGCCGCCGAGTACTGGTACAACAAGTACCACGGCAGCATGGACGGCTTCGACCAGGTAAAAACCCTGACCCAGGCGAACCTGTTCCCGCCGGCTGATTACAAGCCGACCCCCGCGCCGCCGCCGCCGTCCG
The DNA here is from genome assembly GCA_964248025.1 of uncultured Acidobacteriaceae bacterium. Classification (GTDB taxonomy): domain Bacteria; phylum Acidobacteriota; class Terriglobia; order Terriglobales; family Acidobacteriaceae; genus EB88. The sequence continues at coordinate 4,046 of CAXTWU010000053.1, read as the reverse complement.
ATGCGGATCGGGCTCACACAGCGGTGACGAGTACGCCAGACCTGAAGACCATGCCGCTTTCCGACAAGGAGTTTGTGCTGGCCAATGGTTCGCCCGAGGACGCGGAAAAAGTCTGGGCTGTGCTGAAGGGCCAAACCTTTGCGATTCCTGGCAAGGTGGTCAGCGCCACGGCCGACCAGGTGCAACTGGCCGTGTCGCAGGACAACCAGCAGTCGAACAAGGCCGACTTCACCGTCAATATGAAGGAGCCACTGAAAACTGTGCCCCAGGTCGGAGCCGAAGTGACCTATGTGGCGACCTTTGACTCGTACACGCAAAATCCTTCCATGATCATCCTGAAGGATGGCGGGCCGAAGCCGGCCGCGGCACCGGCGCGTCGTACCCCGGCGCGCACGACGCGCCACTAGCCGCCCCCAAGAAGCAACTGGGGCAGACGATTCCCGAATTGGGAATGGCAAGAAAAAGGACGGCGCAAGCCGTCCTTTTTTCGTAGCGGGCGATGGTAGAGTGAGGCCATATGAGTGCTTTCGCCCGAGCCCTGTTGCGTCGAGCCCTGTTTCTGGTCGTGCTGGCTGGTTTGCCCGGCCGCCTGGCTTTGGCCCAGGCAGACGGCGGTGCGCCGGCAGCGACACAGGCTGCACCCTCCGGGCAGGCCGGGCAGGCGGCTCCGCACGAGCCCGGAACCGGCAGCCCTGCGTTGACGCCCGCCAGCAAGGCTCCGCCGCCGGAACAGGAACCGGACGTCAGGCTCGATTCAAAGCCGCATACGGACCTCGACCCCACGCTTGACTCATCCATCCCGCCCCCGGACCTGGGCCTCGGAGCCAGCCCGGAGATGGACCTGGGGCATGACATTACGCCGGTGACGCCCGCCGGCATGCTGTCTCGCAGCGAGCGCGACAACCCGCGTATGGTGTATTTCTCTTTGCCCGTGCGCACCATGGACGAAATGACGCCGCCGGATCGAGCGGTTCTGGAGGGTCGGCATGCGGACCTCGTAAGTGCGGCCGCGCATCGCGGCTTCCACCTGGATGATGCCGGCTGGAACCTTCGGCAGGAGGTTTGTCCGGCGATGCAGCCGGACGCCGCCGAGGTGACGGGCACTCCGGCCGCGCATGACGGATCCTTGTTGCTGCAGGGTACGCGCGCAGATGGGGATCGAGAGGAGGCCTTGGTTGCCCTTGTTCCTCGCGATGGAGCGCTGCCGGTGCGCGTGGCTCCGATGATGAAAGGCAGGGTGGGAAGAACGCCGCGATTGTCCTCAAAGATCGACAAAGCTGCTGTGAACGAGGGATTGCCGCCCGAAACGCTGTACGCGAATCTCGAGCCGGAAGGCGACTGGATTGCAGCCTCGGCCTGCGTGACTGCCTTTCAGGGGGCGGACCCGAGTATCCCGAACGAGCCCTACCTGAGTGAGGAGATCACCACGGCACCCGTACCCCTTCTGCGCCTGATGCTGAACGGCGAGCGCAAGGTCGTACTGACCGATCGGAGCAGCGAGTCGCGGTACGCGGTCTGGGACGAGCGGGTTTCCAGACGCGGCCGGATGCTAAGCACGGCTCACCAATCGCACAAAATCATGCCGCGTCCCATAACCAATCCACCCGAGCCGGTGGCGCATACGATTGAGAACCTGCCGCAGCCGCCAAGCCATATCGGGCCAGAGCCGCCGAGCCCCCTGGCCGGTAGAAAACAGTAAAACAATGCAACACGGTATTGCATTCCGAGCTATCCGAATTGAAAGGTTGCTTGTAGTTACGCCTGTATCCTAGACCCATGAACTTGACTTAGGTTCCCTGGGAGACGTTTATGACGGGTGCTGTGGACGCGTGGCTCTGGATTGGCGCAGGCGGAATGCTGATTGGGTGGGTTCTGCTGCTTCTACCTTTAGCAAGCAACAAAGTGGAACGGGACGAAAGCGACCTGATGGCGCACTTTTTCGTACCGCTCATCGCATTTACGCTGTACCTTCTGATGGCCCTCGGTGGCGGACACCTTGTTACCGGCATCGGACGCACTTACTACTATGGCCGTTATATTGATTGGATCGTCACCACGCCCCTGCTGCTTTACAGCCTTGTCACCTCGGGACTGCAAGGGACCGGTATCAAGCGGACCGGCATGCTGGTCGGGCTGCTGGGCGCCGATGTTTACATGATCCTGACCGGCTTTGTTGCCGGACTGACAGATCGCCCTTCTTTGAAGTGGAGCTTCTACGCCTGTAGCTGCGCCAGCTTCCTTGCAATCTACGCCTTGCTGTTTGGTCCTTACAAGAAGCTTACAGCCACCGGTCCGCACGGTGCGGACTTCGCGAAAAAAGCGGTCGTGCTTTCCGCGATCTGGCTTGCCTACCCTATCGTGTTTCTTCTGGGGCAGGAGGGAGCGCGCGCTTGGCCCCCGATCGTCGACGCAGTTCTCTTCACCATCCTTGATCTGCTTGCCAAGGTGGCGTACGGGCTGTGGGCGGTTGGAATGGCGAAGAAGTCGTCCGCCGCGCTGCCGGCGGACCTGGACGTTGCAAGAACCGCGGCGATCCGGTAACGAACCGGCTTGGGGCAGAGACTTCCTCGTAGTCCGGAAGTCTCTGCCGCGCAGAAGCAAGGGAGCCGGACGTGGCGCATGCAGTGGTAATTGGCGCGGGCTTTGGCGGGATGGCGGCAGCCCTGCGCCTGCGCGCGGCCGGCTTTTCGGTCGACGTCTTCGACAACAACGCCCAGCCTGGCGGCCGGGCCGGGGTGTATCACCGGGAGGGCTACACGTTTGACGCTGGGCCGACCGTGATTACCGCGCCGTTCCTGTTTGACGAGCTTTGGGCGCTTTTTGGCAAGCGTCGCAGCGATGCTGTTGAGTTTCAGCCGCTCGGTCCCTGGTACCGCATCCGGTTTGCAGACGGACGCTCGTTCGATTACGGCGGCACGGATGAAGAGCTGGTCGAGCGGGTGCGGGAGTTCGCGCCCGGCGATGTCCACGGCTACCAAAAACTGCTGAGCCGGGTAGAAACGATCTACAAGACGGGTTTTGAGGAATTGGGCGCGATGCCGTTTCACTCTGCCGGCAAGATGCTTGCTTTGCTGCCGCGCATGCTGGCCCTGCGTAGCGACCAGTCGGTGTATGCCTTTGTTAGCCGTTACATCCGAGATGAAGCATTGCGGCGCGTTTTCTCGTTTCAGCCGCTGCTGGTGGGGGGCAATCCGTTTCACACGACCTCCATCTATTCATTGATCCAGCACCTGGAGCGTAAGGACGGCGTCCTGTTTGCGATGGGCGGCACAGCGGCCCTGGTGCGGGCGATGGCCAGCCTGATGCGGGAGGTCGGCGTGCGCCTTCATCTACGTTGCGGCATCAGCAGGATCACGGTGCGGGACGGCCGCGCGGTTGGCGTTGAGCTCGACGGCGGCGAACCGGTGGCCGCGGACTGCGTCGTCGCCAATGGGGATGCCCCCGCGGTATACCGGCGGCTGCTCCGCCGCGAGCACCGCCGCAAATGGACGGACGCGCGCATTCGGCGCCAGAAGTTTTCGATGGGCCTTTTTGTGCTGTACCTGGGCGTCCGGCGGCAGTATCCGGGCCTGGCCCACCATACCATCCTGCTGGGCCGGCGTTATAAGGAGTTGCTCGAGGAGATTTTCGAGCACAAACTGCTTTCGGACGACATCAGCCTGTACCTCCATGCGCCGACCCGCACGGACCCCACGCTCGCCCCGCCCGGCTGCGAAAGCCTGTATGCCCTGGTGCCGGTGCCCAATCTGGAGGTGCTTGACCGCCGGCGTGCGATCGATTGGTCGGTCGCCGGGCCGCGGCTGGCCGAGCGCACCCTCGACCTGCTCGAGGAAACAGTCTGCCCCGGGCTGCGCGCATCGGTCGCGGTGCAGTTCCATGTAACGCCGGAGCACTTCCGCGACAGCCTGCGCACGGAGCACGGCTCGGGTTTTTCGATCCAGCCGACGTTGCTGCAGTCGGCATGGTTCCGGTTTCACAACCGGTCCGAGGATGTACGGGGGTTGTACCTGGTGGGCGCGGGTACCCATCCGGGGGCGGGGCTGCCG
>CAXTWU010000052.1:9893-13901 GCA_964248025.1 uncultured Acidobacteriaceae bacterium | reverse complement strand
ACAAGGGCCGCCACGGGCACGTCCTGCTGCTGGCCGGCAGCCACGGCAAGGCCGGCGCCCCGTCCATGGCTTCGCTCGCGGCCCTGCGCGCTGGCGCGGGGCTTGTCACAGCGGCCGTGCCACAGTCTATTCTCAACACCGTCGCGCTGATCGCGCCGGAACTGATGACCACACCCCTGCCCGAGGACGCATCGGGTGAGCTCGACTCAAGCTTCTTCGGGCAGCCCCTCGATACGCTGCTCAAAAAGAAAACCGTTGTCGCCTGCGGCCCTGGTCTGGGCGAAAGCGAGGCAGCGGCCGCACTGGTCCATGCGCTGATCGAACGCGTTGAGACCCCGCTGGTGCTCGATGCCGATGCCCTCAATCTCCTGGCAAAGGACCTGACGCGGTTGAAGGGTCACACCCAGCCGGTCGTGCTGACGCCGCACCCCGGCGAAATGGCCCGGCTTGCCGGCTTGTCCGTTCCCGAGGTGGAAAAGGACCGCATCGGTCTGGCGCGCCGGTTCGCGGCCGAGCACAACGTCACGCTCGTCCTGAAGGGCTGGCGAACCCTGGTCGCGCATCCCGGCGGCACCGTTGCCGTGAACACCACCGGCAACCCCGGCCTCGCCAAGGGCGGCTCCGGCGATATGCTGACCGGGCTTGTCGCTGCGATCGTCGCCCAGTATCCGGCGCAGCTCGCAGAGGCGGTCGAGGCCGCCGTCTTCCTCCACGGCCTCGCCGCCGACCTCGCCGTCCGCGAGCAGGACGAACACACGTTGCTGGTCACGGATGTGCTGTCAAACCTTTGGCGCGCCTTTCGCTATCGCACCCGCGACAAAGACGGGTATGTTTGGTGGGAGGGCTTGCCGCAATGACCGAAGAACTGGCGACGCGCAAACTGGAGTTCCACACCGAAACAGCTGCGGACACGATCGCCGTCGGCGCGCAATTGCTCGAGGCGATCACGCTGCCAGCCCTGCTCATCCTGACCGGCACCCTGGGCGCCGGCAAAACCACCCTGGTCAAAGGCATCGCCGAGGCCCTGGGCGCGGCCGAGCGCGACGAGGTGACAAGCCCCACCTTTACGCTGGTGCACGAGTACGAGGGCGAGCGCAACGGCAAGCCCGTCCTGCTCTATCACCTGGACCTGTACCGGCTTGAAAACGAGCGCCAGGTCGAGCAGCTCGGCATCGACGAGCTGATGGAAGATGACGCCTTGGTACTGGTGGAGTGGGGCGAGAAGTTTCCGACCATCCAGCGCCGCGCCGCCGGCGAAATCGTGATGGAGGCCACCGGCGGCGATTGTCGGCACATCACCGTTACACTACGTTAGTTGGCCGGCCAGTCACCGTCGGCTACGACAAGCAATGAACCAACCCGAGGCTTAGTCGATGAAGATGATGATAGCGGGCCGTATCTTCTTACTTGCCATTATTGCAAGATTTGCTTCGTCGGCATCATGGGGCATTGGCTATTCGAGCAGCGTGAACGTACACCGATTTACTACTCTTAATATAATCGCGTTTTGGGTACTGCTAGCCCTGGCTATTACCATTGCCGCGAGCGGCATGTTAGCTGCCCGAGGTCGAGGTTACGAGTAGGTTTTGCATAGACTAGGAAGAGGCTGGGACTGGATTACCGGTACCATCCGTCGACCACACCTGCTCCTGGAACGCGATAAAGATCGCCACCCACTCCGGCGCGCTGGCGGTCGCTCCGGGCATCTGGAACACGAGCAGGCCATCCTGCCAGATGCCATTTCCGCCGCCATGGTCGCCCGGCGGGTTGCCCTGGTTCATGTGAATGTCGTGGATGCCGTTGCCTGTCGTGTATAGCGCGCCGAAGGCGTAGACCGTGCCCTGCGGGTCGGCGACGGCCATGTTCAGGTACTGTACGACAGCATTTTGCAGATTCTGCGAAGCCGTTTCGCCAGGCAGCGGCAGCAGTGTCATCGCGTCGCGCGTGATCAGCGGCTGTCCGTTGGCGCGGCTTCGCAGGTAGTCGATCGCCGGGTTCCCGTCCCTGCCGGCCAGCGCGGTCGCGCCGCTGGGCAGGGCGTCCAGTGCTCCTGCGTCCGGCGGGGTCCAGTTTTCGTGGAGCGCGTACAAAACCCGCGCGCTCGCGCCGGAGCCGGTGTCGGACTCGACATTGACCGCGACCTGCCAGTTCACGCCCCCGGCGTTGATCTCGATCAGGTAGTGTGGCCGCGAGTTCGCGGAGATCGCGCCCGAGACCGGCTTGCCTTTCAAAACACTGTACCCGTTAACCGGCATCGTTACAGACCCATCACGTTGTAGCCGGCATCGACGTAGGTGATTTCGCCCGTCACGCCGCTTGACAGGTCGGATGCGAGGTACACGGCCGCGCCTGCGACCTCCATCTGCTCGACATTGCGGCGCAGCGGCGAGCGCTCGGCGTGGCCCTTCAGCATGGTGCCCAGGTCGCCGATGCCGCGTGCGGCGAGCGTTTTGATCGGACCGGCGGAGATGGCATTGACGCGGATGCCGCGCGGACCCAGGCTCGCGGCCAGGTAGCGCACTGTCGCTTCAAGCGCGGCCTTGGCCACGCCCATCACGTTGTAGTTGGGGAACACCTTTTCAGAGCCGTAGTAGGACAGCGTCATGATGGATCCGCCCCCTGTCATCAACGGTGCGGCCGCGCGGGCCAACGCGATCAGCGAGTACACGCTGATGTCGTGGGCTACGCGAAAGCCCTCGCGCGAGGTTTCGAGAAAGTCGTGCTTCAGCTCGTCGGCTGGGGCAAACGCGACCGAGTGCACCAGCGTGTGCACCGTGCCGTAGCGCTCCCGCAGCTCCGCAAAGGAGCGCGCGATCTCGTCGTCGCTGGTGACGTCGCACTGAAAGCTCGAAGCGTGGGGCAGATCACGGACCAGTGATTCGGCCTCCGACTTCAAGCGCTCGTTCTGGTAGCCGACGGCCAGCGTGCAGCCGGCTTCAGCAAGTTTTTGAGCGATGGCATAAGCGATGGATCGCTTGTTGGCAACGCCGAAAACAACCGCGACGCGGCCTTGCAGGTTCAGCATGGGTTGGGTGAGCTCCTCGTTGCCCGTGCGGGCGGCTAGGCAAGAATATCAGGGCAGTTGCATGGCGGCATCGGTTACATTGCTTGCATCGCCCGCCACACGGAGATCTTCCTTGATGCAAATGCGTTTTCTCTCCCTTTTTGCTTTCGCGTTGCTGGCGCTGCCGGCGTGTGCGCGCCTGCGCAGCAGCCCGGCTATACGCCCGCCTACGCGCCTGCCACGCACCGCACGCTGCTGCGCGCTGGGCATGTGCTTGACAACCATACGGGCCGCGAAACCGCCGACACAACCGTGGTGGTCGAAGCGGACCGCATCATCGCGGTTGCCGCAACCGCCGCAACACCCGCCCGGCCCGGCGACCGGGAGATCGATCTGCGCCGCTACACACTGCTGCCGGGGCTGATCGACGTGCACGTCCATCTGACCGATGCGACGGACTTCGACCCCTACTTCGAGCTTTCCATGACGCCCGGCAAGGAGGCGATCCTGGGCGTGGTGAACGCCAAAACCACGCTCCAAGCGGGCTTCACCACGGTCCGCAATGTGGGAGCCAACGGCTTTACCGACGTGGCGCTGCGCGACGAGATTGAGGCAGGGCACGTGCCGGGCCCGCACATGCAGGTGTCCGGGCCGGCGCTGGGCATCACGGGCGGCCACATGGATGAAAACCTGCTGCCATTCCAGTATCACGTGCAGGGCGAGGGCGTGGCCGACGGCATCCCCGCTGTCCAGCACATGGTGCGGCAAAACATCAAGTACGGCGCGGACCTGATCAAGATCGGGGCCTCGGGCGGTGTTCTGTCCAAGGGCGACGACCCGCAGGCTTCGCAGTACACGCGCGAAGAGATGGTGGCCATCGTCGCGGACGCGCACCGGCTGGGCCGCAAGGTGGCCGCGCACGCGCACGGGGCGCAGGCGATTCTGTGGGCCAGCGAGGCCGGCGTGGACTCGATCGAGCACGGCAGCTATATCGACGACGCGGG
>CAXTWU010000052.1:0-9793 GCA_964248025.1 uncultured Acidobacteriaceae bacterium | reverse complement strand
CCAGCGAGGCCGGCGTGGACTCGATCGAGCACGGCAGCTATATCGACGACGCGGGCATCGCCGCCATGAAAGCGCACGGCACCTACCTGGTGCCCACCAGTTACCTGTACGACTGGTACAAAGAGCACGGCCACCTGCCCGCGCTGTATGAGCAAAAAATGAAGGACACCACCGCGGTGGCACGCGCCAATCACCGGCGCGCCATTGCCGCCGGCGTCAAGGTCGCGCTCGGCACGGACGCCGCCGTTTACCCGCACGGGCTGAACGCGCATGAGCTGGAGGTGTATGTGCGCGAATACGGCATGACGCCGCTGGCGGCGCTGCAGTCGGCCACTTTGAACGGCGCCGACCTGATGGGCTGGACCGATCGCACGGGCTCGCTCGACCCCGGCAAGTGGGCCGACGTCATTGCGGTCGAGGGCGACCCACTCGCGGACATCCGCACGCTGCAGCATATCCGCTTCGTGATGAAGAGCGGCGTCATTTACAGGGATGAAGCCCGGCCGGACGCCGTGGATCAGCCGCAAACCGCGCCCTGAGCGCTTCCAGGGTGCCGCTCAGCCGCCCAGGTCGACCAGTTCCACGGCGTCGATGGCCTCTGCCAGGAACCGGCTGCCCAGCGCGCGAAAACGCTCGGCGCCGTCGGTCGCGAAAAAGCGCACAGGCGGCTTTTCGCCCTTTGGAGCGGATTCCGCAGCCACGCCGAATGCTCGCGCCACCCGCTCAGCCGTGACCTGCGCCGAGTCGATCACCGCGATTCTCGGCCCGGCCAGCGTTTCGAGCTCCGCGCTCAGCAAGGGATAGTGAGTGCAACCCAGCACGAGCGCATCGGGCCGCAGTCCGGCCTCGCGAGCGGCGGTTTGAGCTTCACGCAGATAGATCCCCAGCACTTCGCGCGTGACCGGGTGCTCGACCCAGCCTTCTTCCACCAGCGGTACCAGCAGGGGGCAGGCTTTCTCGTACGCGCGCAGGCCGCGTTCCCGGCAGGCGGCGGTATAAGCACGGCTTGCGACCGTGGCTTCCGTTGCCAGCACACATACGTCGCCCGTGCGCGAGCGGGCACGGGCTGCATCCGCACCGGTCTCGATCACGCCCAACACCTGGACTGGCCCGGCAGCGGCGCGCAGTTCCGGCAGGGCCAGCGCTGAGGCGGTGTTGCAGGCGATCACCAGGTATCCCGCCCCCCGTTCGATCAGGTAGCGCGCGCTTTCCACCGCGAATCGCGCCACCGTTGCTTGCGACTTGGACCCGTAGGGAAGCCGCGCGGTGTCGCCCAGGTACAGGTACTGCGCACCCGGCAGGTGCCGCCGCAAGGCCCGCAATACCGTTAAACCGCCTACGCCGGAGTCGAAAACACCGATCACCGGGTTCATTTTGGGGCAGCTCCCGCCGTCGTAAACGCTTCACTCGGTGTCATGGGCGCGGCCCCGGCCAGGTAGGCGCGGTCCAGGTCGGCGTGGCCGGCAAGGGTCGTGCGCGGCTCGCCGTCCACCAGAAACCGAACCTCAGTGACAGCCGGAAGATTGGCATGGAGGGTCGCGATCATGGATAAAAGCGTCAGTGTTTCGACCTCGATACCGGAAGGGTGCAGGCGCGCAAAGCCTGAAGACAGGTCGACCACCGCGAGGGTTCCCCGTCGGCCCGGCGCAGGGAGCAAAAACACCTGGTTCACCGTCTCGACCCCCGGGGCCAATGACTTGAGCGGGTGGAGCGAGCCGGGCGCGGTGTACTCCGAAAGCAGCTTCTCCAGAGCCACCCGCGCGCGTGTGCCGGGGTCCTGGGGCACAGGGTAGGGAAGCGACCGCTCGGTCAGGGCCCCGGTGCTGTCGTTGGCCAGCGAAAGCATCAGGGGACCGGCGCTGGCCTGGGCTGCGGCACCGGCCAGCGGCACCGCCATGGCGCGCGCCTGAAAGTGGGCATCGACCCGCTCGCGGTAACGCACCAGAAAGACACTCATCGCAACGGCCGAGGCCAGCAGCGTGAAGAACAGGATGCGTTCCCAGCGCGAAACCAGTGCCGGGCCCCGGAGGGGTGGGGGACGGCGAAAGCCGCCGGTCGGGACGGGGGAGCGACTTCCCGGTTCTTTCGATTCCGCGCGGGCGGGCGGTGATGGTCCCGTGATCTTCGCCGCGGACGGAACGACCCGTGCGACCGGCGCCGGGGCACCGGTCTTTGCCGTGTTTTTCAGCCCACTGGCGAAGCGCGAGGTCGCGCTCTTCAACGGTTCGGTTCCCCCCTCGTCCGATTTCCCTATTCGCTCTGTCTGAGCTGCCGGAGCGGGTTTATCGGCGTTCGCCGGCGACTGCCATGCCCGCCGCCGCGGCGGTTCACCACCACCACCGTTCAGCGGCTGGTCCAGCGGCTTTCCAAACAGCTTCAACGCACCGTCTCCCGCTCGCCGCGCCATCCCAGCAGCGCTGCCGCCAGCGCGTCCACGAGACGCCCGTCATAGCCTGCGTCGTCGGCTGCGGCCTCCCCGCGCTTTCCTTGGGAGCCGTGCAGCGGGGCCACCTCCAACGCGACCGCTGGGCATTGCATGGCGTCCAGCGATTGCAGGTCCACCTGGCCCAGGGTAAACGGGATGCCCGCGCTTTCGAGAGCGCGGCTGATCTCGGAGGCCAGCTGCAGGCTCGCCGTAGCGAACGGAGCCCCGGCACTCGCCCAGGGCTGTAAGCCGGCAGCGGCCGCCGCCTGCCCCAGCGACGAAGTATAAAGGTGCACCCCGGATCCGCTGGCCGTTGCATGCAGCAGCAGGCACGCCCCCGCGCGTGCGGCGTTGGCGATCGCCGCCCGGCTCTCAGGGCCGGGGTTTACGTCCGCCTCGCGCGTCGTCACCACGCGAAAGCCGCGCGCCGCCAGCGCCGACCGCAAATGGACCGATAACGAAAGCACCAGATTCTTTTCCAGTACCTGCGGGGCCAGCGTCGTTCCGGTCTCCGAGCCGCCGTGCGCCGCGTCCAGCACCACGGTAAATGTCCCTTGTGCCCGCGCCGGACCGGGGAGGGCACAGGCAAGCACGATGGCCGGCCACCAACCGTGCATCCGCGGCTTTTTGCCGCCCGGCCTTTGATTCAGCCAGCGATGGAGGCCCCGACCCAGGCTCAGCGCTCGCCGTCCCATGGATACTGCCGCCGCTCGCTGACCTTGCCGTCAGGCCCATCAAGCGCGTACACGGTCAGGCCACTCAGCAGTTTCGGGTAAAAGTCCGTGGATTTTTGCGGCATCACCTCGCCGGCAAATGTGTTTTCGCGCAGCTGGGCAAGCGTCACCGGGTTCACCAGAAAGGCAACCTGCGCCTCCCCGCGCCCCACAGCCGCGATCGCCTCGCCGGCCTCGCGCACGTAGCGCACGTGCTCTCCGGCGCGCACCGCTTCCGCGCTCACGTCCAGCAGCCGGTCCAGCACCGCCTCGTGCAGCACCGTCATGTCCAGTTGCCGGCGCCGCTCGCTCACGCCCGGCAGCGCCCGGTCGCGCGCGGCTTTCACCATGCGCAGCGCCAGCACCTCACTGCCAAACACGGCCAGCATCGCGGTCCCGCCCGCGCCTGCTTCCCGCGTCGCCCGCGACAGCGCCGCCATGGCCGCCGCGCTGTCGCGTGGGTCGATGGGCAGCCGTTCCACGTCCGTAAACACCTCCGCGGCGCGCGATGCGAACTTCCCGGCTCCGAGTGGCGCAAGCCCATGGACCACCCGGTGGGTGGGCAGAATCTGCAGGCCTTGCCCATCCATGTTGACCAGCGTCATCATCACGGCCGCTTCAGGAAACGCCGGCTGCTCGATACCCCCGGGCAACTGCCGTCCAAACTCCGGCACCTGCTCCGCCGCATAGGCCAGCGCCGTTTCATAGCGATGGTGCCCGTCGGCGATGATCAGTTTTTTGTCGCCCAGCGCTCCCTGCACCATGTTGATCGTCGCCGGGTCGCTCACCTTCCACACCCGGTGCAGCACGCCGAACTCGTCCGTCAGCTCGATCTCCGGCACGGACCCGGCGCGGCCCGGAGGGGGAAAAATCAGCGACTCCACCATCTGCGCCGGGTCGGAGTACAACATGAAAATCTGCCCGAAGTGGGCCCGGGTGGCCCGCAGCAGGTTGAGACGGTCGGTCCGCGCGCGCGTATGGGTCTGCTCGTGGCGAAACACCACCCCTTCCGAGTATGGCGAGACTGCACCCAGGGCGATCAGCCCCCGCCGCTCGACCGCCTCGCCCGTCAACGAGCCCGGCGGCACAAAGCGCTGCGAGTAGGCAAACAGGCAGGGCTCCGACTCCTGGGCCAGCACCCCCTCGGCTCGCCAGTCGCGAAAGTCGCGAGCCGCGCGGGTGTACACATCGTTGACGCCCGGCTCATCGAACAGCTCCGGCAGGCCCAGGATGATGCGCACCAGGTTGTACGGGCTGCGCGCATAGTACGCCTGCTGCATGGATGGAGTGATTTTGTCGTAGGGCTGCGTGACGCAGTCTTCCACCCGCACGAGCGAGGGGTTGTAGCGGAGGGCCTGGAATGGAAAGATACGAGCCATAAGGGGGGTTACACGCGAAAACCGTTCCCCGATTGTAGCCGAGCGCCATGGGCCGGTTCCTCGGTATCCGGTCCGCAATCGCACCCCGTCACAGCTTTCATCCGCTTTCATCAACGGAGGGTAGCGCTGGGCCCGGCGCTCACGGTAGAACAGAAGGAGGCATTGAAGTATGTGGCGCTTCCCCCTCCAGCCTCGCTACGCCCCGGTCCGTTTCGCCTCGCTGTGCTGCGCGCTGCTTTTCGGCTGCGCCGGGCTCCGCGGGCAAACACCGGAGCCTCTCGACCAGGTCCACGTACAACCGCCCGCGCCGTCGGCCACCCCGGCCCCGGCCCCGAAGCCCGGCGAAAAGGCCGAGAAGCCGCTGGAAGGCCCGGCCGCTTTAAAGGCGCGCCCCAACGAGAGCATCCGTGTCGACGTGAACCTCACGCTGATTCCCCTCACCGTGACCGACCCCATGAACCGCCTTGTCACCGGCCTCGAGCGCAACAACTTTTACCTTTACGAGAAAGGCACCGTCGGGCCCGAACAGCTGCAACAGATCAAGACCTTCTCGACCGAGGATGCCCCCGTCTCGCTCGGCATCATCCTTGATCTCAGCGGCTCCATGACCAACAAGTTCAATCGCTCCAAGCAGTCGGTCAAGGCATTTCTCAAGACCGCGAACCCCCAGGACGAATTTTTCGTCATCGGCTTCAACGACCGTCCCGAGCTGATCGAGGACTTCACCTCCAACATCGACGACGTGGACGCGCGACTGGCGCTCACCAAGCCCGGCAAGCGCACCGCCCTGCTTGACGCGATCTACCTTGGCGTCAACAAGATGAAGGACGCGAAGTACCAGCGCAAGGCCCTGCTTGTTGTTTCCGACGGCGGCGACAACCGCTCGCGCTACACCGAAAACGAGCTCCGCGCGACCGTTCGCGAATCCGATGTGCAGATCTACTCGATCGGCATCTTTGACGACTACGCTCCCACCACCGAAGAGCGCCTGGGTCCTCTGCTGTTGAACGACCTGTGCGAGGACACCGGCGGGCGGCTGTTTCGCGTAAACGACCTGAGCGACATGGCCGATGTCGCCGCGAAGATTTCAGACGAGTTGCGCGACGAGTATGTGCTGGGCTACCGCTCCACCGACAACCGGCGCGACGGCAAGTGGCGTAAAGTGAAGGTGCGGGTGGAACCGCCGCCGGGGCTGCCGCAGCTCACGGTGCACGCCCGCACCGGTTACTATGCGCCTGCTCAGTAGCAAACTCGTTTTTCTTCTCGCTTTGGCTGCCCCGCTTGCCGCGCCCGCGCAAACCGCGCCCGCGACTGCCCCCGTATACCCGGCCGAGACGCAGGCCCCGCTCGACGTGGAGCGCGACCCGGTTGTCTCGCCCGACGCCGCCGACAATCTCCCGGTCAAGCCGGGTGCCGGTTCGGAGGCGGTTGCGGCCGCGAAGGGTTCAGGTGACCTGGACAAAAGCGACGGCCGCTACACGCTGCGGCGCGATGTGCAGGAGGTCGTGCTGAACGCGACCGTGCTCGACGATGCCGGCCACCTGGTCAACGACTTGCAGCGCGACGACTTTCACATCTTTGAGGACGGCGTCGCGCAAACCATCGCGTCGTTTCAGCACTCGGACACGCCCGTTTCCATCGGCCTGCTGATCGACAACTCCGGCTCCATGCGCACCAAGCGCGGTGCCGTCAATGCGGCGGCGCTCGACCTGATCCGCGCGTCCAACCCGCAGGATGAAGCTTTTGTTGTCAACTTCTCTGACGAAGCTTTCATCGACCAGGACTTCACGAGCGACCTGAACAAGCTGCGCGATGGCCTGGCTCACTACGACTCCAAGGGCGGCACGGCCTTGTACGATGCTGCGGTCGCCTCGGCCGACGAGTTGAGCAAGGGGGCGAAACGGCCCAAGCAGGTCATCCTGATCATCACCGATGGCGAGGACAATGCTTCCGGGCTGACGCTTGAGCAGACGATCCGCCGGGTGCAGGATCTCGGCGGGCCTATTGTTTACTCGATCGGCCTCCTGTTCGGAGATGACGGGGGCGGGCACGAAGCGCGGCAGGCCAAGCGCGCCCTGCAACTGCTGTCGCAGGAGACGGGCGGCATCGCTTACTTTCCGCGTTCGCTCAATGACGTGGACGCGATCGCGGCCGAAGTGGCGCGCGACATCCGTTCGCAGTACACCATCGGCTATCACTCGACCAAGCCGGCCGCGCTGGGCGGTTACCGGCAGGTGCGCGTGCTGGCCCACGCCCCCGGCAGCAAAAGGAACCTGAACGTGCGCACCCGCAGCGGCTACTACCCCAAGGGCACCCCGGCACCGCCCGCAAACGGGCAACAACTCAGCAAGCAGAACCGTTAAGGAGAACAGTCGATGGCAGGTTGCGACGAGCAGGTTTTTCAAGGCATCACGGAGGAGCACCTGCGGAAGTTCATGGCACGCGGAGCACAGTTCGGCTTGCCCGCGACAGGGAACCAGGCCGACCACGGCGAGGTGACGCACATGGGAGTGACCGTGCGTTGGCGCTACGATGCCGCCGCCCACACCCTTGCCGTACAGTGCACCAAGTCGCCCATGCTGCTGCCTTGCAGCATGATCAACAGCCAGATCAAGGATGCGGTGAGCGCCGTGACCCGGCAGGACGCGGCCCGGGAACTGGCCTAGCCATGAGCCGGGGCCGCATCGCGTCCAACATCCTGGACCTGATCGGCACTACGCCGGTGCTGGAGCTTTGTCGCCTGCAGCCGGTAGTGGAAGACGGCAAAGGACGCGCCGGCTTGTTCGCCAAGCTCGAGTTCCTGAACCCCGGCGGCAGCGTCAAGGATCGCGCGGCGCTCGGGATCGTCCGCGATGCCGAGCGCCGCGGGCTCTTGCAACCCGGCATGACGATCGTAGAAGCCACCGCCGGCAATACGGGCGTCGGCCTAGCGCTGGCCGGTATCAATCGCGGTTACAAGGTAACGCTCGTGGTGCCCGAGGGCTTCGCCGAGGAGAAAGTGACGTTGATGCGGGCCTTCGGTGCAACCGTGCATCGCACGTCTGAAGCGGGCGGCATCCGTGAAGCCCTGGCCCGCGTTCATGCAATCGCCGACGGCAACCCGGAGTGTTTTATCGCCGGGCAATTTGACAACAGTGCCAATCCCGCGTTCCACCACGAAACCACGGCCCGCGAGCTATGGGAGCAGATGGAGGGCCGCATCGATGCCTGGGTCGCCGGCGTCGGCACCGGCGGCACGTTCTCAGGCGTCGCCCGCTTTCTCAAGGAGCAGGACCCTGCCATTCTGACCGTCGCGGTCGAAACGCAAGGGTCGGTTTTGCAGGGCGGCACGCCGGGCCGCCACCGGGTTGAGGGCATCGGCGTTTCCTTCATCCCATCCACGTTTGACGGCTCGGTCGCGGACGAGATCGTGCGCGTGACGGATGAGGACGCCTTCCGGATGGTGCAGCGGCTGGCGGCAGAGGAAGGAGTGCTGGCCGGCTCCAGCGGCGGCGCAGCCGTGCATGCCGCGCTCGTGGTCGCACAAAGCTTGGGTCCAGGCAGACGGGTCGCTACGGTCGTGCCCGACTCGGCCGAGCGCTATTTGTCGAAGCATATCTTCAAGGGCGAAGAACTTGCTGGCGACGATCAGCCTGGCTGATTTTCCTACGTCAATTTTCTTGCCAAAGCTGCAAACTTTTATACGAGTGAGGCTATGATGGCGGGCTCGCACCTACTTATCAACTTAATGAGGCACTTACCGAACCACTTATGAGGGGGCCTGAAGTTGAAGCCTGCGTTCCAGTTCGGCGATGCGGGCTTCGGCCTCTTCACGCTTACGCTGCTCATAGTTGAGCCCGATCAGCAGTTTGATCTCGTTCGCGGAGTGCTGGGCTTCACTGCGGGCAAACTCAATTCTTTCGCCGAGCCGGCCGCCCATGGCTGCCACCGCCTCCTGCGACTCCTTGCGAGCGAACTCAATGCGCTCGCTGAGTCTGTCGCCCATCACCGTGACTGCTCCTTGCGAATCCCTGCGGACCGACTCCATCTTTTCGCTGAGCCTATCAACCATGGCCTCAATTGCTTCAGTGAGCCTTTTTTCCGAGGCCGCAGCCGCCTCCCTGGTTCGCTCTTCCGAGGCCTTCAACTCGGTCCGAATCAGGGTAAACTGCTCGCTATGAGCCGCCTGCGTCGCCTTGATCGAGCCGAGCTCCGGCGCGATCAGGTCCTGGACGACCTTGGGCAGACCGCTTACCCCTTCGCCGGCTCTCTCCAGATGCATGTGGTCAGCGTACTACCAAACCCTGGCTTGCTTTGGTCACACTCGAGGCTTGTAACGAGGCATGGCCTCGTCTCAGCCTGATACCTTCGAATTATGGCAGGATTCTCAACCCGCGCGATCCACGACGGACAGGCCCCCGACTCGCTGACCGGTGCCGTCAATGTGCCCCTGTATCTTTCCTCGACCTACGCGCAGGAGGAGATCGGCAGGCACAAGGGCTGGGAATATTCGCGGGTCTCGAACCCGACCCGCGATGCGCTCGAAACCAGCCTGGCTTCGCTTGAAGGCGGCAGCTCGGCCCACGTGTTCGCGAGCGGCATGGCCGCGATCTCGGCCCTGGTGACGATGCTCAAGGCCGGTGACCACGTGGTGTGTGGCGAAAATGTATACGGCGGCACCCCCAGGCTGTTTAACCGGATCGTGGCCGGCTACGGCATTGACTTCACCTACGTGGATACCGCCGACCCCCGGGCCTTGCGCGCCGCGCTGCGACCCAACACCCGGCTTGTGCACATTGAAACGCCGACCAACCCTCTGATGACGTTGACCGATATCCGCGCGGTCGCCGATCTCTGTCACGCACACGAAAGCGGCTGCGAACTGTCGGTCGACAACACCTTTATGTCGCCTTATTTTCAGCAGCCGATCGCCTTGGGCGCGGACCTGGTGATGCACTCGACCACGAAGTATCTGAACGGGCACTCGGACGGGCTGGGCGGCGTACTGCTCGGCACCAAGCCGGAGCACCGGGAGCGCTTCGCATTCGTTCAAAAATGCACGGGCGGTATTCTGTCTCCGTTTGAAGCGTGGTTGGTGCTGCGCGGCGTCAAAACGCTGGCCGTGCGCATGCGCGAGCACGACCGCAACGGCCGCGCGATCGCCGCGCTGCTCGATGAGCACCCGGCTGTCGAACGCGTGTTCTACCCGGGTCTCGCGTCGCACCCTCAGCATGAGCTCGCACGGCAACAAATGTCCGGTTTCGGGGGCATGATTGCCTTTGAGCTCGGATCCCTCG
>CAXTWU010000051.1:0-14187 GCA_964248025.1 uncultured Acidobacteriaceae bacterium | reverse complement strand
GGCGGGCATTGCCGGGGGCGTACTGGGCCGCACGTTTGCCGTGCGGGTGGAACTGCTTTTTGTGCTGTATCTGCAGGTCGCACTTTTTGTTTTTTGCTCTCCCCTGGCTGCATTTGCCGTGTTTTTCTGCTGCTGGCACACCCCGGAGCACCTGCTGGCCACCAGCCTGCCGGGGCCAGGCGGCGGGTCGGTGTGGAAGGGCATGGGCCGCAACCTGCGGGCCGGCACTGTGCCCTGGCTTTTGTCGCTGGCCATGCTGGGCCTTGCGCTAGCGCTGGGGCGGCACGAGGCAACGGCATACCAGGGGGAGCTGTTCATCCTGCTGAGCGCCCTGACCGTGCCGCACATGTGGTTGAACGAGCTGCGCCGAAGCCGCAACCGGCTCAGAGCGCTTTAAAGATTGAGGTCTGAAAGAAGGGGTGACCCGATGACGTCCAAAACGATACAGATGCTGATCGATCGTGAGCTGCACGCGCTGGCGAGTCGAGCCGGCACGCCGTTGTACCCGGCTATCGCGCACGCCTCCATGGGCGGCAAGCGAACCCGTGGCCTGTTGCTGGTCCTGGCGGGCGACGCAGCGGGGCAAAGGGGCGCGCCAGGCGCGGCAACGCTTGTCCGCGCGGCAGCCTGCCTGGAAATGCTGCATGCGGCGACGTTGGTGCAGGACGATATTTTTGACCGGAGCCGGATGCGGCGGGGCCGGCACGCAACGCATGTCCGCTTCGGCCTGCCGGTGGCGATGCTGGCCTCGGACTGGATGCTTCTTGAAGCCATCCGGGGAGCCTACCGGCTTCATCCTGCTTACGGGGAAGCCTTGAGCCGGTGCGCCCAGGGCATGGTGTCGGGCGCCGCGTGCGAACTGGCACCGGTTGGGGGCCAGAACCTGCCGGCCTGGCGCGAACACGCCCTTGCGGTCGCTCGCGCCAAAACCGGCGAAATGTTCGGCCTGGCCCTGTGCGGAGCGGCCTCCCTGCGGGGCGACCCTTGCAGGGCAGCAGTTTTGCACGGGTTGGGTGTGGAACTCGGCCTGGCTTTTCAATACCTGGACGATGTGGTGGACCTGCATGGAGACTCGGTCGCAAGCGGCAAGGAGGTGGGTTGCGATCTACGCTCGGGTCTGCTGACCCTGCCCATGCTGGATGCGCTGCCGTTGCTGGCACCGGCGCTGGCCCACCATTCGCCGGAACTGCAGGGGGCGTTGCCGGCTTCACTGGCGGCGGGCCTGCAAGCGCACGAAGTACGGCAAGCCCTGCAAAGACGAGCGCACCGGCAATGGGAGAATGCCCTGGCGAGCCTGCGCGACAGCTTTGCGCCGGCCGAGGGTGGAAAAGGGGACAAAGGCGCGCGGCTGGTGGATGCCTTGCGCTGCCTTGCGCAGACGATGCTGCCGGCGGCAGCGGAGCGCGCCGCAGTGGACGCCGCGGCGTGATCTGCGCCTGCGGAAATCGACTGCGGGACCTCGGAACAGGAATTACGGAGCATGGATCACAGACCGGGGATCACAGACCGCGGATGACGACTCTGCTTTAGTGGCTGCGCCAGGTCTTGTCGGGTGCCCAGCACGTGGTTTCCAGGGGGCAGCCGGCACAGCGTGGCTTGCGAGCGACGCAGATGGCACGTCCGTGAAGAATCAGCTCGTGCGAAAAGTCGATCCACCGCTCGCGAGGGATCCGCCGCATCAGGTCCTTTTCGATCTTTTTGGGATCGGTGTGGCGTGTGAGACCCAGCCGCCGGGACAAGCGTTGGACGTGGGTATCGACCACTACGCCCTCGGCGAGGCCGTAGCCGACGCCCAGCACAACGTTGGCCGTTTTACGCGCCGCGCCGGGCACAGTGATGAGCTGGGCCAGGGTACGCGGGACTTCGCCACCGAACTGCTCGGCAATGACCCGGCCGGCGCCCTGGATGGATTTGGACTTGGCGCGGAAAAAGCCCGCGGGCCGGACCAACTCTTCGAGTTCCGGCAGAGACGCCTGCGCCATGGCGGAGGGGGTGGGAAAGGCTTGAAACAGGGCGGGCGTGACGAGATTGACACGCTTGTCGGTGCACTGCGCGGACAGGATGGTAGCCACCAACAGCTCCCACGGGCTGCGATGATGCAGGGCGCACTCGGCACCAGGGTAGGCCCGGCGCAGGCGCGCCAGCAGATCGGCCAACCGAGCCGGGGCCAGGTCGCGACGGGGTCGTGGGCTGGGTAGGTCGAGCTTCAATACGCCCGGGGTGTCGACCCGGGTTACCTGCCGCGGGCTGCCGGACCGGGTTGCCGGTCTCACAGGGCTTTTCTTGACGCTTTTCGCCGGGCCGGGGCTCGAGTCGGGACGCATTCAGCCATGCTAAACCGGGTCTCATGCTAGTCCAGGGTCCATGGTGCCCCTAAGGACTGCACGCAGGGGGCAGCGCTCCCCAGGCATGGTGATGGGGCAGCTGATCGGGACGGACCGTGCTAAACCGGGTCTCATGCTAGTCCAGGGTCCATGGTGCCCCTAAGGACTGCACGCAGGGGGCAGCGCTCCCCAGGCATGGTGATGGGGCAGCTGATCGGGACGGACCGTTGTGCTGTTTTGACGGCATGGCTTGTTCAGGCGGCTGCCATGGAGGTAGAGCGCGACGAGGCCGATAAGCTAAGGGAACAAACAAAGGCGGAACGTCCAGGAGGCAGCATGGTGCAGGAGCAGGCCGGTGAAGTGACCAAAGGTACGCGTACCACGCTGGCCGGCTGGGGAGCCAATCTGCGGGCGAGCTGTTTTCTTGCGGAGCCCACAACGTCGACCGAGGTGGCCCCGGTGCTGGACCCGTCCGCGACGATCGCGCGTGGGCTGGGCCGCTCCTACGGTGATTGCGCGATCAACACCGAGCGCCAGGTGGTGGGAACAACGCGCATGGACCACTTTCTCGCGTTCGACGAGGCGACCGGCGTTCTGACCTGTGAAGCGGGGGTAAGCCTCGGCAGCATCATCGAGGCGTTTGCCGGTCGCGGCTGGTTCCCCATGATCACGCCCGGCACCAAGTTTGTGACAGTGGGTGGATGCATTGCGAACGATATCCACGGCAAGGCTCACCACGTGCAGGGCTGCTTCAGCAACTGCGTGGAATCCATGACCGTGCTGCTGGCCAGCGGCGAAGTAGTGACGGCGAGCCGAAGCGAGCACGCCGATCTGTTTTGGGCATCGTTCGGCGGCATGGGGCTGCTGGGATTCATTCTGACGGTGAGTCTGCAGCTGCGCCGGATCGAAACCACCTACTTTCACCAGAAATCGATCCAGGCGAACGACTTGGAAGGGATGCTGGCCGCGCTCGACGAGAACGATCACACATTTCCTTACTCGGTGGCCACGCTGGACGTGATGGCGTCCGGAGCGCGGCTGGGACGAGGGGTGTTGACGGTCGGCGATCACGCGAAGCTCGCGGACCTGCCGCCGCGGCTGGCGGCCAACCCTTTGAAAGTATCGGGGCCGCCGCCGGTTTCCGTGCCTTTTGACCTGCCGGAGTTCACGCTGAACCCACTGACGATTCGTATTGTCAACGCGGTCATCCAGCGCATCCAGGCCAGTGCCACTGCGATCGGTCATTACGAGGCATTTTTCTATCCGTTGGACAAGATTGCCCAGTGGAACCGGGGATATGGGCGTCGCGGCTTCACGCAATACCAGTTCGTGATCCCCTTCGAGAACGGATTGGCGCAGATGCGCAAGATTTTGACAGCGATCCTGCGCTCGGGCGAGTTGCCGTTCTTGAATGTGCTGAAAAGGATGGGCAAGGAAAGTGGAGGTGTGCTTTCCTTTCCGCGCGAAGGCTACACCTTTGCCATCGATTTTCCGGTGCGAGCCGGCACGCCGGACCTGCTGCGGCGGCTGGACGCGATGGTGATCGATGCGGGCGGGCGTATCTACCTGGGCAAGGATTCGTACTCGGACGCAGCGACGTTTCGCACCATGTATCCGGAGATCGATGGCTGGCTGGCGACCAAGGCGAAGTACGACCCGCGGGGACGGTTTACGTCGAACCTGGCCCGAAGGGTCGGGCTGGTCTGAACGGGCGCCCGGGGATCGACTGGAGGGTCTGGGTTGCAGGGTCCGGGCTGCAGGTCTAGCTGCAGGTTTGAGGCACCACGCGTGTCTCCGTCCGGACTACGGGGCCGGAGCTGCACGGGTGTCTCCGACGGTTATGGAGGCCACTGTCGCAGCGGTGCCGGCTTTCGCGGTCTGGTCGATTTCGCGGTAGATCTGCTCGTTGCGCAGGATGGCCTGCACATAGTCGCGCGTTTCGGTGAAAGGGATCGATTCAACCCACTCGTCGATGCCGGTGTAGTCGCCCGCGGCTTTCCAGTCGTCGACGCGCGACTCCCCGGCGTTGTAGGCGGCAAAGGTGTACTCAGGCTGGCCGCCGAAGCGATCCAGCGTTTGCTTGAGATAAGCGCAGCCGAGTTTGATATTGATCTCCGGATCCAGCAGCGCATTGTTATCCAGGTGCGTGCTGTAGCCGATCTTGCGGGCCATATCGCGCCCGGTAAACGGTTCCAGCTGCATCAGGCCGTAGGCATTGGCATAGGAGATGACGCGTGGGTTGAACTCGGACTCCTGCCGGATAAGGGAAGCGACCATGTAGGGGTCGAGCCCGTTGCGCGCGGCTTCAGCCTGGATGATGGTCCAGTAGGACTCGGGAAAAAGGATGCGCCAGTAGGGCAGCGGCAGCTCGTCGATGGGAGCGGACGTGTAGAACGGGATCGCTTTCTTGAGCGAGCGCATAGCCCGGTAGCTTTCGCCGAAGCTGGCGTACAGATTGGCTTCGGCCAGCGAGCCCCACTCTTCCGACCCTTCGGCGGCGTGGATCTCCGGGGTCAGATAGTCGTTCAAGCCGGCATTGGCGAGCAGGCGGGCCTTTGCGAGATGCGGATCATCATCCGGGACGTCCTCGGTCAGGGTGGGGATCTGCTCAGGTTCCATGTTGTCAAGCGAGGGAACGGCGGCTGGGGTCACGCCGGCGCCCATGGCGGCCAGGCGCTGCTTCGCGATGGCCGCGTAGTAGAAGTGGCGAAAGACGCGGGTTTCGGTGGTGAAGTAAGCCGCTGCCATGGCCGGGTTATGGTCTTGGTCGAGGTACAGGCGGCCACGCCAGTAGAGTGCCGGGGCGATGTTTTTACCGGCCCGGAAGGTGGTCAATTGCTCATCCATGAGCCGGCCGGCCGAAGGGAAGTCGCGAAGCCGGTAGGAAAGCCAGGCGGCGCGCCAATGGGCGTTGTCGGCGTTCTTGGAGTCGGGGAAGCGACGGGCCAGCTCGACATAGTAGGGAATGGCCGAAGCGTAATCCCTGCGCAGCATGTACAGGTTGCCGCTTGAAAACAGGGCCTCGGCCAGCCATGGGCTTGCAGGGAAGCGGGATCGAAGCTGCGCCACGAGGGATTGCTGCTGAGAAAGGTCGTTGTCCGACCGCGCGACCTCCATCATGAGGTAAAGCCGGTGCGCGCCATTTTCGTCGGGCGAGTCCGGTATGGCCGTCAGCGAGGATGCCGAAAGCCGCTTCAACTTCTGGTCGCAGGCCGATGCCGAGAGCAGCAGGCTGTCACGCTC
The DNA here is from genome assembly GCA_964248025.1 of uncultured Acidobacteriaceae bacterium. GTDB lineage: Bacteria > Acidobacteriota > Terriglobia > Terriglobales > Acidobacteriaceae > EB88. Next base: position 8,620 of record CAXTWU010000051.1, on the reverse strand, counting down.
AGTCGCGTTCAGCGAGCTGTCGAGCCCAAGCGCACGGAACTCGGCCGCAGCTTCCAGGTATTTGCCGCCATTAAAGAGTGCATCGGCATGGTGGCGGCGCTCGCCGAGTGAAAGCGCCAGCCACTGGCCCGTGCCCTGGAGATGCAACTGCGCCGCATTTGCCTCGGGGCTCAAAGGGGCCTCGTCGAGCACGCGCCGGTACAGGACGAGCGCGGCGGCGTTGTCGCCCAACGCACCCTGCGCCTTGGCGTCGGCAAGCAGGTAGTCGGGCTTGCCGGCCATGGGCTCGCTTGCATGCGCGCGCAGGACCAGAAGGGCGCGGTCTGGCTGGTTCTGCCCAAGCAGCAGGTTTGCCTCAAGCACCGGGATCTGCGGAGTAAAGATGCTGTCCGGGTATTTCGCCGCAAAGCCGCTCAGGATGGCGTCGGCAGCGGGCAGCTGGTTCGACTGGAGATTGCTTTGCGCAGCGAAGTAGTCGGCGTAGTCGTCAAGCGAGTTGCCGGCGGTGTCAGCGCTGCGCAGGGCTGCCAAAGCCTCCGTGTAGCGATGGTCCAGCAGGTAGGCGTGCCCCAAGGCAAGAAAGGCGGCGGCTGCGGCCGGACCGGTGTGGCTGTTGGCGTACGCCTGCACCCCGGCATAGGCCGCGGGGCTGCGATAGTTGCCGAGCTGCTGGGCCATGGGACGCAGCTGTTCCGACGCCACAAAGGCGTGCTGCAGCTGCGCGGTTTTCGCGGCCTGGCGAGCTGTCAGCACCCGGTGCCGTCCCCTGCGCTTCACGATCACAACCCGGTGCAGCCGGCCTCGCTCCGCGCGGTGGCGTCCGTGGTTAGCGGCTGGTACCGGGCGTCCATGGCGCATCACGGCAGCCCCGTGTACGCGTCCGTATGCGCCCCCGTGTGCGCCGGTTTTGGCCGTTTTCGCCGTTTTCGCCGTCTTGAAATGCGGCGCGAGTGCTTGGGCCGGGGTGCCTGGAAGGGCGGGAAGCAGCGTCGCCGCATACAGCAACAGCGCCGACGCGACGCGAAGCAGGCTGCGGAAGAGGGGGGATGGGGGGCGGCTCACCGTTTAACAATCCTCGCCTTTAAGGATAAGGGAAGAGCGCCTCGCTCCTGCGCCGAAAACGGGCTTGGAGGTCACCGTCGTACCGTTTCGGGAAAAAGGCGACGGGATGCCCGTTTTGAGGCGGAGGCTGCCGTCGCTCCGCGCCCGGGCCTGTAGCTTCCCATTGAAGCCTGTAGCATGGAAGGTGAAGGGCGTTTTTCGCCCCCAATGAAAGAAAGGCATGCGAAAAACTGAAACCTATGCCCCCTATTCAGTCATCTCTGAGTAAGCCGGAGGACAGCCAGGAAAACGGCGCGCCGCCGATTGCTCAAGCGGCAGTGGAAGAGCACCCGGACGTGCGGCTGGTGAACCTGGCCAAGAACGGCGATGTGCAGGCCTTTGAAAAGCTGGTGAAACAGTACGACCGGCAGGTGTTTCGCATTGCGCAGCACATTACGCAAAACCGCGAAGACGCGGAAGATGTGGTGCAGGACGCGTTTCTGAAAGCGTATGAAAAGCTGAACCAGTTCCAGGGCAATTCAAAGTTTTACACATGGCTGGTGCGGATCGCAGTCAATGAAAGCCTGATGCGGCTGCGAAAACGGCGCACGGGCAAGATGGTCTCGATCGACGAGGACGTGGAAACCGAGGAAGGCTCTATGCCTCGCGAGTTGGCGGACTGGGGGCCAAGCCCGGAGCAGCAGTATGGGCAGTCAGAGCTGGCCGATATTCTGAAGAAAACAGTGAACGGACTGCCGCCGGGTTTCCGGGTGGTATTTGTGTTGCGCGATGTGGAGGGGCTTTCCACCGAGGAAACAGCGGAGTCGCTGGGTCTGAGTGTGCCGGCGGTGAAATCGCGGCTGCTGCGAGCCCGTTTGCAGCTGCGGGAGCGGCTCAATCGCTACTTTGGCAACCGGCCCGTGGATGGGATCGGGAAACGAGATGAAAAAGGCGGCGCAAAGTGATCTGCTCTGAGTTTCTGCTGCACCTTGACGAGTGGCTGGACGGCACGGTTGATCCCGATTTGCGCACCCTGCTGGAAACGCATATGGGCTCATGCGAACACTGCACCATCACCGTGACGACCACGCGAAAAACGATCGAAGTTTACCGGTCCAATGTTCTGTACGACCTGCCTGACGCCCTACGCGACCGGCTGCAGGCGGCCATCCTGGCAAAGTGCAAACAATGCTGAGGCTGCTGATTGTCGCGATGGTGCTGGTGATCATCCTGCGCATGGTGGGCCGGGGCGGACGCGGGTAGGTTAGCCGCTGCTCGGTCCTGTGCGGTTCAGACTTTGTGCGCAGCGAAGGAGGTCTCCCTGCCGCGCCAAGGCGTGAAACAGCGTTTCACCTCGTATGATGGATCTGGATCTCAGAGGCAGGTATGGAGGTCACAAGTCTCGGGAGAGGTTCTCGTAAGCGCCGCACGTGGGAACCATGTGTTCCCCTACAACCTTACGTCTTCTCGTTTGACCTGCGGGATGACCGATTGGGCACGACCGAGATCTTCAGTCCTCTGCCCGCAAGAAGCGACTGCCTACTGCAAATTCATCTGAAAAAGCCATACCTGGTGGTTAACAGGGCCACGGCTCAGATTCAGAGCGCGCCTGTGTGTGCTCTGGTCGGGCCGCAGACGACGAGGCGTGAAGACCTTCTCTGGACGGGCGACCTGAAGGTGTTCACGATTCGCTTGTCACCTATCGGATTTCGGGCGATCTTTGGCTTGCCTGCGAAAGCAATTTGTAACGTGGCTACGAGCGCGGAAGTTGTCACCGGATCGACAATCAGCACGCTCAAAGCAAGGCTGGCCGAGGCTCATGACGACCAGATGCCGTCGCTTGCGGAAGATTTTCTGCTGGGCCTCCTTCTTCGTCGTCGGAATGATGCTGGCGCGGATGTGGCTCTACGGGTCGCGAGCGCCATACGCCGGAGTGTATCGGGCGTTCGATTGAACGCCGTCGCGTCGGCGCACAACCTCAGCCTTCGTCAAATTGAGCGACTGTTTCAAGAGTTCGTCGGGCTCTCTCCAAAGTGTTTTGAACGACTTCATCGCGCCAATAAGGCACTGGCGCTGCACCGGGCTCAACCCGAGCAAGGTTGGTCTTCGATCGCCGCAGCGTCGGGATACTTTGATCAAGCTCATATGATCCGGGAGTTTCAGATCCTTAACGGCAGCACGCCGCAGTCATTCGCGCAGGAAGGCAGCCTCGCGCACGGGTTTCGCAGCCGTCCTTGTTGAGCCACCATTCTGCTCGCCACGTCGCATTTGTACAATCACGGCGGCCAAGCCACGCGATACCGTAAGCCTGCGTACTTGCGAGGAGGAAGTCTTATGTTTCTCGACATTCGACACTTTGTTGCTCTGGGCTCGACGTTGGGTGTGGGCCTTCTTGCCGGCATCATGGTGGGCACCGGATTGGCTCAGCTCAGCGCCAAAGCGCTCCCAGCGGAATCCTGGGTCCGGCGCTTTCAGCTGGAAGATGCGCTCTTTAGGAAGGTCATGCCCCCGTGGATGCTGGGAACACTCTTGGCTCTTGTCGCCGCAAGTGCACTGTCTCGCAGTGCGCCGCGATGGCTCTTCGCGACAAGCGCTGCCCTCATGATTCTAGTGTTCGTTGTGACAGTAGGATTTGAGGTCCCGCTCAACAAGCAAATTCAGTCCTGGACAAGCGCGATGCCGCCGCCTGGCTGGCAACAAGTACGCGATCTTTGGCTGCAGCGGCACCTTCTGCGCACGCTCGCCGCATCGCTAGCCTTCGTCTCAGTGCTGATCGCATTGATCTTCTAGACGAGCACCTCGCATCTCGGCGTTTGTACCGTCAAGTCGCACTGGCGGAAGCAGGGCCATGCAGCGTGCGCCACGAGGTTGACGCACGCTCAAGGCTATCGAGACCGATCTCGGGATGACTCGTTGAAAAAGGCCGTTGCGAGCGGTCTTTCCACGGCATGGGGTTTGTGCAACGCAAGCCTGCCGTATGAACGCTCGACGTATGGCGTACTGACCCTAGCTGCCGTCGTCGCGCTTGTGCAGGGTAGGCCGGTCGTCTCCGGGTTGTGAGCCGGGCTGCGCGTTGGGGTTGTTGGCACTGGGGTCGCTGCCCGTGCTGGCGCGGCGCAGGGTCGGGCCCGTGCCTTTCTTCTTGTCGTCGAGCTTGCGCTTGTTCTCAATCCGCGCGAGCCGGGTCTTGACGTCGTCGAACTCAGAGGTGGTTTCCAGGTATTCATTGCGCGGCGGCAGCAGCGTTGCGATCTCGCGCTGCGTGTGCTCGATGCGATCAGGGGTAGCTGGGTGCGTTTCGAATGCCTTGGCAACGACACCGGGCTTGTGCTTTTCCAGGTTCTCGATCTTTTCAAAAAAGGTCACCAGTGCCTGTGGATCATACCCAGCCCGGTACAGGTACTGGGTGCCCAGGAAGTCGGCCTGGGCCTCGAAGTCGCGCGAAAATTGCAGAAAGGTGAGCGGCAGCGCCAGGCTTGAGGCTTCGTAAAGCCCGTAGCCCAGCCCGCCGCCGATCATGATGAGCGGAATGGACGAAAACTGCGCATAGTTCATGCGGGTCTGCTCGCGCATGGCATGGTGAGCAGCCACATGGGCGATCTCGTGCGCCATCACGCCGGCAACCTCGGCCTCGGTGTCAGCGTTCAGGATCAGTCCTGAGTTGACGAAAAAGAAACCGCCCGGCAACGCCATGGCATTAATTTCGTCCGAATCGATCACCCGTACGGTAAAGGGCACGCGCGCGTCGGAGTTCTTGACGAGGTTCTGCGCGATACGGTTCACGTACTCGGTCACGACCGGGTCGGTGATGAACTTGGTGCTTTTCTCGATCTCCATCGAGTACTGCTTGCCTTCACCGATCTCCGTATTGGTGGAGTACCAGTTGCCCAGGCCGCGGCCGCCGATGTTGCGGGTACCGGCCGCACTGACATCATCCTCGCTGCCGGGCTTGACCCCTTGCACCACACCGTTTGGGCCTACCTTGGCCTCGAGCGGCACCGGCTTTTCAGGGGCAGCCGGAGCGGCGGGAGCGGGGTTCTTGTCGTTATGTTTGCCGCTCTTGTTGGGCGTCGTGTCTGGCGTGGAGGCCGGGGGTACCGTGGGCGCAGTTGTTGGGGGATTGGCCTGGGGCTTGGCCGGTGGAGCGGTCTGGGGGCCCGTGGAAGGGGTCGGCTGCCCGGCCGGAGGCATGGCTTGCGCGCCGGCGGCAAAGGGCGCGCTGAGCAGAACAGCGGACAAGGTCAGGTTGCGGTACAGCATAGAGGCACCTCAGAAGAAGGCAAGGGTTTGAAAAAGCCCCAAGGCTTATTAGACGCAGTATGAGCCGTTTGGTACCGATGCGTAGTGTGGTTTTATGGCACGGTTTCAAGCCTCGGCCTTTCGCCCCCGGCCATGGGTGCCCGCGCTTTCTCGCTCTTTCCCGCGCACAACCCCGGCCCTTCCATCTACACTGAATGACTCATGGACTTTATGGCGGAAGTGCAACCCGGCAAGACCAGGCAGGCGAAGCCAACGCACCCGGTCACCCTTGCGATCGATGTGGGCGGCACCGGGCTTAAGATGATGGCGCTCGACAACGATGCGAAGCCCTTGACCGAGCGCGTCCGCACGGATACGCCGCTCAAGCCGACCCCGGCCCGCATGCTCGATGAGCTTGAAAAGCTGCGGACGCAGATCCCGACCTTTGACCGGGTTTCGGTCGGATTTCCCGGCGTCATCAAAAACGGCCACACGTTGACGGCGGCCAACCTTCACCCGGACTGGGTTGACTTCAACCTGCAGGGTGAGCTTGAAAAGCGCTGGGGCAAGCCGGTGCGCGTGGCCAACGACGCCGCGGTGCAGGGCTATGGAGCCATCGACGGCAAGGGAGTGGAGTTGGTGCTGACGCTCGGCACCGGCATGGGATCGGCCTTGTTCACGCGCGGGCGCTTGAGCCCCGGTCTCGAGCTCGGGCATCACCCATTTCGCAAGGGGAAAACCTACGAAGATTATCTGGGGCGCCGGGGCTTCAAGGCGATCGGACATAAGAAATGGAACAAGATGCTGGGCAGGGCGATCGATCAGACCGCGCACACCTTTAACTGGGACCACTTGTATATCGGCGGCGGGAATGCAAAGTTCGTCAGCTTCGACCTGCCCAAGAACGTAAGCCTGGTGTCGAACCAGGACGGGCTGCTGGGAGGCATCAAGTTGTGGGGCGACCTGGCATAAGTCAGCACGTTGGCTGCTAAACAAGCAGCGGCTGAGAGGTGGGCCTTGAGCGGCAACAGGGACGAGGTAGATGTGCTGCACCAAGGCGAGTCCGCCCTGGTGCTGGTGGACTTCCAGGAGGGTTTTTTGCGGGAAAACACCGCCCATCTTCGGTCCCCCGTACAGGATCTGGTCTTGTCCGGAGCGTTCCAGGTGATTGTGGCCACGCGATTTCTGAATCGCGACAACAGTTTGTGGAAGACCGTGATGGGTTGGGACGGACTCATGACGGTCGCCGAACAGGCTCTTGCTGTCCGGCTTCCGCCGGAGACCCTTGTGATCGACAAGCATAGCTATGGGCTTCCGGAGACAGTGATTTCAGAGCTGGCGACCGCTTTTGCCAAGGGAAATGTGTACCTGGCGGGTATCGAAACCGACGTGTGCGTTTCCGTCATCGCCGCGCAGCTTTTTGATCATGGGGTTCCGGGGATCGTGCTGGCCGACTACACGGCGTCGGCGCGCGGCGAACCTCACCAGGAACACGCGCTTGCGACCCTGTCGCGCATTGTCGGACGGAACAGGGTTCTTTCAGGGACGTTCGCAGAGGCGATGCAACGCTAGTTTTCCGCTCCATGGAACAGTTCTGATTGCCGAGTGCTTGTCCTGCATAGCGTCCGGCACAGCTTTGGTGAGCGCGGGGAAGGATGCCGGGAATGGTGCCGCCCAGTCCGGCATGGCTTAAGGTTGTTGGTTGGAATCAGGGCGCGCACAATCAATGGAGGCTTGAAACTACGTTGAGAACAGTTGAAGGTGTGGGTAGCGGCGCACCCATCGATCCACGGTGAGCAAGAGCAACCCTTCCCATTGAGCTTGCGCAATCAGGACTCGATCGAATGGATCCTTGTGCAGGGGCGGCAGAGCGCCGACCTGAAGCGCGTGATCCCCTGTGACGACAAGCTCGCGGTACCCATTTTGAAGAGCGTGCCTCCTCAGCACGCGTGGGTCGTGCTTGAAGCGGCCGGATCGAGACTTGATGGTCAGCTCCCAGATGGCTGCCGTGCTGAACCAGACGGTATTGTCGGGGTCCTGGAGAGCCTCCCGCATGGGCGGCGGCACCCTCGCCTGCTCGTATGCCGCCCACACAAAAATCGGTGTATCCAGCAGCAGATTCATTTGCAGGCCGGCACATCTTTGAACTTCTCTCGAAACTCATCCGCCGACAGTTGCAGTCGCTGGTCCAGGTCGCGGGGCGCGGGAAAGGGGAAATCCAAACCGGCAAATCTTTGCCCATCGCCTACGCCGTAGAACATTTCCTCGATTTCGGCCGCCATGAAAGTGTCGAAGTCGTCCGGCACTTCGCATTGCCCCTCCATAAACCCAAGCCGCTGCAGCTTGGGCCTTGTCTCCTGGATCCTTTCAACCCGGACGAGCGGCTTGCCCGCTTTCGCGATAACGAATGGCTCGCCGGCCACGGCTTCGGCGACCAGTCTTGACAGATGCGTCTTTGCTTCATGCATGTTCACGGTTTTCATGCGGGTCCCCAGGCATCAGCAGTGAACTAAGTGTACGGACTAACCCGGGTTCCCGACAAGCAAAAGCACAACCATTTACACTTGAGGGGACGAGGAACCTGCTTTGATCGGTGGCACACTGACTAAGATTTTCGGGACCAGCAATGAGCGCGTGGTCAAGCGCCTGCTGCCCGTTGTGGATGAGATCGGCGGCTTTGAGCCTGCCCTTGAGCTCTTGAGCGACGACGAGTTGCGGGGCAAAACCGCGGAGTTCAAGGCGCGGATTGCCGAGGCCGTGGCGGCGGCCGAACGGAATGCGCCCGAAGGCGACCGGGACGCATGTTCGGCGGCGGTGGCGGCGGCCGAAAAGCGCGTGCTCGACGAGATTCTGCCGGAAGCTTTCGCGGTGGTGCGCGAGGCTGGCCGCCGCGCGGTCGGCATGCGCCACTTCGACGTACAGATGATCGGCGGCATGGTGCTGCACCAGGGCAAGATCGCCGAAATGCGCACAGGTGAAGGCAAAACGCTGGTGGCGACGGCACCCTGTTACCTGAACGCGCTGGCAGGTCGAGGCGTGCACGTGGTGACGGTCAACGACTACCTGGCCAAGCGCGATGCCGAGTGGATGGGCAAGATTTATGAGTTTCTGGGCCTTTCGGTCGGCGTGATTGTGCACGACCTGGACGACGCGCAGCGCCGGGCGGCGTATGCGGCCGACATCACCTACGGCACCAACAACGAGTTCGGCTTCGACTACCTGCGCGACAACATGAAGTTCGAGCTGAAGGATTGTGTGCAGCGCGGGCACTTCTTCTCGATTGTGGACGAGGTGGACTCGATCCTGATCGACGAAGCGCGGACGCCCTTGATCATCTCGG
>CAXTWU010000050.1:0-14525 GCA_964248025.1 uncultured Acidobacteriaceae bacterium | reverse complement strand
CCCGGCTACTTTGCTGTGCAAACCCCGAGCGGCACGCAGTACACCCGCAATGGAGCCTTTCGCGTGTCGCCGCAAGGCCAATTGATCACGCAAACCGGCGAAGCCGTTCTGGGCCAGACCGGCGTGGTTCGCCTCCTGCCCGGCCCGGTCTCCGTCAGCGCGGATGGCACCATCTCCTCCAACGGCGCCGTCGCCGGACGCCTGAAGATCGTTGAGTTCGCCCCTGGTACCGAGATCCAGGGCGCAGGCAACAACTTCTACACCGCCCCTGTCACGAGCGTGCAGGCCGCCGCGAACTCCTCCGTGCAGCAGGGCATGCTCGAAAGCTCCAACGTCAACCCGGTCACCGGCGTGGTCGCGCTGATCGATGCCCAGCGCTCTGCCGAAACCATGCGCCACGCCTTGTCCATGCTCGACTCCGACATGAACAAAACCGCCGCGCAGGACCTGCCCCGCGTCACCAGCTAGCCGCTTCGCACCCATACCCAAGGAGTTCCCATGGTCCGCGCCCTTTACACCGCCGCCAGCGGCATGTCCGCCCAGCAGATGAACCTCGACGCCATCGCCAACAATCTTGCCAACTCCAGCACGGCCGGCTTTCAGCAGCGCCGCGTGCAGTTCGCTGATCTGCTCTACCAGAACGAGATTTCCCCCGGCTCGGCAGCCTCCCAGCAGACCACCGTCGCGGCCGGTCTGCAGGTCGGGCTCGGCTCCCGTCCCACCTCCACCGAGATTCTGCAAACCCAGGGCAATATCTCGCAAACCGGCAATCAATTCGACCTCGCGATTTCGGGTCAGGGCTTCTTCCAGATTCTCCTGCCGAACGGTCAGACCGGCTACACGCGCTCCGGCTCCTTCCAGCTCGATGCCCAGGGCAACCTCGTCACGCCAAACGGCAATCCCGTGCAGCCGGGCATCACGGTGCCACCCGACGCCACCGCCGTGACGGTCGGCGCCGACGGTACCGTTTCCGTCACCCAGCCCGGCCAGACCCAGTCGCAGCAGGTCGGCTCCATCCAGCTCGCGCTGTTTGTTAATCCCGGAGGCCTCGACAGCGCCGGCAACAATATCTATCTCCAGACCACCGCATCGGGCGATCCGATCGTCGGCACCCCCGGTGGGGCTGAAGGCATCGGCTCTCTCCAGCAGGGCATGCTCGAACAGTCCAACGTGAGCGTCGTTGACCAGTTCGTGCAGATGATTGTTGCCCAGCGTTCTTACGAGTCCAACTCGCGTGTCGTCAAGGCGTCCGATGAGATGATGCAGCAGATCAATCAGCTTTCGCAGTAGCGCATCCCGGACGGCGCAAGCCGCGGAAAGGATCGAATCCTATGAAAAGCTTTCTCTTGCTCTTCTCAATTGGCACAGCCACCCTGCCCGCGCTCGCTGCGGACCGCCCGCAAACCTACGCGCTCGACGGGGAGGCCGCCACCCATGCCGTCCTTGTCGCGCATCCCGAGCTGGCCGGCAACTCCATAGAACTCGCTACCCACATTGTTGTTCGCGAGCCGGCTCCCGTGCTCGAGGCCGGTCCCGTCGAGCGCTCCGGCGCCGAAGGCCGGGTGCGGGTGCGCTGCCAGGCCGAAAGCGCCTGCCTGCCCTTCTACGTCCTCGTGCACCTTCCTCCGGCCCAGGCACTCCCGTCCCGGCAGACTCTCGCTCCCTCTGATAACACACCGGTTCTGCGTTCGGGCGATCACACCTCCATGGTCATCGATAGCGGCCTGCTTCATCTGCGCCTCCCTGTCACCTGCCTCCAGGCCGGCGGAGTCGGCTCTACCATCCGCGTCGCGGGGTCTGTCCGCGGCAAGGTCTACCAGGCCGACGTCATCGATCGATCCACCGTTCGAGGCAGCCTGTGATGCCCCGCCTTCGAGCCGCTTTCCTGCTGGGCTCCGCCATGGTCGCCTTTGTACCCGCCGGCCATGCCGCCGAGATCACCGACCTGCTCCCGAAAAAGTTGCAGCCTAAACAGCCCGACCCGGCCCAGCTGCGTGCCGATTACATCACGCGCCTGCAACTGCAAAACATGCCGCCCCCGGACGCACGCACGGTCGGCAGCTTGTGGGCCCCCGGCGCGATGCTGTCCGATCTTTCGACCGACTACAAGGCGCATAACCTGAATGACACCGTGGTCGTGCAGGTGTCCGTTCAGACCACCGCCGCACAAAGCGGCAACGTCAACAGCCAGCGGCAGTTCTCCACCACCTCCGGCATCTCCGGGTTGGTCGGCGGTATCGCGACGCACGGCACCAACCCACTGCTCAACGCGCAAAGCAACACCACCCTCAAGGGACAAGGGCAAACCGCCTCCAACACCACCTTTGTCACCAGCCTTACCGGCCAGGTCATCGCCGTGCTCCCCAACGGCAACCTTGTGATTGAAGCCGAGCGGCAGATCTTTATGAATAACCAGCATGAAAACCTGGTCGTTCGCGGCGTCGCTCGCCCCGGCGACATCTCCTCCGCTAACAGCATCGCCTCCACCGCTCTGTCCAATCTCGAGATCGAGATGAAAGGCAAAGGCATCATCTCCGACAGTGTTCGCTCCCCCAACCCCCTGACCCGAGCCGTTCTCTGGCTCTTCGGTTTCTAACACGATGAAGCGACTTCCCCTCAAACAAACGGCCGTTCACGCTCTTTCGGCATGCCTGTTCGTAGCCGGCCTGCCCGCGCGAGCCGCGGCCCCGAACCGCACCGTGCTGCTGCGCGACATCGCCGATGTTGAAGGCGTCCGCGACAATCAGCTGGTCGGCTATGGCCTGGTCGCGGGTCTTCGCGGCACCGGCGATCGTCAGCAAACCTTTTTCACCGTCCAGACACTCGCGAATACGCTGTTGCGCATGGGTGTCCAGATCAACCCAGCCCAGGTCGTCGTCAAAAATGTCGCGGCAGTCTTTGTCACCGCCACCCTGCCGGCCTTTGCAAGCCCCGGCATGAAGATCGATCTGACCGTCTCCTCGGTCGGCGACGCCAAAAGTCTCGAAGGCGGCGTGCTGCTGCTCACTTCGCTTCGCGGGCCGGACGGGCGCGTCTACGCCGAGGCGCAAGGCCCGCTTGTGCTCGGGGGCTACTCGGAAAGCGTAGCCGGTAACGTGCGCTCCGTGAATCTGCCGACCACCGGTCGCATCCCCAACGGCGCCATCATCGAGCGCGGCGCTTCGGTCGACCTCGCCCAGTTCCGCACCGTTTCGCTCCTGTTGCGCAACGACGACTTCACGGCGGCGCGCGACGCTGCGGACGTGATCAACAAAAGCCTCGGTCGTCCCGTCGCGATCGCCGTCGATAGCCGCCGCATCACGGTCGACGTCGCCTCTGCCGGCGAGCCGTCCGTCCCCCTGCTCATTTCGCGCGTGCAAAACCTTTCCATTAACTTTCACGAGCCCACCAAGGTCATCGTGAACGAGCGTACCGGCACCATCGTTCTGGGCGGCGACGTGAAGCTGTCACCGGTTTCGCTTCTTCACGGCTCCCTGTCCATCGAGGTTGAAACTCACCTGGCCGTTTCACAGCCTGGTCCGTTAAGCAACGGAACGACCAGTACCGTCCCTCAGACCACGCTCGCCGTCAAGGATCAGCCGGCACAATCGATTCGCCTCGACAACGGTGCCGATGTGGACGAGCTCATTCGTGGTCTTCACGCGATCGGTGCCACTTCCCACGATATTGTTGCCATTCTGCAGGCCATCAAAGCGGCCGGTGGGTTGCAAGCAGACCTGGAGGTGATCTAGTCATGAACGCTTCATCAGCGAACGGCACATCCACGGGCAGCCTGGCAGTCAACGCGCAGGCCGAACGCCTGCTCGCCCAGGCTCAAAGTGCAGGCAGCTCGAAAGAACACGAAAAGATCGAAAAAGCCGGCAAGGATTTCGAGTCCATCCTGCTTGGCAGCTGGCTCGGCGATGCGGAGCGAAGTTTTGCCGCGGCCCCCGGCGGCGCGGACGACGAGGAGGATGGAGGCCGCGAACAGTTCATGGGCATGGCCATGCAACAGCTGGCCGGTACTCTTGCCGCGTCCGGTGGAATCGGCTTGGCTCACATGATCACCAGCCATCTTGAAGCTGCGTCAACCTACAAAACGGCCGCGATAGCCGCCTCAGACAAGCCGGAAAACTCCCATTTGCGCTGAACACGCACTATTGTTGGTGCAAAGCGAAGAAAACTTTCGTCATGCTCTGAACGGAAATGGAAAGAGTGCCGATATGGGACTCGTTCGGATAAGGAGCCATGATGCGAATCGAGACCCTGGCAGCACAAGCCATTACATCTGTCGGCACGGAAGCCGGAATGGCCGCGAAACCCGCGGCAGGGAACAGCAGCAACCAGTCCGCCGGCATTCCGCAAGATACAACCTCGCTTGGCATCTCGCCCGTACCATCGCTGACTTCGCAGGCGCTGGCTTCGGCCGAGGCCAGGGCCGCAAAGGTTGAAGCGCTGCGCCTCGCAGTTGCAAGCGCTCAGTACACGGTCGACCCTGCGCTGATTGCGGACGCTCTGATCGGCGTCGGAGCATAGAAGAAAAACGGGAGAGCAAGATGGCGAGTCCAGCGAACACCGAAACAGCAAAGGGGGCGGAGCACAGCCTTGCACAGATGGACGCGCTTGCCGGCGAGATCGGAACCGCTATCCGTGCGATCGGAGGCAACGCGCTCCCGGCGCTGGAACAAAGCATCGAGCGGCAGGGTGAGTTGGCGGCCGGTTTGGAATTGGCGCTTTCCCGCCTGCGCGCTGCAGGCATGGATTCGCGCGGCGAGCCCTTGCCGCCGGAGCTAAGCTCCAGGTTGCGGGCTGGAGCGCGATCCCTGGCTCGTTTGAACGACGAGTATGCGGCTCTGCTCAAGCACTCCGGCCACTCCCTAAGATTGCTGCTGGCTCTGCACGGAAGGGAAGCCGGACAGAAACATCGGGGTCAGGGCTTCGGGGGCGGTTCGCTCCGGCAACAGAACACTTCGTGGGAAGGGTAGAACGACCGAGATGAGTGGATTGAACGCGGCTCTTTCCGTGGCAAGCGGGGCACTTTCGGCGCAGGAAGCCGGCCTCGAAACGATCAACAACAACATCGCCAACGCGAACACACCGGGCTATAGCCGCGAAACAGTACAGCTTTCCGCGGCGAGCTCCGTGCAGTCCGGCAATATCTCGCTTGGCGATGGTGTCTCGCTCGACGGGGTGGCGAGCGTTCGCGATCAACTGCTCAGCCTGCAGGTGCAGCAGCAAACCTCAGCACAAGCGTCGGCCTCGGCGCAAAACAATGTGCTTGCTTCCCTGGCTCCGTACTTCTCCGGCACCAGCACGGTCGGCTCAGAGCTGTCGTCATTCTTTACAAAGCTGTCTGCCTTGTCTTCAGCTCCCTCCGACGCGGCCACCCGCCAGACCGCGATGAGTGCCGCAGGCGACCTGGTGACCCAGTTTAACGACACGAGTTCCGCCATCAGCTCCGCTCAGTCCGGGCTCGGCACGCAGATCAACACGGATGTCACCAAGATCAACTCCCTTGCGGCGCAGATCGCCGCCTTGAACACGCAGGTAGCCGAGCAAACGGCAAGCGGCAAGGACGGGGGAGCGGCGCTCGATGCACGCTCTTCGCTGGAAGAGCAACTGGCTGCCCTGACCGGGGTCGCCATCACCAACACCGCCGAGGGCGACACCATCACGATCGCCGGCGGGGCCGCTCTTGTGGTGGCCGGCCGCAATCTGCCACTCTCCGTCGGCTCGGCACCAAGCGGGCTTTTGCAGGTCACCGACAGCACCGGGACCAACATTACAGGGAGCCTTTCAGGCGGCGATCTCGGCGGTCTGATCCAGGTACGCGATACGGTTCTTCCTGGCTTTACGAGCCAGCTCGACACCTTGGCGAATGGTTTCGCCAAAGCCGTGAACGCTGCGCAGACAACGGGTTACGACATCAACGGCAATCCGGGCACCGCCTTGTTTACGGTCCCGTCCTCGGTCGCCGGCTCTGCGGCAGCGATCACCCTCGCGGTCAGCGATGGAAGTGCGCTTGCGGTCAGTTCGGATGGCTCGCCGGGCAGCAACGGCAATCTTTCCAAACTCACCGGGGTGCAGGGGCAGGCACTCGCAAGCGGTGTCAACCCGACCAATACCTTTGCGGCGCTCGTGAACGACGTTGGAAACGCCACTTCGCAGGCGAATACACAATCCACCGCGCTCCAATCCAGCCTCACCCAGCTGCAAAACCAGCAAAACTCAATCTCCGGCGTTTCTTTGGATGAAGAATCGTCCAACCTGATCCGCTATCAGCAGGCCTACGAGGCCGCTGCCGAAGTAATCACAACCATCCGGTCCTTGTTTAGCGACACGCTCAACATGATGTCTGGTGGAGGAGCCTGACTGACATGCGTGTTACTTCCAATCTCGAGCCCAGTATTCTCGCCGGTATCCAGCAAAGCCAGTCGGCCGTTCAAACCGCGTTGCAGCAGGTGTCCACGGGCCAAAGAGTCAACGTGCCCGGGGATGACCCAGCCGCTTCGGCCCTCCTGGTGCAAAATCTAGCCGCGAGCAACAACAACGATCAGTACACCAAGAACGCCGACTCAGCCCTGATCCAGGCGCAAACCGCGGATTCGGTTCTGACCTCGGTCGTCTCCTTATTGACCAGCGCTGTTTCCCTCGGGGTTCAGGGCGCTACGGGAACAAACAACAGCAGCGACCGCCAGGCGATCGCTCAACAGGTGCAGGGCTTGCTCACCAGTGTTGTCTCCGATGCCAACAAAAACTACCAGGGAGTCGCCATCTTTGCCGGCACCGAGGTCACGGGAGTTGCTTTCGTTCCCGATAGCAACTCCCCGACCGGTTACACCTACCAGGGCAATAGCGGGACCAACCAGGTGCAAATCGGTGATTCACTTCAGGTTGCCGTCAACATCTCGGGAGGCAATCTTTTCACCAACCCAAGTGCCAGCGTGATCGGCTCTCTCAGCCAGTTGGTGGCAGCGCTCCAAAGCGGAACGTCGTCTGAAATCGGGACCGCTACCGATGCAGTGACGAACGCGATTCATTATGTGTCCGCGCAGCACAGCCTATTCGGCAATTCCATTAACCAGATCAATTCACAGGAGGCGTTTCTAGGGCAGGAGAAGATCACGCTCAGCTCGGAGGCCGACAACCTGGTCGGCATCGACACTGCGGTTGCAGCCGAAAACCTGGCCCAGGCAGAAGCCCATAACTCGGCGGTTCTGGCCGCCGCTGCGAAGGTGCTTCCCACGAGCTTGTTGGACTACTTGAAATAGCCATGCTCCAGCCCCTGTCGCAGCAGCGTCGCTTTGATGAATCGACGGAGGCGAACGACATTTCGCTCATTGCATCGTGCATAGTCGGCACGACTGTCCAGAGCTTCAGGATGCGGCAAGGATGCTCCACCCGGGCGCGCACGCGGATTCAATCTGGTTCTTGCGGCAAGAAGGCTTTCATCGACGACCTGCCAGAACCGGCCGCGGCGGCAGGTTCTATTTTCGGCCCGTGCGCGAGTTTCTGAACCCCTGCGGTGGCCCTTGTAGCCGCCATCCTCTCACTCTGCCTTTTTTCGCATGCAGCAGGGGTGCAGCCCTGTGCATGTCGGTAACCGACGTTGGCGCGGTACCCATCGAGTGCACAGCGCCTTCTCGGAGATCATATCAATACGGCTTCAAGGAGTACCAGGGTTTGCCCTTGCGCATTCGATGCATCTCCGGATCGCGCTCCTGGCATTGTTTCTGGTCAACGAGAGCGCCTGAACTACGTTCGCGTCCACGACCGTTTTATTACGGTGCGGATGCCTTTGGCCTCAGGAGCAGACTGACTCCCTCCAGCACCAGGCCGCTGAGGCTGTGCCGCTCAAGCAGACTCCGGAAGCGGCATACTGTCGCAATCATTACAACAGCTGACTGACGCTCCGTCGTCAGCCAGCACGGGCGTACGCCGGACTCGAAACTGGACGGCAATGTGGATCTGCGAGGTGCCATCCCCGGCTGCCACATCGCGCGCTCGGCGAACCCGCGCACAAACCTTGCACGTCGCGGAGCAGGAGCCTGGAGCAGCCAGCCGCGTTGATCGCCGTCTCTGTCGAACACCACCGGATGTGAGAGCAGGTCGTAATCAGGCGCGAACGATGCAGATTACGCAAAAGGGACCATTCGTTGGACAGCCCTCCATGTTCAGGCCGGCGGTACGATGACGCTACCGGCTGAACAACAGAGACAGCAGCACGAATCCTCTCGCGACGTCACCATCTCGGTCGGGTAAGACTTTTCTCCCTGCCTCGCACATCCGCGTGCTGGCCGCTCTTTATTTTCACCAGAACCCGAACCAGTGTAGAAGCCATAAGCAACTCCGTGCGCTGGTTTCCAACCCGTGACTCGTGTGTGTCTCTTCTCGCAGCGCTCTCACCCACCTGCAAACCTCCGGGGAGCCTAAACAGCCCGCAATCAAAGCGGCTCACGAAGCCTGCCAAGCCGCCCAGTAAGTCTGAGACTGCTTACAGGTATTACATCGGCCCGGCAATGATGGCGCGCCATCGATAGATCGGGAGCATAGATAATTCAGGGCGTTGAGATGCGACGTGCACAACCGTCATAGAACATCAGGTAATTTGTCCCTCCGTCAAGGGCAGGCACAATCAGGCGCGCCTGCATCGTGGACGACTCGGCTGCTCCCGGTGTCCGCCGGCTGGTAGTAGCAGGCCGTCGGCTCCGCGCAGCCCTGACACAACTTACGTCCGTTTCGCTCCACCCAACGCTCATAGGAAATGCCCTCGCCGCAAACAGCACAGCAAATCCGCTCGCCCTTGTAGCCCGGGAACTCCTTCGGCTCCAGCCCTACCTGGACCCACTCCTCCGTAAACAGGTCTGAATCCGGCAGTTCCTTGTAGGCTTTCATTTGCTGCTCATTCTTGTTCGCAATTTCCGGGTACAGCTCCCGTGCTCGCTGCTTGGAGTGTTCCGTAGCCGCGATCCTCACTGCGCGTCCACTGGACAGGTCCACAAACGTGGCCGCCATCTTTCCCCAGTCGCGAAGTTTGAGCGCCCGTTTTCCTAGCCGGCAGCCTGTTACCACCCCGATGGCATCGGTCGCACAACGGTCGATCTCCACAAAAGTGACCAGCCGCTTTCGGTCTTTTCCCCGCGGGTCATCCATCGATAGCCGGGCACAGCCCAGCATGGCCATCCGCACCCCCAGGACTTGCCCGGCGCAAAGGTGTCCGTGCGCCCGCTCAGCATCTGCCAGCAGTACATCCATCGATTCCATGGCTCTATCGTAGCGCCCGCCTCCACGACTTCATAGCTGGGAGTCCCACAGCCTGCGTTTGCACCTCCTCAGGGCGATTTATCCTGCCCAGCTTTAGGCGCATCCTCGCCGTCCCCAGCTTCTACCAGGACAGCCGAAGTTCCCACCAGGTCAAAGGACTCTGGTTGTGCGCCCGCCGCCTGGAAGGTAATCCGAAGCGGCTCTCTTTGCCAAGAAGCAGGAGCGCAGGCCGGCACCGTTCGAGGCGCAGCGCCATCCCACGGAGTCAGCTTCTTTGCTACGAGTGGTTTCCGTGCCGCGACCTGGGCCACCACCGCGTACAACTCTTTGCCGCTCGCCGTTAAACCGCAATAGGCGGCGTAATCGCGAAACCAGCTCACATCCGAAACAGACGGATCGTAGTCTGGCAGCTTCAACGGCACTGTGTGCCCGGCTGTGCGGTCGACCAGCAGCCACGGGCCCTTCTGCCACACCCAATGCTCCACCTTGTCGGTTGGCATCGCATCATTGATGCGCAAAGCGCGTCTCACCGCGAACGAGCGATCAGTCACATCATGCGCTTCGCCCGTGGTCCATTCCTTGATGCGACTGTCAACCACGAGGGGCCGCACCCGGAGCTCGGACTCCCCCGGCAGCGCGCCTGCCGGGTCCCCGGCTTTGGAATACGCTACCTTCTTGGCCCCGCCCAGTGCCACCAGGTGGACGCGTGGCGGCTTCGCCGGCTTCGGTTTTTTAGGGTCCTCATCCTTGGTGCCGACGCAAAAAGCTACATCGGCCTGCAAAACAAGCAGGGCAGTCAACAAGATCAGCCATCGCCGGCGCAGTCGCATGGCCTTAACCTATCGCACCCATCGCGCCTGGCAATGCAATAACAGTAGCCCCATCATTACGGAAGTGACAGAACGGGAAACTTCCCGAAACGGAATGCGGGCTTGCACTGAAGTGTGTGCGCCGTCCATTGGCAGCCTTGCGTTTCGTCAGCCTGTTGATGCGAACCTCGGCAATCGCGCGTGAGCCCGCGTACAAGGCAGGCTCACACACGTCGCTTGCTAGTCCGCCACGAGGAGCCCTTGTCAGCGCTTCGCAGTCTTGCGGCCCGGCTTCCGCGCCGGAGTTGCTTCATCCTCGTCCTTGGGCTCACCTTCCTTCTCCTCTTCCGGTTGCGATTCCGCAATTGCCTGCTTGTTCACACTCTTCGATACCGCCGACAATTTCTTGTCCGTCGTTTTTTCCTCTTCCAGAGTCTCGGCCAGCAGGCCACCAATCTCATCCTGCCCCATGGCCTTGGCCAACGCAACCACCGTGCCGTAAGCCGCGATCTCGTAGTGCTCGGAGCGTTGCACCGATGCGATCAGCGCCGCATCACGCAGCGCGCCTCCTTCGGCTTTTTCAATCGCTTCTTGCGCCTCTTCAAGCACGCCCTTCATGCCTTCGCAGGTTTTCCCGCTTGCACGCTTGCCCAGGATCTCGAACACCCGGTCCAGTCGTTCCAGCTGTTGCTTCGTCTCCCCCAGGTGGGTCTGCAATGCT
The DNA here is from genome assembly GCA_964248025.1 of uncultured Acidobacteriaceae bacterium. Taxonomy (GTDB): domain Bacteria; phylum Acidobacteriota; class Terriglobia; order Terriglobales; family Acidobacteriaceae; genus EB88. The sequence goes on along the minus strand of CAXTWU010000050.1, from coordinate 3,752 downwards.
TCTTTCAGCATTTCAGATTGCACACTCTTCGCAAATTTCGGGTAAAGCCGAATCGCCTGTTTCTCTGCCGAGTAGATGTCCTTCAATTCATCGATGAAAAATTGTTCGGCTGTTTCAATTGCCATGATTCCTCCTGATTCTGTCTTTCGGAAAGTGGGATGCGATCTCGGCGCAGGGGGAACGCAACTCAAGCCTTCGCTGCTTGATCGAGCCGGCGCGCGCACGGTATGCAACGGCGCGCCGCTCCTCCCAGCGTGCAATTGCCCGGCGCTCGGAGTGGAAATCCCGCATAGCCTGCGCCCTCTCGATACTCCAAAGTAACTGGAACTCCGCTACGAATCTCCAGCAATATCGAGCTTTTACGCAGAGTGCGGCTTTCAGATCGCCGATTCTTCAGACTTCCTGCCGCAGACCGCGATTGGCCGTGCTAACGTATTCCCCATTGCGGTGCATGGTGTCTGACCAACTGTTTTGTCCGGATTTCGGAGGTGAAGCGGGAGAGGATCGCGACGAAACACCAGGCGCGCAAAGGCCCAGGATTTCGGAATGAACGGGGAACACGACTCCATAGAAACAGCGCACATCACAAAGCGCGTCGTTGGAGGCACCCTCACCGTGATCAGTGGCTTGAAGCCATGCTTCAACGTACACGCCCGTTTCAGCAGCGCCGGTGCAGCTTGCTGAAGCTGCACTCGGGCCAGATAAACAGGTTTTCTGGTGCTGCCTTCCCGGCAAGGGCGGGCCATTGTTTTTCTTCTCCGGGCTGCTTCACTTGAAATACGGAGCGTTTGCCTTATGGACACGACGTTAGAACAGGATCTCCTGGCGACAGGGCAAGACCAGCGAGCATCGTTGTCCTTTCCTTCACTTTCCCGCAGCGGTGCCGGCGTGCTCGCGCGGTTGCTTGACCTGGCCGCGGTCGCAACCGGGGTAGCGAGCGGCTATGCCGCATTTCGCATCTACCACCACGGCGCGGTCTGGCCCGATCACCCTGACCTCGCTCTCGCGCTCGCAGGCCTGTACTGGCTCATGTATGTCCTGCTCGGTGCGCCGCATGGCCTTTATAGCGCCCGGCCCTCGCTGCTGCATGTCCGCGACACGGAAACCGTTCTCCGCACTTCGACATTTTGCCTTCTGCTCTTTTATGCGGAAGGCTATCTGCTTCACATGTCGTTGCCGAGGCTCGCCGTGTGCGTCGGTTGGCCAGTCGCCGTGCTTTCTGCGCTGGCCGCCAAGCACCTCAATCGCCAGCTCCTTTCCACCGTTTGGCGTTGGCGCAAGGCCGAGCGTCATGTCATCATCGTCGGCACCGGCCGCGATGCGCGCCGCCTCTTTTCCTTTCTGCGCAACTCGCCCCACCTCGGCATCGGCTCTGTCTGCTTTGTCAATGAAACGGAGCCGCCCGAGGCTCACGTCATCTACAGCCACGACTACAAGCACCGCTGGCACGCACCCGTGCGGCACTGCCTGCTCGACATGGACCTGCTCCAATCCTCCGGGGCTTCCGAGGTCTTTGTCGCCGACCCCGCCCTGCCGCTCGAAAGGCTCCAGACCATCTCCGCGCTTGCCGTCGAAAGCGGCGCGCAACTCTCCGTCATCGGCGGCTCGCATTTTCAACACGGCAGCCACCAGGGTGTTCTGCGCAACCTGGACGGCGTTCCCGTGATCACCTACGCTGGCACACCGGCCCAACGCCGGGTGTACCACACCAGCAAGCGCTGCGTTGATTTCGCACTGGCTCTGCTTCTGATGGCCCTGTCCGGCCCGGTGTGGATTGTGGCCGCGCTCCTGGTCCGTTTCACCTCGCCGGGCCCCGTGTTTTTCACGCAGGAGCGGGTCGGCCTCAACGGATCTCTTTTCAAGATGTACAAGTTCCGCAGCATGTACATCCACGCGCCCAAGTACGGTCGCTCGCCCGAGGACGCCCGCGATACGCGCATCACTCCCGTCGGTCGCTTCTTGCGCAAAACCAGCCTCGACGAGCTGCCGCAACTTCTCAACGTGTTGCGCGGCGAGATGGCCGTCGTCGGTCCCCGCCCCGAAATGCCTTATGTCGTCGCCCAGTACACGCCGACTGAACGCCGCCGGCTCAGCGTTCCCCAGGGCCTCACGGGCTTGTGGCAGCTCAGCGCCGACCGCAAGTACTCCATTCACGAGAGTGTCGAGTACGACCTCTACTACGTCGAACATCGCGGCCTTTACCTCGACGCCGCCATCCTGCTTCACACCTTTCTGTTCGCGATGAAAGGCGTGTAGCGTAGCCGCCTTTACCCCGCATTCCAACTCACTGGAGAGCTGCTTCTGCGAGCCGAAGCAAACGGTCTTGCGCCAAGACCAACTGCTCGATGGTCGACCCAAAGTCGCTGCGCTTCTTCGGATCGACCTTTCAAAGTGCAATCTCGACGGCCTCGTCGGCCAAGCCTCGGGCGGATCCACCCGCCCGGGCAGAACGCCCCGCGTCGCAGGCGAAGCTCCACGCTGCATTTTTTCATCGCCCGCGCCAATCCACCGCGCGCATCGCACGGAGGCCGTAGTACAGCCCCGCCAGTCTGTACCGCCACCCCGGCCGCGGCAGAAACACGTGCCGCCATCGCTGCTTTGCATGCCCGATCCTGCGCCGGTCTCCCGGCGCAAGCCGCGGTGCCAGCCGGTCCAGCACGAAAAGCGTACTCGCTAGCATGGCCTCCTGGTCGCTCGAAACATTGGTTTCGTGCCGCCGGTACTCCATCACGCAATGCGTATGCCGCACCACCGGGCCCTCCATCGCCAGCTTCAGCCACAGGTCATAGTCTTCGGCCATCGCCAGCGACTCATCAAAGCCTCCCGCTTTCCCAAACGCCGCACTTCGGATCAGGCACGTACCAGGGCCGCCCAGCGGATTGCTTTGGAGCAGCATGTGGAAGTAGCTTCGTCGCGGACGGCAGATGTGATCGGCCCGAAACACCGTGCCATCGGCCTCGATGTCCCGCCTTGCGGCGAAACACAACGCCGCCTCCGGTACGTTCCGCATCGCCTCCACGTGCGCCGCGATCGAGCCCGGCGGCATCAGGTCATCTGCATCGAAAAACAGGAGGTACTCGCCCGTGCTCCGCGCCGCGCCCGTGTTCCGCGCCGCCGAGACACCCCGGTTCTCCGTCCGGATCAGCACAAGTTCACCGGCGTCTTCAAGCACCTCGCTCGCCGGCACCGGCGACCCATCGTCCACCACAATCAGCTCGCAGTTTGGGTAATCCTGCGCGCGCACACTCGCAACAGCTGCCGGGAGATACTTTGCCTGCTTGTAAAACGGAATAATCACCGACACACGCGGAAGCTCCGGCCCGGATGCAACTTGCTCGCCCGCCGTCCTTCGGCCTTTGCCGGTAGAAATGCGCGTCGCAGCCATCCCTTCGGCTCCGCTCATACCCGCAACCCTCCTCCCACATTCCGTGAAACTCCCGGTGAAGTCTCCAGCCGAATCCCGTTCGCTCTCACGGTAAGCTCCCCGGCAAGGCCGCGAAGCTCCGCCACCTTTTTCTCCATTTCCCCCGCAAACTCCCCCGGCACCCGCCCCAAAATTCGCCCGTAGATCCCCTCCAGCCGCTCCCGGTGCAGCCGCACTCCATGTCCCGGCGGAGCCCAAAACCGCTCATAAGCCGCCCGTCCCATCGCCCGCGCCGTTTCCGGATCCTTCAGCAGCGCCATCTTGGCCCGCAAATCCCCCTCATCGCCGCTCCTGAAATACAGCCCCGTCACCCCGTCCACCACCGATT
>CAXTWU010000049.1:0-14539 GCA_964248025.1 uncultured Acidobacteriaceae bacterium | reverse complement strand
CGCCCAACCTGTCAGAGGGCAAGGCGCTGGTGTTCGCGCATGGGTTCAACATCCGCTTCGGAACGATCGCGCCGCCGAAGCACGTGGACGTATTTCTAGTGGCGCCCAAGGCACCGGGGCACCGGGTACGCGAGGTCTTTCGCGAGGGCGGCGGCACCCCGGGGCTGATCGCAATCGAGCAGGATGCAACGGGCGGCGCGCATGCGCTGGCGCTCTCGTATGCCAAGGGCATCGGCTGCACCCGCGCGGGCGTGATCGAAACAACCTTCAAGGAAGAAACCGAGACGGACTTGTTCGGCGAGCAGGCGGTGCTGTGCGGCGGCACGGCGGAGCTGGTGAAAGCAGGGTTTGAAACGCTGGTGGACGCCGGCTACCAGCCGGAGATCGCGTACTTCGAGTGCCTGCATGAGCTGAAGCTGATCGTGGACCTGATGTACCGCGGGGGCCTGGCGTATATGCGGCACTCCATCTCCAACACGGCCGAGTGGGGCGATTACCAGTCGGGCAAGCGGGTGGTGACGCCGGCGGTGCGGGAGGAGATGAAGCGCATTCTCGCCGACATCCAGGATGGAACGTTTGCGCGGAAGTTCATCGCGGAGAACGAGGCCGGGAATACAACGTTCAATGAGATCCGCAGAAGCGAAGCCAAGCACCCGATTGAACAAGTGGGAGCGGAGCTACGCGCGGCCATGCCGTTTCTCGACCCCGTGGTGGTCAAGGACGGCACCCCGCAACCGGTGGGCAGCACTCGATGACAACTCCGTAACTCGCCGGCCGCAATGCATCGCCCCAATCAAAGCCCCGAGTCCTGCCCCGCAGCTACGGGCAAGACCTGAGGCTTTGTTTGAAGCCGCTCATGGTTACAGGTTTTTAAAGAAGTTGAAGTCCGTACCTGGCGTAAACGAAACGCCGCGCAGCACCTCGCCGAAGCCGGCGTCCTTGACCTCAAAGAACGGCAGGGCCGCGCCAAGCGTCGCGTCCTTGTTGCCGATTAGGTCGACCACGACGAACAGCCTGTTCGGGTCGGCGCCGATATCGCCGTTGCCGCTCACGGTGGAAGTTACGGCCCAGATAGCGACGAGACCATCTGGGCCGACTAGGCCAGTGATGCTTCTGAGGCCGTCGGTCGCCGGTGCCCAGGGCAGCTTGGTCGCTTCATTGTTGCCGGTGGGGTAACCGGGTACGGTGTAAGGGGTGCCGATCCCGAGTCCGCTCTTCATCACATAAGCTAGGCTCCACGTCTTGGTCGTCGCGTTCAGCACCCATTTTTGCAGCCCGGCGGCGGTTTGCGCGGCGGCGTGGGTGTATAGGTCGGCGCCCCCGGTATATTGGTCGCCTTCATCGGCGACATAGAGGGTACTGGCATCGGCGAACCACAGGCCGAACGGTGCGGCAAGCGGGTTGGCAGACTTCGCCAGCGCGGTGGGAAAGCCGGACAGGATGCACATGTTACTTGGTAGCCCATCCGTCGTAAGCGTGGACGGGTTATAAGTCAGTGGTTCGGTCGGCAAGGTCGCGCCGGAAGCAGGAAGGCCCGTGCCACTGGGGCACGCTTTGCCCGTGGTATCGACAAAGTAGACGGTGTTGACGCCATTGCCGCCGCTGCCCTTGGTGTAATACAGCACGTTGTTAAAGATGGTCATGCCGCGGAAGTTATCGTCCTTGCCCACCTTGTCGGCTTTTTGGCCCAGCTTCGTGATAGAAAAGCTCCCGACCGGCGTCGGCAGGCCGGGGTTCTGAGCGGCTTCGCTCTGCGGCACAGGCGACACGATCTGGGCACCCGCGCCCAGCACAACCCCGTTCGGCTGAGGGCTCCCGCCATTGCCCGCATTGCCGGCGGTGTAGAAGACGGGGTTGCCGGTGGTGTTGTTGAGGATGGCGGCGCGGCCGTTGTTGCCGCTGTAGGCGTTGGTTTCAGTAAACGTGAAGCCGCCGTTTTTGCCGACCCGGGCGATGGCGCGGTAGTAAGGCGTTTGCCCATCCGGATTAGTCGGGTCGATCGCCAGCGGCGTGTTGGAGTTGGACACGTCGAGGATGTTGACCGGCGCGACATAGCCCATAAAAGTAAGGAACTGGCCATCGGTCGAGAGATGAAGCGCCAACTCGGACTTGGAGCTGAAGCTGGTCACCAGGTGCTTGGTGCTCGAAGGCTGATCGCTGTTTGGAACCTCGATCGAACTGACAGGCGCGCCGGTGATGGAAATCTGATCAAGGTAGATACGGGAAGTAATGCCGAAGCTCCCGTCGTATAGGTCGTTGTTGAAGACCTGAGGGTAGGTGCCGTTGTAGGGCGCGCCGGTCGAGGCCGAGCAGGTGCCGAGCGTAAGGGCGCAGTTCGGCGGCAGAATGGTGCCTGCCTTTACATTGCCGGCCTTGTTGTCATACACGCTCCGGCTCACCACCAGGTTGTTGGGCAGAAGCTTGGGCGCGGCCGACGCTGCGGTCTGCGCCAGGGCGGGAAGGCTGCTCACGGCAGTTCCCAGCAGGGCCAGGCCGAGGGGGATGGGGTAATTGGCTTTCATGGGTCCTTGTGTCTCCAGGGTGCGCGAGTCATACCGCAGGGTTCGCTCTGCTGCACTCGCGCCTACGCTAACAGCCTCTCGTGAGAGGGGCGTTACAGGCCGGCTGATCTCGCCTTTGGAGACGGCTTGCATGCGAAGCGGTTCCCTGCTCTCCGCTCCGGCGACTATCGGCTATGACCAGGCGGGCAGGCCAGGGCAATTACAAGCGAAGGGCTGCTCTCCATGGGTAACCTGAAGCAGACGACCCATCATCTGCAACAGGTGCAGGGGCACCGGCGCAGTTGACAGAGACACAAGGCTGGCAGGCCGGGGAGAGGAGTAGGATCACCGCATGAACACGCAATTCTATCCCGAAACGGAGACCGAGGTCGTCCCCGGCGTGGTACCCGCCCTGTTGAGTACGCGCGAGGCCATCCTCGAGGACCTCGGCAAGATCGGCGCGCTCCAGGGGCTTTCCCAGGAGGAGTACGCGTGGCTGGCCGACCATGGGGTCGAGCGTGTGGCGGCCTCCGGCGACCTTCTTTTTCGTGAAGGGCAGCCCGCGACCTCCATGACGATCCTTCTGCGGGGCGAGGTCCACGTCAAGCGGGAGTACGGCGGATCGCTGCCCCTGTTTATCGGCCGCTCCGGGCAGATCACCGGACTGATGCCATTTTCGCGGATGAAAACCTACGGTGGCATGGGCTTTGCGGTGGGGGATGTGTCGGCGCTGGTAATCCACCGTTCCTTCTTTGACGAAATGCTGCGGGCGATCCCATCCATGGCGCAGCGCTCGGTGAGCGCACTGCTGGACCGTGTGCGCGAGATGACGCGGATCGAGCAGCAGACGGAAAAGCTGAACGCCCTAGGCAAGCTGGCCGGTAACCTGGCGCACGAGCTGAACAATCCTGCGTCGGCAGCGCAGCGGGCGGCCTCAGGCCTCCTGTCAGAGCTGCGGGTGTATGGGCAGCAGAAGTATGAACTGGGGGCAATCTGCCTGGGGCCGGCGACGCTCGAGTCGGTGCGCAACTGGGGGGAAGAGATTCGCGCTCGTGCCGCGACGACAGGGTCGCTGGATGCGGCCGAACGTGAAGACGCGCTGGCCGGATGGTTCCGGCAAAAAGGCCTGGACAGCAACAGCTGGCGGAGCACGCCGGAGCTGAGCGAGTGTGGGGTCACGCCCACGGACCTGGATCGCCTCCACGAGACACTCGGCGGACGCGGTGTGGAAGTAGTGCTGCGCCAGTTTGCTTCGTCGCAAAGGGCTGAACGCATGACGGAAGCCATGGTGGATGCAACCGCGCGCATCTTCGACTTGATCAACGCGGTCAAGGACTACGCCTACATGGACCAGGCTCCCATCCAGGAGGTCAACATCCCCCAGGCGGTGGAGAACACACTGGCGATGCTGCAGTCTCGCCTTAACGGCATCGAGGTCGAGCGTTGCTACGAGCCGGACTTGCCCACAATTTCGGCATACGGGTCCGAGCTGAACCAGGTGTGGATGGCACTGCTCGAAAACGCGATCGATTCCGTTGAAAACGCGCGGAAATCCGGCGGCAAGATAACCATCGGCATCGCGGTGTCAGGCCCGCTGCTGCTGGTTGAGATCTGGGACAATGGGCACGGCATCCCCCCGGAGATGCACGACCGGATCTTTGAGCCTTTCTTTACAACGCGGGCGCCAGGCAAGGGGCTGGGCCTGGGCCTGGATATGGTGCAGCGCACCGTGCGCAAACATCGCGGCTATGTCCGAGTGCAAAGCAGCGCGGAGTCCACCTGCTTCCAGGTAAGGCTGCCCATTGAGCAGTTACAGGCTTATTAGGTCTTCACGGCAGCTGCGTTAGCGTAACCACCGGCGCGGCTTCCCAGCGCAGCGGCTCGCTTCCGGTATTGCACAGCCGCACCGAGGCATGCGTGCCGCCCGCTCCGATCGCTGCGCTGGCCACAACCTGCGCGCCAGGGTTCGGCGAAAGGTTCACGATCAGGGTGCTGTCGGCGGCGGTGCTGAAGCGTACCGTGCCGGTCTCTGTTTCGCGGCTTTTGCAGTCGTCCGGCTGTCCGCGCGCGGCGAGGCTGTTGAGCTGCCAGTCGCGAACGGTGTACTTGAGAGCATTGCCGGCGGGCATCTCCCCCGCCGCGCCGTTTGTGTGCCCGCCCGCTGCCGCCACCCATCGGCCGCCGGCAAGGCTGGAAGCGGTCAGCCCGCCGGGCCCGGCACAGGCGCGCGCATCCGGTTGTGCGCTGCCGCCCACCGTGTTGTAGAAGCAGCGCGAGCCCAGGTACTGCTGCGCAAGAGTGCCGTCGCGCATCACATCGGCCTGGTAAAAGCCCTCCTGCGGCGAAAACCGCACGCCGGCCGAGGTATCGCTGACGTAGGCGAGCGCAGAGGCCGGTTTTGTGCCGGGCCACGTCACCACCTGCACGTGCGGTGCACCGTTGTTGTAGCTGTGCAGCGCCGCGCCCGCGTCCACAAAGCCGCGCAGCGGCTCGTTGCCCGCGTCGACTTCGACCGTGGCATTGCCCGGAATCTTGACCCAGCCTTCGCCCGAGCTTTCAGCTCCGCCTAGAAAGATGGAGTTGTCGACCAGGTGCAGCGCGAAACCGTTGTGCACATAGTCCTCAGTTGGGAATGGCACCATGAAGCCGTCCGGAACATGGCCCGCGATCACCTCGGCGCACATCCGCGAGGGCGAGCTCGTCCAGCGGCTCAGCTGCTCCGTATCGCTGCAGCCCGAGCTGTACTGCGAGCCCAGGTTGGCATCGACGGAGTTGAGATGGTTTTCCTCGATGCGCACCACGCCGTAGCTGTTGGTGGCCACCTGCTCGATGACACTGCCGGCGGGCCAGGCAACCGGATGCTTGCCGCGCGCCATCAGGTGTGCCCTGCCGTCGGCTGAGAAAGCTCCCACCTCCACCAGTTCCATCGTCCCGCGTGTCAGGCCGGGGGCGGCACGGCTCCCTTCCCCGCTGCCGGCCCGGTAGTCCGCGGGAAAGATGCCATAAGCGTTGACGTAGCTGTGGTGCCCGTTGAAGCGGCTGTGCGTGGGGTCGTTGACATACAAGGGCTGCCAGCCTGCATCGTCTACCGGGAAGTCGAGATCACCCGCACCAATCGCGGCGGTGAGGTGGCCCAGCTCGCCTGGCCCCGGAGCGGCGACGGCGTGGTTGACGCGCGGCTGACCGCCCCACGGGTAGCCCTCAATATAGGTGTGCTGGAGCGAGGTGGTGACGGTGGCGAGCCGGATGCCGCCGATCGCGTGGGTGCTCTTGATCGACGAATCCGACCAGTGAACATTGTCCCCGTCCAGGTACACGGCCGAGTGCGGGTCCGGGTACCAGGTGCCGCTCTGGATGAGCTTGCCTCCCGGGCAGTTGACGCTGTAGCAGTAATCGCCCACCTGCCCAGGGTTCAGCACGTTCACACGCTGGAAGTAAGTCTCGTTGGTGTCACCTTCCAGCAGCACCGGCCAACGCGCGCTGGAAATCTCCATGTCGGTAAAAAACCAGCGCTCACTCGAACCCTGAAGATTCAGCGCCACTCCGGCCGTATCGGCCAGCACCACATTGTGCATGGAGCCGCTGTCGGTGCTGTTGATCTCGATCAGGCCCCCATCGGTCGAGCGCCCCTGCCCGGCAAAGGTCAACCCCTGCACGGTCACCGGGCATGCGCCGGGTTTGCCGCTGCAATCCTTGGCTTTCAGGTAGGTCAGTGTCGCGGCGTGTGGGCTCGTGTTCAGCACCACGGTGGACGACGCGCCATCTCCCTGGAGACTGACGGATTTGGTCAGGGTCAGCGCGGAGCTATAGCCCTCGCCTGCGACCCGGTACACGCCGTGGGGAAAGTAAAGCACGGGGTAGCCGCCGCCAGGCAGCCCTTCGCTTTCCGCCGCCAACAGAGCGGCGCGTACCGCGCAGGTGGAGTCCCGATGGCCGAGCGGGTCGGCCGGCGCCGGGCAGCCCCTTCCGAAACGCGCGTCCGTCACGTTGACAAGTGAGGGTGGGGCGGCTTGCGCAAGGGCAACACTGGACAGGGCAGGCAGCAAGGAAAGGGCGAGAAAGCGCACGGGAATCCCTCCGCGTTTGGGATGCGCTGGCTTGCCGGAGGGTTCGTGCGAGTGTGGTGGTGGCGGCGGATGGAATCGAACCATCGACCTACGGGTTATGAGTCCGTCGCTCTAACCATCTGAGCTACGCCGCCGGATGGCCGAATCCCCATCTTACAAGGCAGCCTGCCGGGGCGCAACGCTGCGCGAAACCGGGCGCTTCAGAGCGCCGATCCAGTACATCGGTACCGGCATTCAAGCAAGATGGAAAGATGGAATGGTTTGAAGCGGATGCAAAGCCTCATGTACTCGGTGTGATTCCGGCCCGGCTGGGCTCGACGCGGCTGCCGCGCAAGATGCTGCGCGAGATCGCCGGAGAACCCATGCTGGCCTGGGTGTACCGCGCGGCGCGTGCTTCCTCGGCGCTGGACCGCGTGATGATTGCAACGGACGCGCCGGAGATCATGGAGTTGGCCGCACAACTGGGCTACCCGGCAGTGTTTACGCCGGAAGACTGCCCCAGCGGCACAGACCGGGTCCGGGTAGTGGCCGAGGCGATTCCGGCCGACATCTATGTCAATATTCAGGGCGATGAGCCGCTGCTGCGGCCGGATCATTTCGACGCGCTGCTGGCCCCCATGCTGCGGCAGCAGGCTTCTGGGCAGGATGGAGGCCAGGTTGCCGGCCGCGTCGTTGAGGTGTCCACACTTGCGACTCCATGCTCACCGGAACAGTTCCACTCACCCCACGCTGTGAAGGTTGTTCGCTCCTATGACGGACGGGCCTTGTACTTTTCGCGGGCTGCGATTCCCCATAAACGCGATGGAGAAAGGGACGGAACAGCCCCGCTCAAACACCTGGGTCTGTATGCGTTTCGGCGCGATGCCCTGCGGCGATTTACAAGCCTGCCGGCCAGCGGGCTCGAGGCGTCGGAAAAGCTGGAGCAGCTGCGATTGTTGGAAAATGGGATCGATGTATGGGTGTCGGTGACGCCGTTTGACACGCGGGGTGTGGACACGGAAGAAGATCTATTGGCCGTGGAGGCTGTGCTCTCCAAAAGGCTGAAAGGCGACTGGACGGTCGGCTAAGATGACCCGAAGAGGCCTCGTGACCGTTATCAGGGCCCCAGAAAGCAGGATCTCCGGTGGATTTTGAACAACTGCGTACCTTTCTCGAGGTCAGCCGTTTGCGGTCGTTTTCACGCGCGGCAGAAAAACTGAGCGTCACGCAACCGGCTGTTTCCGCGCAAATCCGCTCGCTGGAAACCGAGGTGGGCGCTCGTCTCTTTGACCGCGACGGCGGCAAGGTGACATTTACCGCCGCGGGGCGTGTCTTTGAGCCGTTTGCCGAGCACGTCCTGCAGTGCCACACGCACATCGGAATCACGATCTCGGAGCTGCACCGCTCCCCGCGCGGTGAAATCTCGATCAGCGCGAACGAAGCGACCAGCCTGTACGTATTGCCCATGGTGTTCGCGGCATTTAAAAAGCAATACACGCGGGTTGCTCTGAAGATTGTCCGGGCGGACCGGGCGCGCATCCTTGAAGACGTGCTGAACCGCGAGGTGGATTTCGGCGTCGTCAGCCTGCCGGTCAAGGATGCCCGGCTCACCATTGAGCGCATCCACAAGGATGAAGTCGTGCTCGTAACCAGCCCCACGCACCCCCTGGCCGGCCACGAAACCGTGACCCTGGCCCAGGTGCTAGAGCATCCGCTGGTGATGACCAAAAGCGGGCGGCAGCGTGACCATCTCGACGATTTTTTTCGTGCGGAGAATGCGAATCCGAAGGTGGCGATGGAGGTCGAGTCGAGTGAGTTACTGAAGCGGCTGATCGGTGCAGGCCTGGGCATGGGTTTTCTGCCCCGAGCGGTGGTCTCCGCAGAGGTGGCCGCCGGTTCACTGCGGGCCGCCAAGGTCGAGGGGCTCAAGGTTTCGCGCGAGCTGGCCTTGGTATTCCGCAAGGAAAAAACCCTATCGCGCGCCGCTCACGCCTTTCTGGAGATTGCGACCGGACAGAACCGCGTCGCACCCCCGGCACCGGCCAAGGCTGCCCGGACACGCTGAGCGGCCCAGCTAATGCAGCTGGGGCGGTGCGACCGGACGCAGCGCGGGTATGAAAAAAGGCGTGCCGCCGGCGAGGTACCGGGCGTAGGGTTCGCCGTAGCGCGCCAGCAGCCGGCGCTCTTCAAGCTTGGAACCGAGCAGCGAGTAACCAAGGGTGAGCACCGCGACGGTCAGGCGGACCACGGTCATCTCCGGCTGTAGAAACACGATGGCGGTGGCGGAAGCATTGAGCGGATGACGCACAAAACGAAACGGCCCGCCCGTGCGCAATCCTTCAACCGTCATGGACGGGCCCTGGGCCTCCGGGGCGTCAGGGGTTGAGCGCCCCAACAGGTGCCGCCCCAGCTCGGAAAGGCCGGAGAACGGACCAAAGCCGATCTCGGCGACAGCTGCGAACAAAACCAGCAGCAGGCCTCCTTGCAGGGTCTGAAGAGCCAGGCGAGCACTGCCGCGGATGCTGTACAGGCGGCGGTCCGGGAGCCGGCGAATGTACAGGACCAGCGCCACCATGGAAACAACAGCGATTCCGTTGTAGAGGAGGCGATACCAGCCGTTGCGGCGCTGCTCACCCAAGGTGCGGCCGGCCAGCTGCTTGCCCCGGCTTGTAGCCAGTACGCTGTGGGCGAGCGACCAGAAGGCCGTGGCGGCGATTGTGCGGACGATGCTAGAGACCATTCTTGTAAGACGCTTCGAGACCTGCCGGCGAAGCTCGGCATCCGGATGTCCAGTAACATCCCTTCGAGCGTTATCGAAATGTTCGATGTGTGTCGAACGTTTCGGAGTGATCGACAGTTCAGCTTGACCTGCGAGAGCATGCCGGTTACCGTCGGCCAAGACAACGGATTGTGGGTCACGATCCGTTGCGCCTGGCGAGGAGCACAGACGAATTGGTCGAATCATTGAAGGCGCATGTTCTGGAAGCGAACCTGGAGCTGGTGCGGCGCGGGCTGGTGCTGCATACCTGGGGCAATGCAAGCGGGATCGATCGCGAACAGGGGCTGGTGGTCATCAAGCCGAGTGGTGTGCCCTATGACTCGCTGACCGCCGGCGAGATGGTGGTGACGGACCTGGACGGCAAGGTGGTGGAAGGGGCATTGAAGCCCAGCTCGGACCTGGGTACACACCTGCTGCTGTATCGCGCGTTTGGGCACATCGGTGGCATCGCCCACACCCACTCGGAGTACGCGACAGCCTGGGCGCAAGCGGCGAGGCCGATTCCGCCGCTGGGCACCACGCATGCCGATCACTTCTACGGCCCGATTCCCGTCACCGATGAGCTGACCCCGTTTGAGGTGAAAGGCGACTACGTGCACAACACGGGCCTGGCGATCATCCGGCGTTTTCGCACATTGGACCCGGATGCGATCCGCGCGGTGCTGGTGGCCGGGCACTCGCCGTTTACGTGGGGCAAGGACCCTCGGCATGCGGCGCACCTGGCCGTGGTGCTGGAAGCGGTGGCGCGCATGGCCACTCTGACGCTGCAGCTGAACCCGAATACACGGCCGGTGTCCCAGGCACTGCTGGACCGGCACTACTTTCACAAGCACGGGGAGGCGGCGACCTATGGGCAGTGATCCTGATGGCATTGTCGTGCTTGATCACCTGACTCGTTGCCGGTAAGCCGACCAGCTGAGGTGGGCTTATGGCGACATGGCAGCTGCAGGATGCGAAAGCACGGCTCAGCGAGGTTGTGAATCAGGCACAGACAGACGGGCCCCAGTTCATCACGCGCCGTGGAACGGCGACCGCTGTGTGAAGGACTTCCAGGATTTGGGGCTGACGCATTTCAATCCATGGGAGGAGCAAACACGGCTCTCCTGACAGGCCGTCATGGTAGCTATGAGTGAGCCGCACTGTGCTCGCCGCCGACTGCGAGGGCGAGATCGATGAGGGTGCGCTGTTCCATCTCGTGCGCCTTGGCGGAGCCGGTAGCGGGGCTGGCGGCGGCAGACCGCTTGATCGACAGCACGGTGCGGCCGTCACGAACCATGCGTCGCAGGCGCGGCATCACGAAGGAAAGAGCACCCATGTTTTCCGGCTCTTCCTGCACCCAGACGATCTCGCGGGCTTCCGGGTGCGCGGTGATCGCGGCGCAGATTTCAGCTTCGGGCCAGGGATAAAGCTGCTCAACCATGATGATGGCAACGCCCGTGCTACCGCGCTTTTCGCGCTCCACGCGCAGATCGTGGCCTACCTTGCCGGTGCACAGCAGCAGGCGTTTCGCCTGGTCAACCGAGGCGTCCGGCAGCACGTTCATAAACATCGGCCGGCCGAAGTCCTCGATGGGCGACAGGGCGTCAGGATGGCGCAGCATGCTCTTGGGCGTAAAAACGACCATGGGTTTGCGCCATGGGCGGCACATGTGGCGGCGCAGCAGGTGAAAGTACTGCGCGGCGGTGGAAGGCTGACAGATTTGCACGTTGTCGTGCGCGGCAAGCTGAAGAAAACGCTCCACGCGAGCACTGGAATGCTCAGGACCTTGCCCCTCGTAGCCGTGCGGCAGCAGCAGGGCGACATTGGCCAGCAAGCCCCATTTGTCTTCGCCCGAGGCGATGAACTGGTCGATGATGATCTGCGCCCCGTTCGCGAAGTCGCCGAACTGGGCCTCCCACAGGATCAGGCTTTCCGGGTAGTCGCGGGAGTAGCCGTACTCAAACCCGAGGACGCCGGCCTCGCTGAGCGCGGAGTTGTACACCTCGAAGCGGGCCTGATCCTTGCTGATGTGTTCGAGCGGGATCCAGGGCTGCTCGGTTTCGGTGTCGATGAGCACGGAGTGGCGCTGGTTAAAGGTGCCGCGCTCGGAATCCTGCCCGCTGAGCCGGACCGGGGTTCCCGCTTCCAGCAACGACGCGAGCGCGACGGCTTCGGCCATGCCGTAGTCGAACGGGCGCTGCCCTTCGGCCATTTCCAGGCGCTGCTCGAGCAGCTTGCGGAGTTTGGCGTGGATGCAGAAGCCCTGGGGGTACTCGCACAGGGCGCGTCCGAGACGGGTGACCTCGGCCCGGGTCAGACCGGTTTCGCGCTCGTACTCAGGCTTGTAGGGGCCGCCTTTGTAGGGCGACCAGTACTCGGGCATGGTGGCGAGCACCGCGACCTGCTGGATCTCGGTGGCCGCCCGCTGGGCCTCGGTGAGCTGTTCCTGCACCTCGTGGATTTCCGCCGCGGCATCAACCCCGATGCGCTTGGCATAAAGGGCGGAAAGTGGCGGGTGGTCCTTGATGCGGGCGTAGCGCAACGGCTGGGTGATGGTGGGGTCGTCGACCTCGGAGTGGCCATGGCGGCGGTAGCCGATTAGATCCACAACAACATCGCTGCCGAACTCGTAGCGGTAATCGACCGCGATGGCGGCGATCCGGAGAACGGCATCGGGGTCTTCGGCATTGACATGGAAGATGGGGATGGGCAGGCGCTTGGCAGCGTCGGAGGCGAAGCGGGTAGAGGTAGCCTCAGAAGGTTCGGCGGTAAAGCCGATGAGGTTGTTGGCCAGCACATGGACGGTGCCGCCGACGGAATAGCCCGGAATATTGCTGAGGTTGAGGGTCTCGGCGGTGATGCCCTGCCCGGCGAAGGCGGCGTCGCCATGAACGACGAGCGGCAGCACCTTGCGGGGGCCTTCGGCACCCAGGCGTACCTGCTTGGCACGGGCTCGACCCATGGCGACCGGGTCCACGGCCTCCAGGTGACTGGGGTTGGAGACGAGATGAAGGGCAAGGGTGGTGCCGGAGCGTGTGGGGTAGTTGCCGGTCGCGCCGACATGGTACTTGACGTCGCCGCCGCCCAGGAACGAGCGTGGGTTCACGTCTTCAAACTTGGAAAAGATGTCGGCGGGGTTTTTGCGAAAGGTATTGACCATGACGGACAAGCGTCCGCGATGGCTCATGCCCATCATGACCTTGATGGCGCCCAGCTCTGCCGCGCGCTGAAAAGCCTCGTCCAGAAAGGGGATAAGGGCGGTCACGCCTTCGAGCGAAAAACGCTTGGTGCCGAGATAGCGCGACTGGATGACCTGCTCGAACAGGTCGGCATGGATCAGCTGCGACAAGACCGTACGCTGCTCAGCCGGGGCAAGTTTGCGTGGAGCCTGCTCGAGCCGGGCCATGACCCACTCGCGGCGGGCACGGTCGGCGATGTGCATGAACTCGGCCCCGACGGTAGCGCAGTAGATCTTTCGCGCGGCGGCAATGTCTTCGTCGCTTGCGCCGGGAGGCAGATCCTCGGGCAAGGGCAGCGGGGCAAGCTCCTGCCCGAGCGGGTCAAGCTGCGCCTGGAGGTAACCCCAGCGGCGAAAAACGTTGAAAACCGAGTCGCGAGAGGCGGCGGATGCGAGTTGCGCGGGTTCCAGGTGTGTGGCGCTCATAGCGTAAACGGGGCGGTCCGGCGTCCTGTTTCCGTACAGCACGGCTGAGAACAGCGAGGGAGGCCCGACCCGATTCTACGCGCGTTGGCGGCGCTTTGCATGCGGAGTGTGGACTTATCTCGCTGCTGTGCCCGGTACCGTGGTGCTGCCGGGCTCGATCCGGAGCAGGACGACACCGTGGGAAGGCACAGTGCCGGTGTAAACGGCACTGCCGGGTGGTAGCACGTCCTGCCCAGCCCACAGATCGCGGACACGGGCCCCGGGGCGGGCACCGACCTGTGCCAGGTCGAGGGTCATGGGCCGCGGCTGGGCCGAGCGGTTAAACAAGCCGACTGCGACCGCGCCGCCTGCGAGGGGACGAGACCAGATCTCAAGCTCGCCCGCCTGCGACAGGCGGTCGCCCTGCCGGCCCAGCGGGTCCTGGTCGATGGCGATCACGTCGCGGTTGGTCAGCAGGGCGAGGGTTTCGGGGGTCATGCGGCTTAGATCGTTGCCGGCCAAGAGCGGCGCGGCGAGCAGGGCCCACAGGCTCATGTGGGTCCGGTACTCGTCGGCGGTCATGCCGCCGTTGCCGACCTCGAGCATGTCGGGGTCGTTCCAGTGACCGGGCCCGGCGTAGGGAGCAAGACCGGCTTGCCCGAAGCCGATCTCGGCCATGCGCGCGTAGTTGTCGGTGATGTCGCCGGTGGTGCGCCACAGGTTGCCGCCCACACCGGCGCCCCAGATCCACACGTAGTCCCAACCGTACTGGCACAGTGAGAAGACGATGGGCCGCCCGGTGGCGAGCAGGGCGCGGTGCATTTTGTCGTAAACGGCGGAGTCGGCCTGGAGACGCTGGGCGGTATTGGCTGCGGAAGGCTTGCCGTACTTCTTGTCCATGCGGTTGCCGTAGGAGCACATGTCGTATTTGAGGTAGTCGATGCCCCAGGCCGCGTAGGTGGCAGCATCCTGTTTTTCATGATGGAAGCTGCCGGGGTAGTGGGCGCAGGTCCAGGCGCCGGGCGAGGAGTAGATGCCGAGCCGGAGGCCGCGGGCGTGGACGTAGTCGGCCAGGGCCTTCATATCGGGGAACCGGCTGTTGGGCTCCATGACCCCATGGCGATCCCGTTTGCCCTGCCAGGTGTCGTCGATGTTGACGTATACATAGCCGGCGTCGCGCATGCCGCTCGACACCATGCTGTCGGCGGCCGCGCGCACGTCGGCGTCGGTAACGCGGCCGGCAAAATGGTTCCAGCTGTTCCATCCCATGGGCGGCGTTGCGGCCTGCGCGTGGAGCGAGGGCGCGGCGAGGGCCAGAGAAAAGCATAGAAAATGGCGGGGCGTTTGCAGTCCGATTTTCATAGGGGTGAACAGGTTTCGCGAAGTGAACGATACCCTTGCAGGACCGCGCTTGCAACCCCGTCGAGTGCGCATCGTATTGGTTACGGGGACAACATGGCCAATCGACGAAATGGAACGATGACGTGGCTGCTGGCGGCGGCAGGGGTATGGGCCGCGACCGAAGTGGTGCTGCGCAGCTGGCGGCGGTACCCGGTGCGCGGCAAGGTGGTGGTGGTGACGGGTTCGTCGC
>CAXTWU010000048.1:12677-14831 GCA_964248025.1 uncultured Acidobacteriaceae bacterium | reverse complement strand
TGGGCAGCAGCAGCAGCTTCAGCTCGTCTTCCGCCGCAGGCAGGCGCGCTTCCAGCTGGGCCAGCTCGTCGGCCGCCATCTGTCGCATCTCCGGGTCGTCCTCGCCCAGCATCGCCCTGGCCTCGGCCATGCCGTCGGCGATCGCCCGGTAGCGCCCATACGCCTCCACCACGGCTTGGAGGTCGCGATGTTGCTTGGCCGTCTTCTGGTATCGCTGCTGGTCGCCGATCAGCGCGGGGTCGGCAAGCTGCGCGCCCAGGTCTTCATAGCGGGTCACGATCTGGTCTAAACGTTCAAACATGGAAATGCCCTCGGGCTTGAAACTCAGCGGAGTTGTTTGTCGAAACAGGCACAACGATGCGCAGCAGGCGGGAGCCGCTAAAGAAGAGCGCCGGAGGTCGCGGCGAAAGACATGATCTCATCTTACCAAAGCAGGCCCTATCGCGCCCTCGTGCATCTACAACCATCGATGACGGAAGTAAGCACACCATTGGCGGAGCCAAGCGCGCTGGCGGGCTGGGCCGCCACATGCGAGGCGCTTGGCGCAACGACCAAAAAGCTCGAAAAGCGAGCGATCCTGGCGGCCTACCTCCACTCGCTGCCGGTGGCTGACGCCGCGCGCGCCGCGCAGTACACGGCCGGCGCGCCCTTCGGGGAGATCGACGGGCGCAATCTCAGCGTCGGCGGCGCGCTGTTGTCGAAAGCCGTCGCGCAGCGCAGCGGAGCCGGCCCGGCCGCCATGGCGCTCGCCTTTCGCCACCACGGCGATATCGGCGCGGCCGCCGAGGAGTTGATCGCAAGCGCGTCCGGCAGCCCGCAAGCAGCCGCCCCACCCACACTGCGGG
The DNA here is from genome assembly GCA_964248025.1 of uncultured Acidobacteriaceae bacterium. Taxonomy (GTDB): domain Bacteria; phylum Acidobacteriota; class Terriglobia; order Terriglobales; family Acidobacteriaceae; genus EB88. The sequence goes on along the minus strand of CAXTWU010000048.1, from coordinate 13,986 downwards.
AGCTTGAGGCCACCCTGGCCGAGATCGCGGGCGCTCGCGGGCCGGCAGCCAAACTCAAGGTGCTTGCGGCTTTTCTCGCCCGCTGCACCGCGAGGGAGTGCAAATACGTGCTCAAGCTCATCTCCGGCGACATGCGCATCGGCGTCAAAACAAGCCTGGTGGAGGACGCGATTGCCGCCGCCTATGGACGCGAAATCGGTGCGGTGCGGCACGCTGGCATGCTGCTCGGCAGCCTGCCAGAGGTCGTCGAACGCGCGGCCGCCGGCACCCTTGACCAGGCCGCGATGCGGCTTTTTCACCCGCTCGGTTTTATGCTCGCAAGTCCGGTCGATGGCGTGGACGAAGCCATCGCGCGTTTCGCGGAGGAGATCGCCGCGGAACAGAGCGACGGTGCCTCCCCGGACAGGGCGCAAGCCCGGCTGAACCGCGAAACCACCTCGGGGCCTGAAGGGGAAGCACGAATGGAAACGGCGATCACTCCAGCTGCCTCCGAGCCGGCGGTCCGCACGCAGCCGACTCGGCAGCTCGCGCCCAAGCAGGCTCGGCAGTTCGCGCCCGAGCAGGCCCTGCGCGAAGCCCAGCTGGAAGACAAGTACGACGGCATGCGCGCGCAGCTCCATGCAGGCGACCCTCGCGAGGCTGGCCGCGTCGGCCTGTTTTCACGCAACCGCGAAGACCTCCGCGCCGCTTTCCCTGAGCTCGTCGAAGCCTTTGCCACCCTGCCGGAAGCGGCAATCCTGGACGGTGAAATCCTGGCCTGGTCTCCCCAGGCTGACGGCGCTCCGGCACGCGCGCTCCCGTTTGCCTCGCTCCAGCAACGGCTCGGACGCAAGCAGGTGCCGCTGGAAATACAACGCAAAATTCCGGTCGTATTTATGACTTTCGATCTGCTCTACGCTGACGGCCGTTTATGGCTGGAGGAGCCGCTGACAACGCGCCGCAGGCGGCTGGAGCAGTACCTGGCTGACCATGCCGAGCTCACCGGCGGCCGCCACACCCCATCGGTTGAGCAGGGCACGCTGTTCGGCAGAAACATTGAAACAACAGGGGAGAGTGCGTTTCCGCGCCTGCTGCTGGCTCCAGCCATGCGCCTCAACAGCGGCGCTCAGCTGGACGCGGCCTACACGGAAGCACGCGCGCGTGGAAACGAGGGCGTGATGCTGAAAGCGAGCGGGAGCTTGTACCAGCCGGGACGCCGTGGCCTGGCCTGGCTCAAACTCAAGCGCGAGCTCGCCACTCTCGATGTGGTCGTGGCCCGGGGCGCCGTGGGCCCCCCGGGGCGCCCCCCCGGGCGCCGCGCGTGCACCCT
>CAXTWU010000048.1:0-12667 GCA_964248025.1 uncultured Acidobacteriaceae bacterium | reverse complement strand
CCCCTGCGTGGGTGCGGGCGCCCGGGCGCCGCCCCCCCCCCCCCGGCGCCGCGCGCGCTTCCTCAGCGATTACACCTTTGCCGTGCGCGCCGAAACCGGCGAGCTGTTAAACGTCGGTAAAGCGTATTCGGGAGTCACCGACGCTGAAATGAGCTCCTTGTCGGAGCATTTCTTTTCGACAACTATCGAAGAGTTCGGCCATTATCGAACGGTTGAGCCCGACACCATCTTTGAAGTCGCATTCAACAACATCACCCGATCGAATCGCCACGCCGGCGGTTTTGCTCTGCGTTTTCCGCGCATCCTGCGCATCCGTACCGACAAGCCCGTCGGTGAGATCGACACCATCGCCCGCGTGGAAAAGCTCTACAACGAGCAGCCCGACAAACCAGTCGAGTCCTGATTCGCGCGGTCAGCTTCCACCTTCGTAACCTGCGTTTGTAGTGAAAGTGTAGTAGAACGTTCTTGGTCGAAGGCCCGCAGCCCTTCTTCCCGGAGCACGAGACACTTGGCCGCCAAGCTTCAACACCTTTTGCTCGCGACGCTTGAGAACACCGCCCACCCCATGGCATGGAGTGGGTCGGCGCTGGAGATTCGCCGCGCCCTCGCCGGCGCGGTCGATCGGCTCACGGTGCTTGACCATCTTCCGGTGAAGAAGTCGCCCGGGCACTCAGCACTGAGACTGATCCTCGGCGGCAACCCGCCGCGTTACCCGCTCTGGATGACCAAGCCTGCCCTGCGCGAGTTCGCGCGGCGAACGGCGGAGGCGATCGAGCTGCACCGGCCGCAAGCCCTGCTTTCCATCTCGTCGCAGTGTTTGGTCTACCTCCCGGAGTTCTACAGGGGGCCGTCGCTGCCGATTTTTTCTTTCACCGATACGCCATGGATGGCTTTTCACGAGGTATACCGCGACTACGATCCCGCGCCGGTCGGCGGCAAGCTGTTTGCGGCCCGTGAGCGGGCCGCTGCGCGGCGCTGTACTGGTCTGGTCTACGTCTCACAATGGGCCAAAGACGATGCGATCCGCCGATTCGACGTCCCTCCGGAACGGGTCCATGTGCAGCCCATGGGTGCCGCCTGGGTACCGGACCTGAGCGAAGCAGCGATCGAGGCCGCGGTGCGGGCACGTCCAACCGATCGCGTGGACCTTCTTTTTGTGGGCAAGGAGTGGGACCGCAAGGGCGGCGAACTGGCTCTTGCAATCGCACGAGCCCTGCATAAGAGCGGACGTGGAGGCAAGGTACGCCTCAACATTGTGGGTTGCCGTCCAAAGCTTGAGCCCGGCGATCATGAGATCGTCGAAGTTTTTGGGTTGCTGGCGCGCAACGATGCCGCGCAGTCGAGCAAGTTGCGGGAGCTGCTGCTGGCCTCCCACTTTCTCGTGGTGCCCACTCTGGCTGAGTGCTTCGGGCTGGTGTTCGCCGAAGCGCAGGCTTTTGCGCTGCCTCCGGTTTCGCGAGCGATCGTAGGCGTGCCCTCGGTGATCCTCGACGGTAAAACGGGCATCGTGCAACCAAAGGACGACGGGCCTGAGCCGTACGTGCGACGCATCCTTGAACTACTTGAAGGTGACAGGGGCGCTTACCTGGCCATGGCCCTGGCAGGCCGCAGGCACTTCTGTGAACGCCTGAACTGGCCCGTTTTCGGAGCGGGCATTGCAGCGCTGATCGGTGCCCATCTTGCGCCCGCCACCAAGGTGCTCCCGAAACACACTGTGACACCCATGCGGACCCTGTTCCCGGTCAATGTGCATGGCCGTGATGTGCATGGCCATGATGCGCGTGTGCATCGCCTTGGTCCAGTGCCATGACGCAGCCGTGTTCGGCTTCACAGCCAGTGTTCTCAAACTGAACCGTGGTGTGCACGATGCGAAACTGCTTGCGCATCTGCAGCTTGACCTCCAGGAGGATGGCGTTGCTTTCCGACGGCGGGATGTCGGCGATGCGGATGTGCGTGGCCAGTGCATGGGTCTGCGAGCCGATGGACCAGACATGGAGGTCGTGCACGCCCTGGACACCGGGGATGCCGACCAATACGGTTCGGATCTCGGCGAGCGCAATCCCTTCGGGGGTGCCTTCAAGCAGGATGTTGAGGGTTTCGCGCGCGATAGCGATCGACGACCACAGGACCAACGCGGAGATCGCGAGCGACAACACTGGATCGATCCAGAATTGCCCCGTGAGCCGGATCGCGAACCCGCCCACGATGACGGCGGCGGTCGACAGCGTATCGCCCAGCATGTGAACAAACACCGAGCGGAGATTGACGTCCTCCGAGCCGGTACGCCAAAGCAGTATGGCGATCAGGCCATTCATCAGGACGCCGGCCGCGGCAACCGCCATCATGGGCCCGGCGGCGACCGCCTCCGAATGACGGAAACGCCCGACGGCCTCGATGGCGATCCAGGTGGATACCGCGACCAGGGCAAGCGCATTGAAAAACGCGGCCAGCACGCCGGCCCTGTGATAGCCAAAGGTTTTGGCATCGTTTGCGGGACGGCCCTCAAGCCAGACGGCCACAAACGACAGCAGCAGCGCGGCTGCGTCCGAAACATTATGCCCCGCCTCTGACAGCAGCGCCAGCGAGTGCGACCGCAGCCCCGCAATGAAACAGATCGCGACGTAGAGCAGCGTGGCCGCGAGTGACACCTGGAGCACTGCCTGCGTCTTGCGCGTGTTGCCGGCCGGGTGGGCGTGGGTGTGCATGCACCCCCAGTGTAGGACGGGAGGGGCTGCTTTAAAAAACTCCTGTGCTTTGCTAGGACGGAAGCAGGCCCAACCGCTTTCCGATGATGCGGTCGATCAGTCGCTTGGGAAGGCGCATAGGTAGGGTCCAGTTCTTGAGTTTCTGCTGCACGACCGCATACCGAACGGCAGGATTTTTGACGGTGAGGGCTGTGTGGACAGCCTCGCCAATCCTTTGAGGAGGGAAGCCTTTACGGCCTTCCGCTATAAACATCTTGCGAAACGTATGGAGACTTGCCGCGTAGCCGGTATGCCGGTAGATTTCGTAATCGTCTGCTTCCGCTTTGTCCAGAATCGGCGTGTTGACATAGCCCGGTCCAATGACAATGACGTCGATGCCGTAGAGCATGAGCTCGCGGCGGAGCGATTCCGACATTCCCTCCAGGCCGTACTTCGAGGCGGCGTAGGCACCCAGAAATGGAGCTCCCATTTTTCCACCGACAGAGCTGATGTTGACGATGCGTCCAGGGCTTCCCTGCCGGGTGCGGTCGGCCCCCAACAGCGACGCAAAGGCCTGCGTGACCAGCAAAGGAGCGACGAGATTGACTTCGAGTTGGCGGCGCACTTCGGCTAGGGGTAGATGAAGGAGAGGACCGACCACCGAGATACCGGCATTGTTGACAAGGCCGGCGAGGGTGGACCGACCGAGAAAGGCTCGTACCTGGCCGGCAGCCCGCTCCACCGACGGTTGGTCGGTAACATCCATGAGAAGCGGCGTGAAGGCGGCTCCAAACTCGGATTGCAGCCGGTCCGCATCGGCTTGACGGCGAACCGTGCCGAACACCTGGAAACCTTTTTGAACCAGCACGCCTGCGATGCCCCATCCGATGCCGGTGGAGGCTCCTGTAACGACGACTGACCTTTCCTTCATGCGTCTTCCCCGCCTCACCTTGAAGATATACGGCGTATACCTTGATTGTGTACAACGTACACATATAGCAATGAGAACGCCAAGTTGTACAGTTCCTTGTATGCCTTACCCAGCAAAAACGGATCGACAGACCATCCTGACAGCGGCCATGAACCAGGTGTCGCGAGACGGCATCGACAAACTTGCGATACGGAGTGTGGCTGCGGCACTGGGTCTGGCACCCAATGCCCTGTACCGCTACTTTCCGAGCCTTGCGGCACTCCAGTTTGCGCTTGCGGAAGAAAGTCGCCGTCGCTTGCTGGGAGTGCTCCAGAAAGCGTCCGGCAAGAAGCTTCCCGAAGCGGCAATCCGCGCCATTGCGCAGGCCTATGTGCGCTTTGCGCGGGAAGAGCCGGAGGTTTTTTCGCTGACGCTGCTGCCGCCCTCGCCGGCGGAGGATACGGGAGACGATGCATCGCACGTACGATCGTGGAACTTCGTACTGGGGCACGTAGCTCGCCTGTACGGCGACGAAAGAGCCCCTGAAGCGGCGGTGGCTTTGTGGGCGTTTCTGCACGGCATGACCGCTCTGGAAGCGGCGCGGGTGTTTGGGAAACGTAAGCCGCACAGCAGTTTTGAATTCGGATTGCAAATGTGGATCGAGGCTGCGGCAGGCAGGGATGTCAGGTGATCTGATGGGTCGCGGCGACCCTGCGGTACCATAGGCCGGAGTCCTTGATTGTACGTCGCTGGTCGCGGAAATCGACGTAAGTCAGCCCGTAGCGCTGGCTATAGCCATCGGCCCATTCGAAGTTATCGAGCAGGCTCCAGGCATGATAGGAGCGAACCCTGGCCCCGTCGCGAATGGCCCGGCTCAACTCGGAAAGGTAACTGCGGAAAAACTCGATACGGCGCAGGTCGGGTACCCGGCCACCTTCCCCGGAGTAAGGAGCGTCGAGATAACTGCAGCCACTTTCCGTAATTTCAATGACGGGGTTGTTGTACTCACGCGATATCTGGGTGACAAGGTCGTAAATGCCCCTGGGATAGACTTCCAGCCCGGCATCGGTCAGTGGACCTTCCGTCGGCATCTCCGCGTGGAACCGGGTGTAGTCGTCGCGGCTGCCCGAGCCCGCGCCGTCGAGTTCGGTTTCCGTGCCGAACTGTGCGTTGCCGGACGCGCCGCCGGCGACAGCAGAAACGACACGCCGGGTGTAGTAGTGAAAACCGACCCAATCCAGTGGAGCCCTCAGTATCTGTTCATCGCCGGACCGAAATCCCATGGCTTGTAACGGCGGCTCGCCGACAAAGGCCTTGGGATAAGTGCCGTACATGGCCGCATGGAGAAAGAAAACATTGTTCATTGCATGGTAGCGAGCGGTCGCGGCCCGGTCGGCTTGGCTGTTTGTCTTTGGATAAGCGGGAGCCATGCCGTAAGCGCTGCCGACCGTTGCTTTTGGGGAGGCCGCTTTGAGTGCTCGCAGCGCTTGAGATTGCGCCAGGGCTACCGTATGCGCCGCCTGGAGAAAGAGTTTGTAATCCGCCTTTCCGGGCGGTAAAGCGCCGGCACCGTAGCCCAGATAGGTGAAGGTCCAGGGCATGTTGAAGGGGGCCCAGACGGTGATGCGGTCGCCCAGGTGTTTGCCTAGGATGCCGGCGTACTCGGAGTAATAGCCGGCTAAGTCGCGGTTAGGCCATCCACCTTTGTCTTCGAGGGCCTGGGGCAGGTCCCAGTGATACATGGTGCAAAAAGGCCGTATGCCGGACTGCAGAAGAGTATCGACCAGTCTGGAATAGTGATCGATCCCTTTCTGGTTGGGCGCGCCTGTGCCGGTGGGCTGAATGCGCGGCCAGGCGATCGAAAACCGGTAGCTCTTCAGGTTCATCTGCCGGATCAGCGCTATGTCTTCCCGATACCGGTGGTACTGGTCGCAGGAAACATCGGCGGTGGCAGCTCCCTTGATTTTCCCGGTCGTATGCGAAAAGCGATCCCAGATGGATTCGCCTTTGCCGTCCTCATTCCAGGCTCCCTCCACCTGATAGGCAGCGGTGGCGGTACCCCAGAGAAAACCGGGAGGAAAGGAGACGGCAGCGGTGGGGGAAACGGCAGGACGGGCCGATGCACCACCGGTTGCGGGTTCCTGGCCCGGGGCGTGCGCCTGTGCGAGAGCGCCACCCGCCGCCGCTACAGAGCTTTGCAGAAAACTTCGGCGATCCATAGCTGTCCTGGTGTGCCTCCGCGGTTTAGACCTTTGACGTCAGGGATCAACAGCGTGAATGGATACAAACAAAGTAACCGGCGTCTCGTGCCTACCCGACGGGCGCGGACCAGCGCCTCCGCGGGCTGGCGCGGCGCACGGGGACCGAGTTCGCTGTGTCGCGCAGGCCGATCCAGTTTTCGGCGATCACGATGCTGTTTTCAGGCTGGTGAGTGTCGTAGCGTACGGAACAGGGGAAGCCGACCCGAATGTCGGCGATGCGGACCAGGTCCTTGAGGTGAGTGATGTCTTGCGAGCACTCATAGGACACGCCGGCGATCTCGTATTTGTAAAGGATGAGCTGGAGGCCTTCGGCGCGCCCGGCTTCAAGGGGGTCCAGGTCCGAAACGTCGAGCACGGTGCCGTCGATAATGCGGCCGCCCAGAACAAGATCCTGACGGCGTGTGCGTTCGAGGTCGGCCTCGCTGGTACGGTCTCGCGTGGCGCGATACCAGAGCAGGCCGCCGAGGCAGGCCGTAACGGCAGCGGCTGTGGTCAGAGCATGGTGATCGCGCAGGGAAAGCCCATTCATCGCTGCACACGCTCCCCCGAGCCGGGCGCCAATGCCCCTACTCTGTAGCAGGATACCCCAGCCCGGCGGCTTGCGGCTGCCCGTTGCGCGGCCGCTCGCGGCCGCGGGCATCCCGGGCCGCATCCGGGGAGCGCCGGTCAGGCCCCTGGATGCCTCAGCTATACTGGAACGATTCACGATGGCGATTTCCCCCACCCCTCTCCAAGCGCAGCGTTTTGCCGTTTCAAGTCATCAGTTTTCGCTCGGCAACGGCTGGCGAATCCGCAGCACGACGGTGGTGTGTGTGAGGCGGGGCGGCTCGGTGGTGATGGCCGCCGATGGGCAGGTAACACTCGGCGACGCCATCCTGAAGCACACGGCGCGCAAGGTGCGCCGGCTCTATGAGGGCAGGGTGCTGGCGGGTTTTGCCGGGTCCACCGCAGATGCGTTCTCGCTGTTTGGACGCTTTGAAAGCAAGCTGGAACAGTATGCCGGCAACATCGGCCGGGCGGCGGTGGAGCTCGCGAAAGACTGGCGCACGGACAAGATGCTGCGTTCGCTTGAAGCATTGCTGATCGTGTCGGACCCTTCGCAAAGCTTTTTGATCTCGGGCACGGGCGATGTGATCGAGCCGGACGAGGGGATCGTAGCGATCGGCTCCGGCGGATCGTACGCGCTGGCCGCGGCCAGGGCCTTGTACGACAACACGGAGCTGCCGGCGCGCGAGATTGCGGAAAAATCGTTGCGGATTGCCGGGCAGATCTGCATTTACACCAACGACCAGATCATGGTGGAAGAGCTGAACGCAGCCGCTCCCGCGCCCGAAAAGAAATAATAAGGATCTGCATGGCTATTTACCTTCCCGGAACCGCCGACGACCAGGAGCTGGCGCTCGAAGAGCTGACGCCGCGCGAGATTGTCGCCGAGCTCGACAAGTACGTGGTAGGCCAGCGCGCCGCCAAGCGCGCGGTGGCGCTCGCCCTGCGAAACCGCACCCGCCGGCAAAAGCTCGCGCCTGAAGTGGCCGAGGAGATCATGCCCAAGAACATCATCATGATCGGGCCGACGGGGGTGGGCAAGACGGAGATCGCGCGGCGGCTGGCAAAGCTGACCAACTCGCCCTTTTTAAAGGTGGAAGCGTCGAAGTTCACCGAGGTGGGCTATGTCGGCCGGGACGTGGAGTCGATGATCCGCGACCTGGTCGAGAACGCGATCGACATGGTGCGCGACGAAAAGCTGGAAGAGGTGGAAGACAAGGCGGAGCTGAACGCGGAGGATCGGCTGCTGGACCTGCTGATGCCGCCGGCAGCGGTGGCCCCGAACGCGTCTTCGGCGGAGATCGCGGTGATGCCGAGCGACCCCGACGGGGCTCTGCCGAGCGGCGAAAGCCTGAGCGCGTCGGCGGCTGATGCCGAAGGGGCACAGCTGCGCGCGCGGGAAAAGCTGCGCGAACAGTTCCGCGAAGGCAAGCTGGACGAGCGCTCGGTCGAGATCGACGTACGCGAGCGGCGGGAGCCGCAGATTGAGATCGTGACCGGCAATGCGCCCGAGGAGGTTTCGGAAGGGAACCTGAAAGACCTGCTGCCACAGCTGTTTGGGCCGCGTACCAAAAAGCGCAAGATGAAGGTCGCCGAGGCGTTTGATTACCTGGTGCAGGAAGAAGAAGGCCGCCTGATCGACATGGACCAGGTACATCGCGTGGCGGTGGAGCGGGTCGAGAACTCCGGTATCGTGTTTCTGGACGAGATCGACAAGATCGCCGGGCGCGAGGGCGGCCACGGGCCAGACATTTCGCGCGAGGGTGTCCAGCGCGACATCCTGCCGATTGTCGAAGGCACAACCGTCAACACGCGCTACGGTTCGGTTCGCACCGACTATATCCTGTTTATCGCCGCCGGGGCGTTCCATGTGAGCAAGCCGAGCGACCTGATTCCCGAGCTGCAGGGGCGCTTTCCGGTGCGGGTGGAGCTCCAGTCGCTCACGGTAGACGACTTTATCCGCATCCTAACCGAGCCAAAGGCCTCGCTGACCAAGCAACAGATTGCGCTGCTGGAGACCGAAGGTTTGAAGCTCGAGTTCACGCCGGAAGCCCTGGCCGAGATGGCGCATTTCGCGTTCCGGGTCAATGAAGGGACCGAAAACATCGGGGCTCGGCGGCTGCACACCATTATGGAGCGCGTGCTGGACGAGATCAGCTTTCTTGCGCCGGACCTGCTCAAGGCGCCGCGCAACCCGAACGGGGTCTTTGACCTGTCGGTCGCGGTCGCCGATGGGGCGGCCACGGTGCCGCTGCCGGTAGTGGATCGCGAAATTCCGACCGGCTATGAGCGCGTGGTGGTGATCGACCCGGAGTATGTGCGGCAGATGGTGGCCAGCATTGTGAAGGATCAGGACCTGAGCCGTTATATTCTGTAGCTCCGAAAAGGAGCCCGGGTGCCGGTCGATCGGCTGCCCTATTCTGGGACGGCGGCTTACCCTGTATTTTTAGGCCCAATGCTATACTGCGGCTGCTTATGACAGATTGGACGCAAGGCACCAGCCTTTTTGCAAGTGCCGCACCCGCCATGGCTTCGGGCTCGGCGACCCGCACAGCACGCCCCCTTTGTGTCGACCTGGACGGTACGCTGGTCAAGAGCGACACGCTGGTAGACTCGCTGCTGGTGATGGTGCGCACCCACAGCCGATCGCTGCTGAGCGTTCCGGGCTGGATCGCAAAGGGAAAAGCGACGCTGAAGCGCGAGGTCACCGACCGGGTGCAGCTGGACGTGGCGCACCTGCCCTATAACAAGCCGCTGATGGCGTACCTGGAGCAGCAAAAAGGCCTGGGCCGGCGGATTTACCTGGCGACCGGGGCCGACCACACACTGGCTTCCCGGGTCGCCGATCACCTGGGCATCTTTGACGGCGTGCTGGCAAGCGACGGGCGTACCAACCTCACCGGCCACAACAAACTCGCCTCGTTCCAGGAGCGCTTCGGCGAGACCGGCTACGACTACATCGGCAACGCACGCCCGGATGTGCCGTTGCTGGCGCATGCCGGCAGCCCCATGGTCGCCAACCCGGACGGTGCGTTGCGGCGGGCCGCGCGCTCGGGCAAGTTCACGCCGGAGCAGCAGTTCCTCGACAAGGCTTCACCGCTCAAGGCGCTGCGCCGCGCCATGCGGGTGCATCAGTGGGCCAAAAACGTACTGATCTTCGTGCCGCTGCTGTTGGCCCATGTGCTGAACACACGCAGTCTTCTGCAGGCGCTGGCGGCGTTTGCCTGCTTTTCGCTGTGTGCGTCCTCCACCTATATTGTCAACGACCTGCTGGATATCGAGGCTGACAGGCGCCATCCGCGCAAGCGCCGCCGCCCCTTCGCCTCGGGCGATCTTCAGGGCAAAACCGGGGTGCTGCTGTCGGGGGGGCTGCTCCTGTTGAGCTTTGCGGTGGCGGCGACACTGACGGCCGGGTTTGTGGCCTACCTGCTGCTTTACCTGGTCAGCACCCTGTCGTATTCGTTGTATCTCAAGCGCGTGGTGCTGGTCGACGTGGTGCTGCTGTCAGGGCTGTACACGCTTCGCCTGCTGGCCGGGGCGGCGGCCACGTCCATCCTGATCTCGCCCTGGCTGGCCGGGTTTTCCATCTTTCTTTTTTTATCGCTGGCCATGGTCAAGCGTTTTTCCGAGCTCCAAAACCTCCGCGTCGCCGGCCAGGTGCCATCCAATGGCCGCGGCTATCTCCTGTCGGACACCGAGCAGATGCGCGCCTTCGGCACGGCCAGCGCGTATGCCTCGGTGGTGGTGTTTTCGCTTTATATCAGTGCACGGGACGTTACGGGTTTGTATCCGCACCCGCAGCGCATGTGGCTGATTACGCCTATCATGATCTTGTGGATCAGCCGGGTGTGGCTGCTGGCCAGCCGTGGTGAACTGGATGAGGATCCGGTGATCTTCGCGGTGACCGACCGCATGAGCCTGCTGCTGGGCTTCGCCGCTGTTTGCGCGATCCTGCTGGCCGCCGTTTAGACGCTGCTCCGAAATCCGCCGCGCCCACCACCCAAGGAATCCATCATGGCCCAAAGCGTTTCCGATCTGTCGACCGTTGCCAAAACCGCATCGCCCGCCTTTGAATCCTGGGGGCGCTACCCGAAGCTGGGGGGCGACCTCCTTCCCCTTTCCTGGACCAACGAGTTTCCTCCGCGCGGCGTGCCGGCCGGCGGCCGCATGCTGCCGGTCGGAGCAGGCCGCTCCTATGGCGATGTGTGCCTGCTTGAGGACGGCACGCTGCTGCATGCCCGCGGCATGGACCACATGCTCCACTTCGACCCGGCAACGGGCATCCTGCGCTGCGAGGCGGGCGTAACCCTGGCGGAGATCCTGGACTTTGCCGTGCCGCTCGGGTTTTTTCTGCCCGTCACCCCGGGCACCAAGTACGTCACGGTCGGCGGCGCGATTGCCAATGACATTCACGGCAAGAACCACCACCTGGCCGGCACCTTCGGCTCGCACGTGCTGCGGTTTGAGCTGGTGCGCTCCGACGGCTCGCGCCTGCTGTGCTCCACGCGCGAAAACCGCGACTGGTTCGCGATGACGATCGGCGGCATGGGCTTGACGGGCCTGATCACCTGGGCCGAGGTGCGGCTGCGCCCGATCGTGACCCGCCGCATCGACTACCGGGGTGACAAGTTTGTGGGTTTTTCGGAGTTCATCGAGCTGTCGCGGCAGGCGGCGGACGTGGAATACACGGTCGCCTGGATCGACTGTGTGTCGACCGGCAAGAACTTTGCCCGCGGCATCTTTATGCAGGGCACGCATGCCGCCACGCCCGGACCGCTGACGCGATCCAAGGAGCCGAAGCTCGTATTTCCGATCGATCTGCCGGAGTTCGCGCTGAATAAGTTTTCGATCGGCCTGTTTAACTTTGCGTACTACAACAAGCAGACCAAGAAGACGGTTCACTCAGTCGTGGACTATGAGCCGTTCTTTTACCCGCTCGACTCGGTGCTGAAGTGGAACAAGATGTACGGCAAAAAGGGCCTGCTGCAGTTCCAGTGTGTGCTGCCGTGGGACGAGGACCAGCGCGGAATCTCGGATGTGATGAAGGCGATCACCCGCTCCGGCCTGGCGTCGTTTCTGGCCGTGCTCAAGGTGTTCGGCGATGTCCCGTCGCCGGGCGTGATGAGCTTTCCGAAGCCGGGGCTGACGCTGGCGCTCGACTTCCCGATCCGGGAGGAGGTCTCGTTCGACCTGCTGGACCGCCTGGCCAACATCACGCTGGAGCATGGCGGCCGCATGTACCCGGCCAAGGACGCGACCATGACGCCGGCGCAGTACCAGGCCTTTTATCCGCAGTGGGAGCAGTTCGCGGCGTATGTGGACCCCGCGTTCGACTCCGGATTCTGGAGAAGGGTGACGGGTCGTGGCTAAGGAAGGCCCGGTCCCACCGCAAAAAATCCTGATTCTCGGCGCGACCTCGGCTATCGCACAGGCCACGGCGCGCCTGCTGGCCGATCGCGGCGCCAGCTTCTTTTTGGTGGCCCGCGATCCGTATAAGCTGCAGGCCGTGATGAGCGACCTGCAAACGCGCGGGGCTCGCACCGTGTATTCGGTGCCGCTGGACCTGGACGACCTCGACGAGCACGGGCCGACGCTGGACTCCGCGGTGCAGATCCTGGGTTCGATCGACCTGGCGCTGCTGGCGCACGGGGTGCTGGGCGACCAGAAAGCCGCCGAGCGCGACCCCCGTGTGGCGGAAGCGATCTACCGAACCAACTTCTTGTCGCCGGCCTCGCTGACGGCCTTGCTCGCCAACTATTTTGAGTCGCGCGGGACCGGATGCCTGGCGGTGATCTCGTCGGTAGCGGGCGACCGTGGGCGCAAGAGCAACTATGTGTATGGGGCTTCAAAGGGCGCGCTGAACGTCCTGCTGGACGGCGTGCGGAACCGGGTGGACCGGGCCGGGGTGCACGTATTGACCATCAAGCCCGGCTTTGTGGCGACGCCCATGACCGCGCACCTGCGACGCGGACCCTTGTTTGCCGAGCCGCGCACCATCGGCCGGGGCATCCTGCGCGCGGTCGCCTCCCGGCAGGACACCGTTTATCTGCCGGGCTTTTGGCGAGCCATTATGCTGGTGGTGCGGGCGGTCCCGGCCCGCTTTTTCAAAAGGATGAATATGTAGGCGCCGGCTCGCCTCCGAGCGTCCTTTGCCGCCGTTTGGCGTCTATGGAGGGAGGGAAGCCCCGCGGCGGCCGCAGTTCGCAGCCATTCCCGCCCCCCTGACCCTTTGACAGGATGCCGGCTCCCGGCATCCCACCTGTATG
>CAXTWU010000047.1:0-14984 GCA_964248025.1 uncultured Acidobacteriaceae bacterium | reverse complement strand
CAAAACCGTCGGGCTCAAAACCACGGGCCTGCTCGCGCTCATCGCCCAGGCCGGCATCCCGGTCCCCGCGTTCGAAGCCACCCTGCCCGTCCTGTCAGCCGTGCTCGCCGACATCGGCGACGCGCAATCAATCGAGCAGAACCTGTCCACCTTTTCCGCCCACATCACCAATCTCAACCGACTCAGCTCGCTTGCCGAACCCGCCACGCTGGTCCTCATCGACGAGCTCGGCTCGGCCACCGACCCCGACGAAGGCGCGGCCCTCGCCGTCGCCATCGCCGAACACTTCCTCGGCTCGGGCGCCTGGTCCATCATCTCGACCCACCACACTTCGCTCAAGATCTACGGCGAAACCACCGCCGGCGTCATCAACGCGGCCGTCGGCTTCAACGCCGAAACCCTTGCGCCCACCTATGAGCTGCGCCAGGGCGTGCCCGGTGCCTCGGCCGGCATCAACATCGCCTCGCGCCTCGGTCTCGCACCGCCCATCATCGAGCGCGCCCGCGCCCGCATGACCACCCAGGCCCTCGACATCGGCCAGTTTCTCGACCGGCTCCACGCCGAAATCGCCTCGCTGGGCGACGAACGTCTCCGCGTCCAGTCCGAAGAAAAAGCCCTCAAAAAAGAGCGCCACCGGCTCGAAACCGAGGGCGCGCAGGAGATGCGGGCCCGCCTGCGCGAGCTTGAAAACGAGCTCAACGCCCTGCTGCGCGACCTGGAAACGAAATCAAAGGAAGCCGTGCAGTCGATCGAAGACCGCGCCGCCCGGGAAAAAGCACAGGCCGAAGGGGAGCGCCGCGCCGCCCGTCTGCGCCGCGAGTTTTCCGAGCAGTTCACCGCCCACGTCCGGCAGCGCAAGCCCAGCCCCATGCAGCAGGCCGCCGCGCAGGTGGCCGCCCGTCAGCGCGACCCGCGCCTGGCCGTCACCGGCGACCTCGTCAAGCTCCGCATCGGCCAGCAGGGCCGCGTCACCCGCGAGCTCGACAGCAACACCGTCGAGGTTTCCATCGGCAGCATGAAGATGCGTGTCCGCCGCGCCGACATCGCGGCCATCGTGCAGGCCTCCGCCAGCCCGGCACCTGCTTCGCCCACGCCCATACAAGCCGCGGCAGGCAAGCGCAACATCACGGTGCGCACGGCGCGCGACTCCGGCAACGAACTCGGCTCCGCCGTCCAAACCGAGATTAACGTCATCGGACTGACCGCCGACCACGCCGAGGACGCAGTGCAAAAGTTCATCGATCAGGCGTTTCTGTCAGGGCTCCCCCGCGTCCGGGTCGTCCACGGAACCGGCATGGGCATCCTGCGCCGCACTCTGCGCGCCGCCCTCGGCCGCCACCCCCACGTCGCCACCGTCACCGAGGCCGATCAGTACGAGGGCGGTCAAGGGGCCACGGTCGTTGAGCTGCGCCAGTAGCACGAAAGGCCCATTCATCCGTATCGCGACCGCCCGGCGTTCGCACCGTGGGACGATGGAATGGCTGGTTCGGGCGTCGGCGCGCGCCTCACGAACCAGCCTGCTTCCCCGGGGTGACCTGTTGCGCTGTTCGGCTCGTTGACCTGCCTCGTCCGACCGGAGCGGTCTTGTTCTACTTCTCGGCTTTCTCGGGCTTTTCCGTTTTTTCGGCAGCCTTCTTGACAGGCGCAATCGCGTCCTTGGCGGCCTTGGCGATGCGGAACTTCACGACCGTCTTCGCCTTGATCTTGATCGCTTCGCCCGTTTGCGGGTTGCGGCCCGTGCGAGCCTTGCGCTCTGCCTTGACCAGGCGGCCCAGGCCGGGAATCACAAACACCCCGTTCTTTTTGGTTTCCTTCACGGCAGTATCAGTCAGCAGGTCGAAAAAGGCGACGGTCTGCTTGCTGGTGAGTTCGAGCTTCTCTGCCATCTGGCGTACCAGGGCGGTTTTAGTGAGCGATGTTGCCATGCGGTGTTCTCCTTGAAAGTGCTGCCTGGAAGATAGTGGCCGAAGGTTGAGCTTGGCCCGGTTAAACAAACCGGGCCCCGGGGCTGCAAGCGATTCCCCAGTAACGACGCGGGTTTCGAACAAGCCTGCCGGGCTTTACCATCGCGGTTTCACAGGCTCTTGTCAACACAGAAACCACTGTTTTCGCGGGTGCGGTAACGCCGGCCCTGCGAAAAGGCCCAGTTTACGGGCCTTTTCGCTGTTTCAGTGCATTACTTTCGTCCTCATTCGCCTTCGGCGGCCTGGCACATTGATCCCCAGTCAGCCTTGCTTTTCCGGCAAGGAACCGCCGTCAGCCGGCCGAGCCGGAACGGAGACGGCACTAGTCCTCAGGCCTCCCGCTCCGCCTGCTCCCGTTTCAGGCTTCCCATGTCGATCACGTAGCGAAAACGAACCTCGCCGTCTTCTACCCGCTTATAAGCATCGTTGATTTCCTGGATCGGAATGACCTCGATATCAGGCCCGATTCCATGCTCGGCGCAAAAGTCGAGAACCTCCTGCGTTTCGGCGATGTTGCCGATCAGCGATCCCGCTACGCCGCGGCGCATCTGGGCTGTCTGCATGTTATTGAGGGGTGCCAAAGGCTCGAGCGCACCGCAAACCACCAGCGTCTTGTTCCGTTTCAGCAGCGGAATATACGGGTTCACGTCGTGTTTCTGCGGAATGGTCGACAGGATAAAGTCAAACGAGCCCTTGTGCTCGGCCTGTAACTTCTTATCCTTTTGAAAAATGTTTACATCAATGCCCGTGGCTCCCAACCTTTCGGCCTCGGCGAGCTTTTCCTTTGTGGTTGTAAACAGGTACACCTTCGCACCAAGCGCCCGGGCTAACTTCGCCGCCATATCACCCAGTCCGCCAAAGCCCAGGATGGCAACCTTGCTGCCCCTGCCCACGCCCCAGTGCTTCATCGGCGAGTAAGTCGTTACGCCCGCGCACAGGATCGGCGCGGCCACCTCGGGCTTCAGCGCGGCAGGAATCTTCAAGACAAAATCCTCCGACACCACCACGCTGGTCGAATAACCGCCGTAAGTGTTATCACGGCCATACATATTGGTGTTATCGGGGGTCTGCTTGGCCGGACCCATCGGACCGTTATAAGTCGCCAGCCACGAGTTGGGCCCTTGGCAGTAGTTTTGTTCGCCCGCCTTGCAGGCTTCGCACTCCCGGCACGAATCAATCATGCAGCCGGCGCCGACCAGGTCGCCCACCTTGTGCAGGGTCACGCTTGAACCGGCGGACGATACCCGGCCGACAATCTCGTGCCCTGGCATGCACGGATACACCGTGTTGCCCCACTCGTTACGGGCCTGGTGAATATCGGAGTGGCACACACCGCAGAACAGGACGTCGATCTCCACCTCGTTCGGCTTGGGCGCATCGCGCTGGAACTCAACGGGACGAAGACGGCTGAAGGAGTGCTGCGCGGCGTAGCCGAGGGCTGATTTCATAGTTTTTCAATCTCCCGGAAAGGTATTTCTAAAGGTGAGAAGCCCGAAACCTTCCACGGGTCACCTGCGGCAAAGCTCCGCGCTGCCCCTGCGGAAAGCTACTTCGTACCGCTGCCCGGCGCCGGGAGGCGCTTGGCACTGCTGCCGCTCGGCAACGCCCTGGGCGACCTATCCTGGGCATTCGGGGCCGGCGCGGCCACCTTTTTCGCCACGCTTTTCCCAACTGCTTTCTTGGCCGGTGCTTTCTTGCCCGCCGACTTTGCCGGGGCTTTGGCCGCAGCCTTTTTCGCCGGGGCTTTTTTCGCAGCCTTTTTCGCCGAACTCTTTTTCGCAGCCTTTTTCCCCGGCGCACCGCCGCCGTCCGCGCCGCCGATCAGCGCGTCGGCTCCGTTGTGCAGCACCATGCCCAACTCCCCTGCCTCGCCGCCCCTGCCCGGCTGCCTCGCCGCGGCTTTCCCGGCCGGCGCCTGCTTACGCGCAGCCGCTGTTTTCTCATTCAGTGCCGCGGCCAGCTCGTGCGTCGCCACATTGCGGGCCGACTTGCGCAGCCGCTCAATGTCGTAGAACTCGCGCGTCTGCTCGGTAAAAACGTGCACCACAAAGTCAACATAGTCCAGCAGGATCCACTCCCCTTGCCGGCGGCCTTCCACCGACTTGGCATAGGTGCCGAACTCGCGCTTCAGGCGCAGCTCAATCTCGTCGGCAATCGCGCCGGTCTGCCGGGTGTTGGTGCCCGAGGTGACAAGGAAGAAATCAGTAAACCCGGCATCCATCGGATCCAGCTCGAGAATGCGGGTGTCGGTCGCCTTCTTTTCCTCGCAGATCTGCGCGGCAAGCAGCACCATGGCACGGGTTTCAGCGGTGACGGGCACACTTAACCGTAGCATGGGGCTACCGTGGCCTGTAGAGGCCATGCTCGCGAATATAGACCGCCACCCGCTGGCTCAGGTACGGCACAGCTTCGCCTGAAACCAGAGCCTTCCGAATTCGCGTCGCCGTCGATGGATCGTGGAGGTCGGGCAACAAGGAAAGCGGCGTGGCCGGGCAACCCAGCGGATCAACCATCGCCTGCGTCAGCACAGGCCCGCGCGTCTCGGCGCAGGGACCCAGCCGGTAGCCGGCCGGCAAGGCTCCGGCGAGAGCAGTCAGGGGAAAGCCGGGGCGCGCCGCCAGGATCCATCCGTCCAGCAGCCCCCCGTCCTCCGGAGGCCGCAGCAGCGCTTCCGGCGAGCGCCAGTGATGCAGCGTCAGAAAGGAGTCCGCCCCGGCCAGGAAAAAAAGTTCAGCCCCGGCCGGAAGCGAAGGTCGCAGTCGTGCCAGCGTGTCCACCGTGTAGTTCGGAACAGGGTTCAAAGTACCGTCCGGCCGCTTGGGCAATGGCGCGTCAGCCTCTGAAGCTTGCAGCCGCTCTTCACCCTCCACCAGCAGCCGCACCATCTCCAGCCGCTCGGCAAACCCGGCCCCGTGTTGCGACTTGAGCGGTTGACGGCCCGTGGGGGCCAGCAGCACCCGGTCCAGCCCCAGCCGCTGCGCCGCCGCCTGGGCAATCCGCAGGTGCCCCAGGTGAGGCGGATCAAACGAGCCGCCGAAAAACGCCAGCCGCCTCGGCATTTACCAGAGCCGCTGCGCGCCGAACAGGTCCAGCTGGCGATCGTTGCTCAGCAGAACCAGATCGTCCAAAAACGCCTGCGCCGCCAGGATCCGGTCGAACGGGTCGCCATGCCTGGCCGGGAACGCGCCCGCGGTCCGGGCGTGCTCACTCGTGATCGCGAGGATGGTGATCTCTGCTTTTTCAAGCTGCGACTCATAGCCTTGCAACAGGTGCTCGGCCGTGGGCAGCTTGCCTAGCCGGTACTTGGTGGCTATCTCCCAACTCGTTGCAGCCGACGCATAAAGTCGGCTGCCCGGATCTTTCAACAAGGCGGTGACCCGCTTGGACAGCATGGCCGGCTGCGTGGCGTACCAAAGCAGCGTGTGCGTATCAAGCAGGTACCTCAATCTTCCTCCCCATACCAGAGGCGTAACTCCTCCTCAGGCAACGGCTCGAAAAACTCAGGCCCAGGCGGCTGCATTTTGCCTTTCAGCCAACCCATGCGGCGTGAGCCCGTAGCCGGTACGCATGGGACCACCTTCGCAATGGGCGTTTTCGCCTCCCCATCCGTGATAATCACCTCACCCCCGGCGGCGGCCTGCGCCAGCAGCTCAGGGAGGCGAGTCTGGGCTTCCTGCACCGTATACTCCATCGCTCGCTCCTTGCCGGTCCGTCCCCCTGCGCGGCCTTGCCCGCTTCCGTTGGATGAACCCGTGCCCAGTGTATCGCCGGAGCCCACGTAAACTGGATGGATGGACCTTTCGGGGCGCGAGTGGCGAGTGTGGATCGGGCTGGGTGCCAACCTGCCCGGCCCCGCGGGCTCGCCGGGGCAAACCTTGCGCGCCGCGATCGCCGCCCTCGGTGAGCTCGGCACCGTCACGGCGTGCTCCGGCCTCTGGCTTACCCGGCCCGTCGGCCCCGTGCGCGACCAGCCGCCCTTCTTCAACGCCGTCGCCGAGCTCAAAACCGGCTGGGCTCCCAGGGACCTGATCGGCACCCTGCTGGAGCTGGAACGACGGTTCGGGCGTGTACGGGGCGAGGCAGACACCCTGCCCAAAGGCCCTCGTACCCTCGACCTCGACATGCTGCTGGCGGAGGAGCTGCTGGACGACTCCGCCACCCTTCCGGTGGTTTGCTACTCCTGGAACCTGATGCTGCCGCACCCGGAGATGGATCGCCGCGGCTTTGTGCTCCATCCGCTTGCCGAAATCGCCCCTGGCCTGCGCCACCCCCTCCTGCGAAAGACCGTCGCGGAACTGCTGGCAAGCCTGCCCGAGGACGACGGGGTGCAACTGCTGACAGAACCGGCATCGATCGCCGATCACGGCTACGCGCAAGCCGTCGGCAGCCCCCAACCATTGTGAGTCCATCGCAGCGCGCAGCCTGCGCTTCAGCCAGTTCCATCGGCCCGGCCGATTCGACCAGCCCAGCCGGCCCGGTCCCTTCCACGCACCGCATTGGCCGCCGCAACCAGCCACCCGGCCCGCTGTGGCGGCCTCATCTCTGGCTTCCCTTTTGCGCCGGCCTGTTCTGGGCCGCCGGCGCTGCCCCCTGCGCGTGGTCCCAAACCACCTCCGGCGCGGCCTCAGCCCCACCCCCGCCGGCCATCGCCACCCACACTGAACAGGTCGAAGTCGTCGGCTTCCGCTCCCCCGTGGCCGCGCTGGAAAGCCCCATCAGCACCCGCATCCTCACCGCGGCGCAGCTGCAACAGGCCGCGCCTGTCTCCCTCGACGGCAAGCTGCGCACCGTGCCCGGCTTTGACCTGTTCCGGCGCTCCTCCTCGCTGGTCGCCAATCCCACCACCGAAGGCGTCTCCCTGCGCGGCTTGGGCTCCACCGCCGCCAGCCGATCGCTGGTGCTGCTGGGCGACGTGCCGCTCAACGACCCCTACGGCGGCTGGGTGCACTGGGAAGAGCTGCCGGAGCTCGCGATCGGCGAGATAGAAGTGGTGCGCGGCGGCGTCAGCGACCTGTACGGCTCAAGCGCCGTCGGCGGCGTCCTGCAAATCTCAACCGCTCCCCTGCCCGGCTCCACCCCGGCGCCAAGCGCGCCGCAGCTGGTGCTTGAAAGCGGACTCGGCGCCGAAGCTCTCAACAACAACGGCGCTCGTTTGCGCGGGGCCGCCGGCCGCTGGAGCGGCATGGCCGCCGCGGGCGTCATCGCCACCGACGGTTACACGCTGGTCGCCCCCAACCTGCGCGGGCCTGTGGATACGCGATCCAACGTCCACGCCCAAAACGGACTGCTGCTGGCCGAACGAGCGCTCGGCGCCCCCGGCTCCGGCAATGGGGTGTGGCTGCGCGGCAATGCCCTCAACGAAAGCCGCCATAATGGCACCCCCCTGACCACCAACAGCACCCGCCTGTGGCGATACGCCGCAGGGCTCGACGCGGGCGACTGGCAAGGCCGCACCTGGGGCTCCACCGAGCACTATCGCCAAAGCTTCTCCTCCATCGGCACGGGCCGCCGTACTGAAACCTTGACCCGCCGCACATTTGACCCTGCCGACGAGCTCGGCGCGGCCCTGCGCTGGCGACACGGGTTTACGCCCCAGCTGGTCGGCCTGGCAGGGGCCGACATTCGCGACATTCGCGCCGAAGATGTGGAGCTCCCCACCTCGAAGAGCACCCCACCGGCCAGCACGGCGGCCCGCCAAACCGACGTCGGCGGCTACGGCGAAGCCCTGTGGACGCCCGGCCCCTGGCTCCTCAGCGGCTCGGCGCGCGTCGACCGGTTCCGCAACGCCGATGCCGCGACCTACACGCTCTCAACGGGAAAAAAGCAGGCCCTGCCCCCAATCGAACAAACTATCGTGGACCCGCGCGCGGGCATCTCCCGGCGCTTCGGGCGCAGCCTCGCCGTCAGTGCGAGCGGCTTCCGGGCCTATCGCGCGCCCACCGAAAACGAGCTCTACCGCACCGGCCAGGTCGGGCAGCAGACCACCCTGCCCAATGCCGATCTTCGGGCCGAGCGCACCACTGGCTGGGAGGCCGGGCTCGCCGGCGAAACCCCGTCGCGCCAAAATGGGAATTGGAACGCAAGCTGGCGCGCGAGCTACTTCTGGAACGAGGTCAACCGGCCCATCACCGCGCTTACTCTGAAAACCACCCCCACGGCCACCACCCTGATGCGCGAAAACCTGGGCCAGCTCCGCAGCCGCGGCGTTTCACTCGACGGCTCGGTCCACCCCGCCGGCTGGCTCGAGCTGACGGGCGGCTACCAGTTTGCACGAGCCACCGTGACGAAGTTCTCGCCCCTGCCCGGCTTCCCGAGCCTCGTCGGGCTTTGGATCCCGCAGGTACCCCGCAACACCGGGACGCTCCAGGCAACGGCCTCGCGCGAGCACTGGGGCCTGCTCAGCCTGCAGGCACGCAGCAGCGGGCGTCAGTTCGATGACGACGCCAACACCCTTGTGCTGCACGGCTATACGCGCTTGGATGTGTACGCGTCGCATACTTTTCAGTCGCGCTATGAGCTCTTCGCCGCCGTTGAAAACCTGCTCGACCGGTCCATCGACATCGGCCGCACACCCATCCGCACCCTGGGCACCCCGCAGCTGGCCCGCTTCGGCCTCCGCGTCACGCTGGGCAAGGCAGATGATTGATCCTCTGTCCCCAGCCGCGCTCTCACTCGCGGCATGGCCTTACAAGGTCATCAGCAATCGGGAAAGCACCGGGAAAGCGCTTGGAAAACACCTGGGTAAACAGTTAGGAACTTACATCTTTATCGCGCCGCTTCTTGTCTGTCGACCTTCGGCTCCCGCCCGCCAACAACGCGCGCCGGGCAGCGATCGCCTGCCTTCGCGCCTGGGGTGGCAGGCACAGCGTTTCCCGGGTCCGTTTCGACAACCTGGCGAAAACCGCCGCGTGGGCCGCAGCCAACAGCTCCTCCAGTTCACGCGCCGGCAGCGCATCCCACCGCTCCAGCGCCACCCAGTGGATGCGGGCGAAGTAAGGCGCCGGCACCACCCCCTCCCGCTCCAGCAGCTCACCGCAGGCCGCCGCGCCGGCATGGAAGCTCAGTACCAAGCCGCCCGGGCCGCCAAGCGGCGCCAGCGCGAACATCTTGCCCCCGATCGCTTTATCGCCCACCCAGAACACCAGGTTTTCGCCCCATTGCAGCGTTTCCTCCCCATGCGGCAGTTGGAGCAAAAAGCGGCGCAGCCGTTCCACGTCCATCGCCCGGTCCCCCGTCGCCACCCTCACGGCAGCCCGTAAAGCGTCGCCGCGTTCCAGCGCATCACCTCGCGCGCAATCGCCTCGGCACGCGCTCGGCTGATCTCTCCATCCCGCATCATGCCCGTCAACGCCAGCCCCAGCGCCGCCCGGCCGTTGCGCGCGGCGATCCAGCTCGACTCCTCCCACCCCATCGCGTCCGAGTAGGGGTAGGCGTCCGTCCCGAACAGGACCTTCTCCGGGTAAGTCTCCAGCCACTCCCGCAGCCACCCCGCCAGGGTGCGCGGCGGAAAGGTAAGCGTTTGCTGCGACAAATCCAGGTACACGTTGGGCTTTTGAAGCAACGCCCCGGCCTCGCGCACAAATGGCCAGCCGCCGTGCAGCATCACAAACCGGGTCCCGCGCAGGCTGGGGTCGTTGAACAACGGTTCCAGCAACAACGGGTCGTCCCCGGCAATCGAGAAGTACCCGCCCCCGCCAGCCATCGTGTGCAGGTGCACCGCAAGCCCCAAACGGCCGCACTCGCGGGCCATAAACCGGAACAGGTAGTCCTGCAGCAGCCGGTAGTCGGCCGTGTCCGGGCTGGGCTTGCCCACCCATCTCGCATACACCCGCTCGGCCTCGGCCTCCGTAGGGTCGGCGAACCCAAAGGCCCGCAGGTACGCCACCTCAAACTTTTCCGCCACCGCCCCACCGGCCTTTTGGCGCTCCAGGGTCGGCGTCACTACCTCCTGGAGGTACTCCGCGAGCGTCGGGGGCAGCTGCGCGAGGCCGGCCGCCTCCAGGTACCGCGCGCGAAGCCTGTCTTCCAATGGAAAAAATAGTCTCCGATCGGGACTCGCGGCCGCAAGTCTCCCATTGTCCAGCGGAAACATCAACGCGTCGGCATACGGCACCCAACGAAAAGCGGGCGGAGCGAGCTCCCCCTTGCCCGGCCCGCCCATACTCACCCGGTTCGCCAGGGTGGTCCCAATGCCCGCTTGCCGCTGCACCCACACCGGGTAGTGCGCGCCCTCGCGCCTTTTCACCGCGGCCCGTGCCCGGGCCAGTTCGGCGGCCTTTTCCGGGGTGAGCGGTACCGTCGCCTGCACGCCCCACAGCGCCGCCCAGGCCGCCGGCAGCTCCGGGTTATCGGGCCGCCAGGCCACCGTATCGGTTTCAGGCTCCATGTTGTCGACCGGCAGCGCGTCAAAACCTCGGTCCGTGCCGTCGGCGGGCGGCGGCAGTACCACATGCGCATGGTCGTCGATCGCCGGCACCCCCGCCAGGACCCGCGCCAACGCAGGATCGATGTCCCGCGCCATATTTCGGTCCGACCCGGCCGGGGTTTGCTGCGCCGGCACAACGGCCGGCAACCACAGGAGCACACATCCCGCCGCCAAACAAACACCGGCCTTGAACGGTCGAGCCTCGCTGTTCATGCAGCGATAGTACCCGACCATTCGGCTGCCCCGCGCACCGCCAGCGCCCCGGTTTTCCACCCCGCGCGGCAAAAGTGGACAAGCGGTGCGCGGTGGAAAGCGCGGCCACGCCGGTACCGCATGGATGGCGGGCAACGACGCATTTTCCTGTTCCGGGACCAGCTTTGCACACCGGGGGCCCCGGCCCTTGTGGGGATGTGGGAAGACCCGTCACCCACTCGCCGCGGGCGCACCGGTTGTTCCCGTTTCCCGCAAAGCGATGCACAGGTTTCGGAAAACAGGACGGCTCCGAAACTACCCCCCTAAACAGCTCCGGGGCAGGTTTTCCGCTTTTCCTCGCCCAACGGTTACGGCTGCTGTTTTTGTTCCTGTTTGGAAGACTAAAAAGCAGAAACCGTCGCGGCCCCAGCCCCGGTTCGCAGCCGGACGACCTCCCAACGCTGGCACCTCGCAGTCCCGTCTGGAGCTTTCCCCACCGGGGGTTCGTTTCCCTCAGGCGCGCCGTTGTTTTGCACGGGCCGCCCAGGAAACCCAAACGCCCCTAGAATGGATGGAGGGTTCCCCCGGCCGGCTGCCCGGCGCGAGCCCGGGGTCCACAGTCACCGCAACGGCGGCGCAGGGAGAAACAATGGCGGAAGCAGGGTTGGAGCAGGAAGAGTTGCTGGGTGCCGGTACGACGGCCGTCGCAAAGGACACCGTCGCAAATAATGCCGTCATGGAAATCACCGTCAGCCGGGCCGAACTGCTGCGCGAGCTCACCGCGGCGCAGTCCGTCGTCGAGCGCAAAACCACCATTCCGATCCTGTCCAACTTCCTGTTTGAGGCCGAAGGCGACCGGCTGGTCATCACGGCCACCGACCTCGACCAGAGCCTCCGGACCGGCTGCGGTGCCAAGGTCAAAAAGCCCGGGGCCTGCACCATTCCCGCGCGCAAGCTGTACGACTACATCAAGCTGCTGCCCGACGGCGAGGTTTCCATCAAGCTCATGGACAACCACTGGGTCGGCATCCGCGCCGGCCGCTCCAACACCAAGATGGTCGGCATGGCCCGGGCCAACTTCCCGCAGGTGCCCGAGTTTCCCATTGAAGCCGGCACCCGCATCCCCGCCGTTTCCCTCAAAAACATGATCGCCAAGACAATCTTCGCGATCTCAAACGAGGAGTCGCGCTACACCCTCAACGGTGCCCTGCTCATTCTCAAGGCCGAGTCGCTGGCCATGGTCTCCACCGATGGCCATCGCCTCGCCCACATCGAAAAAACAGGCGAAAACCTGCCCAACATCACCGGCGAGCGCAAAATCCTCATCCCGCGCAAGGCTTTGCAGGAGCTGCAGGGATTGCTCAGCAATACGGAAGCGACCGAGGTCGACTTTGCCGACGACGAGCACCAGCTCTACTTCCGCGTGGGCACCCGCGTGCTCACCAGCCGCAAGCTGTCCGGCAACTTCCCCAACTACGAGGCTGTCCTGCCTCGGGACAACACGAAGTTTATGGTGGTGCGATCCGAAGAGTTGCAGCAATCTATTCAAAGGGTCGCGCAGTTTGCCGATGAGCGTTCGGGTGCGATCCGGATCAGGATGGAAAGCAATGAGCTGAGGATCTCGTCGTCGTCCAACGAGGCCGGCGAAAGCGAGGACGTGATCGAAACGCCTTACCACTTCGATCCCATCCTGGTGGGCTTCAACTCGCAGTACCTGCTCGACTTCCTCAAGGCAGTCGGCGGCGCGGGCGAGGTCCGTTTGGAGTTCAAAGACTCACAATCGGCCGGGCAGATGCGGCCGGAAGACGCCCAGGACGACACCCGCTATCGCTATATCATCATGCCCATGCGTATCTGACGCACCCTGAAATCAACGAGGAAGTAGGAGCCGCGTGACACCCAGGACTGTTCTGATTTTTCTTGCCTTGTTTGCCGCCGTGCTGTTTGGGGAGTGGTACCAGTTTCTGCGCGGCTTCGACATGAACCAGTGGCCGGCGTCCAACTGGCTTCTTTTTGCCTTTATCCTGCTGGCTGAGGCCGGAGCCCTGCTGGTCATCGCGGCGACCATCGAGCGCGCCCTGCCGACCGGGGCACGCCCGCCCCAGGACGCAGCCAAAGTGCGCCGCGGCTCAGGCAAGTCAAGGGCTCGCTAGAAGCCATTCGCAAGCAAACAGGCCTCCAGAGCAGATTCACCTCTACGAGACGAAAACATAAACCGTCGCAAAAGCCACGCCGGCTCTGGAAAGGGCGCATCGTAAGAGGAACTCTTGGCGGCTTCCAGCATTCGGCTGGAAAGTCGCTATCCCTTGCGAGGCTCCTCCCATGTTGATGCGTCCCCGGCAGCTGCTTTACCTCCTGTTCCTCTACGGCGCAGGCGTCACCGCCCATGCCCAGTCCACCCTGGCCCAGATCGACGGCAGCGTCCACGACGCCAGCGGTGCCATCGTCCCCGGCACCACCCTCACTCTCCATCGCCGCGAAAGCAACACCGATACCACCCTCACCGCCGGCCCCGACGGCAGCTACACCGCCCTCAACCTTCTGCCCGGCACCTACGACATCACCGCCAAAACCCCCGGCTTCGGCACCAGCAGCAACACCGGCGTTCGCCTTGACGCGCGCCAGCAGCTGCGGCTCGACATCGCGCTGCAACCCGATGCCGTGACCACCCAGGTCACTGTAGACGCGTCCGGCTCGGGCGCGATCAACACCGAAAATGCCGCTGTCGCCGCCGCGCTCACCCCGCAGGACGTGCTGGCCCTGCCGGCCAACTATCGCGGCAACGGCTCCACCTCGCCGCTCACCGTTATCCAGACCTTGCCCGGCGTGCAGCCCGACTCCGCCCCGTTTCCCCCTTCGGCCTCCACCTCGCCCAACGCCGCGGTCAAGTTCTCCATCCAGGGAGGCCTCCCCTCACAGTCTGAAACCACGGTCGACGGCATCTCCGCGCAAAATCTGACCACCAACAACGTCCAGGCCGACGCCTTTCCTTCGGCCGAGTCGATCGCCGAGATCCGGGTCGACGGCGTCAACAACAATGCCGAGTACGGGCAGCCCGGCGAGATCACCACCCTCACCAAGCAGGGCACCAACAACCTCCACGGGGCTGCTTTCGAGTATTTCCAAAACGCCGCCTTTGACGCCATCCCCTACGGCGACGCCACCAAGCCGCACAAAGTAGCCAACGATTTCGGCGGCTCGGTCGGCGGCCCGGTCGTCATCCCCCACCTCTATAACGGGCGCGACCGCACCTTCTTCTTCGGCACCTACGAAGGGCTCCGCTTCCCGCAATCCGCCGTCTACCAGTACGTCGTGCCGACCGCGCTGATGAAGGGGGGCAACTTTTCGCAGGAAACCACGGCGCTCACCAATCCGTTCACCGGCGCTCCCTATCCAAACGCCACCCTGCCCGCCATCAACGCCAGCGCCCTGCCCTTCCTGTCGCTCTTCCCTGACCCCAATACCGGCAACACGCAGTCGCTCAGCGCTGCCCTCGCGACGCTCGGCTATAACTACCAGGCGCAAAAAAATACAGGCATCCAGTCCAACCAGTTCGACGCGCGTGTCGATCAGAACTTCGGGCAGAAAGCCTTTGTCTTTGGCCGCTTCACCTGGAAAAACATCTCGCAGGCCCAGCCAAACTTCCTGTTACTGCCCGGTTCGACAGGCACCGCCCAGTACCGCATCTTCGCCAGCGCCTTTAACTACACCTTTACGCCCAACCTATCCAATGAGTTCCGGTTCGGCTTCACGCTTGAGCAGGACGGCTCCGCCAACAGCTTCAACGGCGCGGCCGTGACCAACGCCGCCGGTTTCAATGGCATCGGGCCCAGTTACCCCTTCAACGGCATCTCTGAGCTCTCCTTCCAGCACATCACTCCCCTGGCCACGCCGAACGCAAACGGCCGGCTCACGACGCAGGAGCAATCGCGTAACTACCAGTATGTCGATAACATCACCTGGCAAAAGGGCGCGCATACCCTGCGCTTCGGCGGCGACATCCGCAAACTCGAGGCCAACACACCCGTCGACGCCACGGGCGGCGATAACTACGGGACCTTTCTGTTCAACGGCCGCTACACCGGGCAGGAGTTTGCCGATTTCCTGATCGGTGCCCCTTACCAGTCCTACACGGATAACATCACCACCAATAATCGTGGCCGCGCAAACGCCTATGCGTTCTACGCGCAGGATAACTGGCGCGCGACGCCCAACCTGAACGTCACGCTCGGTCTCCGCTACGAGTACCACCCGGCCATGCACGCGCTCGACGGCAACATCGGCAACTTCGACACAGGCGTCGCGAAAACCGGCCGCATCATCTATCCGGCGGGTCACGCCAACCTGCTCTCCGCCCCCGAGCTTTGTTATTTTAATGATTGGGCGACCACCGTGTTCTACAC
>CAXTWU010000046.1:0-15099 GCA_964248025.1 uncultured Acidobacteriaceae bacterium | reverse complement strand
TCCTGTACAGCCAGCCGGGTTGCGCCCCCTGCTTTGCCGCCCGCACCTTCCTCAAAAGCCGCAACGTCCTGTTCGAGTACAAAGACGTGCAGGCAGATCCGCAGGCGTTTCGCGAGTTAATGGACCTGGGCAGCCGTTCCACGCCGACCCTGCTGGTCGGGACTGAGGTGATGATCGGCTTTGAGCCGGACCGGCTGGACGCCATGCTGAGGGGCGAGGCGGCCCGCTAGGTGATTGCTCGCAATACGGCCAGCTGGCTTTCGCTTGCCGCCATGGGGCTGATCGCCGCGATCGCAGCCGACGTGGGCGTCTTCCTTTACCGGCAGCATCACGGCGACGTGCTTTCGTTTACCACGGTCAAGCAGTACGTCGCGGTGCACGACCAGAACGGGCACTACCACTTTGAATATTTCGGCTCCATGGATGTGGCGTGTGTGCAGGCGCTGCTGCCCCACCAGCACCTGCCACCCTGCTGGTGGGTCAGCGTGCACCAGGATCACTGGGAGTGATCCGTCAGCCGGCCGCTTCTTCGTCCGCGGTCTGCGCCACCGCTGTACCGGCTGGGGCATGGGTCGCGCGCTCGCCCAATTTGGAGCCCAGGGCGACGGCCAGCAGGCACAGGAACACCGACAACCCGATGTTGAGCAGCGCCCGGGGCCAGCTGCCGCCGCGCAGCAGGTCAAAGGTCTGCAGGCTGAACGAGGAAAAGGTGGTAAACCCGCCGCAAACCCCCACCATCACAAACAGCCGGAGGTTTTCAGAAACGGCAAACCGGCCCGCGGCCAACGTGAGGCTGCCGAAGTAGCCGATGGCAAACGAGCCGAGGATGTTAATGGCAATGGTGCTCCAGGGCAGGGTCGCGTTCCAGCCCGGGGTGAGCCGGGTCAGGCCGAATCGGAGAAACCCACCCAGAGCACTGCCCACGACGACCCATAGATAAGCGCTCATCGGCCCTCGCCTGCCCGGCTACGGCAACGACCCGCGACAAAGGCCGCCGCCGCGGCTTGGACGTGTGGACGGACGCTCATGTCTTCCGCTATGGCTGCGCCGCGATTTCAGACTCTTCGTCCTCAGGCACCGGCACCCCGATGATAACTTCCTCTTTCCCAGGCTCCGTTTCGGCCTTGCTTTCGTGGTACTCCTGTTCGGTATTGATCTTCCACAGGTTTGACTTATCCATGTTACCGGCCAGGATGTTATCGACCGATTGCATCGCCGTCAGCATGGAGTGGTCCTGGTTGTTGTACTTGTGCATGCCGTTGCGTCCCACCAGGAACAGGTTTTCAAAGCGGTCCATGTAGCGGATGATCTCGGAAAAACGCTCATAGGTACCGAAGTAGGCCGGGTAGGTCTTGGGCACTCGGAAGACGCAGGAGTCGCGCACCTCCGATGGGTCAAGGATGCCGATCTTCGCAACCTCCGCGATGGCGAACTTTGCAATCTTGGCGTCCGGCTGGTTCCACAAGGGGTCCGTGTCGTAACAGAAGTACTCGAGCCCGATCCACACCTTGGAAGGGTCGGCGACCATGTACGGGCTCCAGTTATTGAAGATCTGCAAGCGCCCGACCAGCACATCCGGCTCCTGGATGTAGATCCACGTGTCCTTGAGCGGACTGCCGTCCGGCTCGGTCACAAGCAGGCGGTCCACCAGCAGCCCCACCGTGATGAAGTCGCGGTAGACAAGCCCGTCGGAGATAGCCTGCACCTCGGGGGGAATTGGCGTGTCGATGACACGGAGCAGCTCGCGAATCGGCATGGTGGAAAAGAAGTAGTCGCCCCGCACCGTCACGCGCTCGCCATCCGGCGTGGTGCAGTCGACGGAAACGATCCGGTCCACGCCGTCCGCGCCGGTTTCGACGTGAAGCTCGACGACGCGCCAGCCCATACGCAGATCGCCCCCCTGCTGTTCAATCAGGTGCGCGACATGCTCCCACAGCTGCCCGGGACCGTGTTTCGGATAAAGGAACTGCTCAATCAGCGACGTTTCCGTGTTTTTCTGCGCGATATCGGCCTTGCCGGTGCCCGGCGGCCCTGCTTTTCGGCGCGCAAAGGTCTTCTTCAGAAAATGCACCACGGCAGTCCGGAGCGAAAGCCCCTTGATGCGCTGTGCCCCCCACGCAGCTGAGATCTGCTCGCACGGCACGCCCCATACCTTTTCGGTGTAGCTCTTGAAGAAGGTCAGGTACAGCTCGGTGCCGAACCGATTGATCAGGAAGTCTTCCAGTGTCTTCTCGTTCTTGCGAGGAAACAGCCGGGCCTTGACGTAAGAAAGACCGATTTTAAGTGTGCGGAGCCAGCCCAGCCGCCCCAGCGTCGCGCCCGATAGTGAAAGCGGGTAATCGAAAAAGGAGCGCAGAAAGTAAATGCGGCTCTTGCGAGGCCGCACCAGCATCACGCAGTCAGGGTCGGTAGCTCCGGCGGCGCGATCGCCCGCACTGTTGCGAACGGTATGCTCCCGGTTCTGATACTTGATCGCGAACTCGCCTTCTGAGTTTTCGCCGACGATCGGCATCAGGGACGTCCACCAGTCCATCACCCGGTCCGACTTCGAAAAAAACCGGTGGCCGCCGATATCGATCCGGTTGCCGTTGTAGCGAATCGTGCAGGAGATGCCGCCGATGCGTTGGCTCGCCTCAAGCACGATGGGCTGGATTGCGGAGCGGCGGCAGAACTCAAGTGCCGCGGTCAGGCCGGCCGGCCCAGCTCCAATGATGATGGCTGTCTGCTGTTTGAGTGCCAGGGGAGATCACCTTTTCAGGATGCCGAGCATGGGAATCGCCGTTTGTGGCAACGAAACCGGCTCGCAACCGGGAAGTTGGGGTGGTCCGTTCTCTGCGACGGGCCCAGGTTCATTCTAAGGAGTAGGACGCTGGAACTCGTCCATGAGCCGCAAGCGCAGCCATTTCAACTCGGCGCCATGGAAGCCATCTCGGCTGTGCCAACAACTCATGCGCTCCTCCGGCCGACTTGCCGGGTTCGACCCGCTTGAAAAACCGGACCACGCCCACACAGGCAAAGCAGATTAGTAAAAGACAGCAAAAACATCCACAAACGCCCAAGACCATGCATGCTGGCCCAAATCGGTTGTGGTGCCGTGTATTGTCGCTCTCTGGCGTCGGACGGGCTGATTCAGTGCGCCATGAACCATGCATGACGGCGCAGGTGACCAGAACTCCGGATCTGCAACCTTTCTGGATGTAGCTCATCAGATAAGTTGACAATAGGTCACTCAAGTGAGAACCTGAGATGGCAGTCACAGCAAGCAAGGGCGAGGGAGCAAGAGCGATGGCAAAGATTATTGGAATTGATCTGGGAACCACCAACTCGGTGGTGGCGGTGATGGAAGGCGGCGAGCCGAAGGTGATCGCCAACGAGGAAGGCGGCCGGACGACCCCCTCGGTGGTTGGATTCACCAAGAGCGGCGAACGGCTGGTCGGGCAGGTCGCGAAACGGCAGGCGATCACCAACCCCGAAAACACGGTGTACTCCATCAAGCGCTTCATGGGCCGTCGCGGCAACGAAGTGAACGACGAGATGAAGATGGTGCCGTACAAGGTCAAGGGGCAGGGCGACCACCTGGTTGTCGAGGCGCAGGGCAAGGACTACACCCCGCCCGAGGTTTCGGCGATGATCCTGCAAAAGCTGAAGAAAGCGGCCGAGGATTATTTGGGCGGTTCCGTGACCGAAGCCGTCATCACGGTGCCGGCTTACTTCAACGATGCGCAGCGCCAGGCGACCAAGGATGCCGGACGCATCGCGGGCCTGGACGTCAAGCGGATCGTGAACGAGCCGACGGCGGCAGCGCTGGCCTATGGACTCGACAAGAAAAAGGACGAAACCATCGCGGTGTATGACTTCGGTGGTGGCACGTTTGACGTGTCGATCCTGGAGGTCGGCGACGGCATCATCGAAGTCAAGGCGACCAATGGCGACACCCACCTGGGCGGCGACAACATCGACCAAAAAATCGTCGACTGGCTCATCGACGAGTTCAAGCGCAAGGAAGGGCTCGATCTACGCGCCAAGGGCAACGAGATGGCCCTGCAGCGCCTAAAGGACGCGGCCGAGCGCGCCAAGATCGAGCTGTCGACGGCGATGGAAACCGAGATCAACCTTCCGTTTGTGACGGCGGACGCGAGCGGGCCGAAGCACCTGGTCGAGAAGCTTTCGCGCGCCAAGCTGGAGCAGCTGGTCGACGACATCCTCCAGCGTTCGCTCGAGCCCTGCAAAAAGGCGATGGCGGATGCCGGCGTGACGGCGGCGCAGATCGACGAAGTGGTCCTGGTCGGCGGACAAACCCGCATGCCCAAAATTCAGGAGATGGTGAAGGGGCTGTTCGGCAAGGAGCCGCACAAGGGCGTCAACCCGGACGAGGTCGTCGCGATCGGCGCGGCGGTGCAGGCCGGCGTTCTGTCGGGCGATGTCAAGGACCTGCTGCTGCTTGACGTAACCCCGCTGACGCTGGCGATTGAGACCATGGGCTCGGTGGCAACGCCGATGATTCCGCGGAACACGACGATTCCGACCAAAAAGACGGAGACGTTTTCGACGGCATCGGACTCGCAGACCGAGGTTGAGGTGCATGTGCTGCAGGGCGAGCGGCCCATGGCCAGTCAGAACCGCACGCTGGCCAAGTTCAAGCTGTCGGGCATTCCTCCGGCTCCACGTGGTGTGCCGCAGATCGAGGTCACCTTCGACATCGACGCGAACGGCATCCTGAACGTGACGGCCAAGGACAATGCCACCGGCAAGGACCAGAAGGTGACCATCACGTCCTCCTCCGGCCTGAGCAAGGAAGAGGTGGAGCGGATGGCGAAGGAAGCCGAAGCCCATGCCTCCGAGGACAAGGAAGCACGCGAGCAGATCGAAGCGCGCAACGGGCTCGACTCGATGGTCTACAACATCGAGAAGATGCTGCGCGACTCGGCTGACAAGGTGCCGGCGAACGAGAAGACCGAGGTCGAGTCGGCTCTGGAGTCTGCAAAGGCAGTCCTTGCGGGCAGCCCCAACGCGAGCGAACTGAAGAGCGAGCACGAAAAGCTCACGGCTGCTTCGCACAAGCTGGCCGAGGCGATGTACAAGGCGGCTCCCCAGGGTGGCGGCGCGCCGTTTGAAGGAGCACCATTCAACGGAGCGACGGCCGGCGCTGCGGACCACGGAGCGCCCAAGCAGGAAGAAGGAGTGATCGACGCCGAGTACGTCGACGTCGAACCCAAGGCCTGACCGGCCGGGTAACGACGCCTTCGGCGCAAAAGCAAAGCAGGAGCGCGAGGCGCTCCTGCCCTGTTCGAAGTAGGAGAGGTACCTGCATCGCACAACTATCCAAACTTGAGTGGGTCTATATCAATGGTATCTAATTTCGGCCAAGCCGGTTTGAAAGGTGAACAGTGATGACAATGAACACCGTATGGCAGTGTGAACAGTTGCGGGCAGGTCAGGTTTACAGCAAGATGCTGTTCGCGTCGCGCGTCGAGGCGGAAAGCTTTGTCAAGCAGATGCGCCAGGCACAGCCAGACATGTTGTGGACCATGGAAGCCGTGCCGGCGAACACGGTCTGGAACTAAATGCCTGAAGGCCACGAAATCCACCGCTTCGCCCAGCGCCAGGCGGCGGCTTTCGTGGGAAAAAAGGTGCGAGTGGACTCGCCGAATGGCGGCTTCCCGGATGCGGAGCTGCTGGACGGGCGCAAGCTGCTGGAGGTCAAGGCGCTGGGCAAGCATCTGGGATACCGCTTTGGACGCAATCTGACGGTGCATGTTCACCTGGGCCAGTACGGCGACTTTTGGGAGGGTACGCAACCCATGCCCGAGCCCAAGGGCGCGTTGCGGTTCAGGATGTGGACCAAGGCGGACTGGCTGGAGCTGCGCGGCCCGACAGACTGCCGCATTTTTTCGGATGGGGAGTGGACGGCACTGGAAGCAAGGATCGGGCCGGACCCACTTCGGGACGGAGCGGACCCAAAATCTGCATTCGCACTGATTGGAAATCGAAAAACGCCGATAGGGGCATTACTGATGGACCAATCGGTCGTGAGCGGGATCGGCAACATCTACCGGGCGGAGCTGCTGTTTCGCGCGCGCATCTGTCCCGGCCGTCCCGGACGAGAGGTGAGCGCGGCGGAGCTGAAAGCTTTGTGGAAGGATACGGTTGCGCTGATGCGCGACGGCATGGAAGACCGGCGCATGGTGACGACCCGGCCACAAGACAGGCCGCACCCGCGCGGGGTGGCGCTGAAGGAAGAAGTGCACTACGTCTACCGGCGGCAAGGGAAACCCTGCCGGGTATGTGAGACCGAGATTGAAAGCAGGACCATGGCAGGCCGCACCGTGTACTGGTGCCCTGTTTGCCAGAAAGACTGAACATGGCAACGATGCCGCAGCAAAAGGACTATTACGGCGCCCTGGGCGTGAAAAAAACGGCGACGCCGGAGGAGATCCGGAAGGCGTTCCGGAAGCTCGCGCGCAAGTACCACCCGGATGTGAACCCGAACGATAAAAAGGCGGAGGAAAAGTTCAAGGAAATCTCCGAAGCCAACGACATCCTGAGCGACGATAAAAAGCGCAAGGTGTACGACCAGCTGGGGTTCTACTCGGACGGGATTGATCCGGCGCAGGCCGAGGCAGCGGCGCGCGGCGGCTACGGCCCGGCCTACGGAACCGGCGCTGGCGCGGGCCGCCAAGGAGTGCCTTTCGACTTCGGCGGTTTCGACTTTTCGAACTTTGAAACGGGCACGGGCGGCCGGCGCGGTACCACCACCGGCAGCGCAACCAGGGACGCCGCGGGCGGTGGCTGGCGAGACATCTTCTCCGGCATGTTTTCAGGCGGGGGTGGACGGCAAACCGAGCCGGAGCCGGGAACGGATCTGGAGTACCAGGTCGCCGTCGATTTTTGGACGGCGATCCGCGGCGGCACCATGCGCCTGGAGGTGAACCGTTTGGAGGTTTGCCCGACATGCAAGGGCCGCGCCCATGCCGGCGGCGCGCATACCTGCCCGGAGTGTGCGGGCTCGGGCCAGGTGACACAGATGCACGGCCAGATGAAATTCAACGTGCAGTGCAAAACCTGCGGCGGCACCGGCAAGGTGGAAAACGATTGCGGCACCTGCCACGGCGAGGGCCGGGTGCGCCGAGGGGAAACGGTCGAGTTCCGGATCAAGGCAGGCACACGGGACGGCCAGCGTATTCGGCTGGGCGGCAAGGGTAATGCGGGTACGGGCGGTGCGCCGGCCGGCGATCTGTACCTGGTTATGAAAGTGGGAATAAATCCGGTATTTACGCGGGCTGGCGACGACATCACACTGCGGGTGCCGGTCACCATGGCTGAAGCCGCTCTCGGCGGCAAAATTGAGGTCCCGACCATTGACGGCAGAACCCAGCTTAGGATTCCGCCGGGTACGCAAGGCGGACAGAAGCTGCGGATGCGGGAGCGCGGGGTGGCGTCGGCGGCCGTGGAAGGCAAGCGCGGCGATCAGATCGTTACGATCGAGATTGCCGTGCCGCAGCTGCGGGATGAACGGTCGAAGGAAATTTTGCGGGAGCTGGCGAAGCTGAACCCGGAGGATCCGAGGCAGGGCATCTGGGACAGGATGGATGGCTAAAACCGCCTGCGCGGCTTAGGCTCGGGTTCCATAAGCGGAGGCGGCTACGGTGTGGCGGGGCTCCCGAGAAGAGGAGACACACCGTGAAGTGGCCGTCCCCCGCGCGCAGGGGTCTTGTACTATCTGTGGAGAAAGGAGACCGGGGATGCCGGCAAAACGGAAGACCAAGGGCGCATACATGATTTCGTCCGTGGCCGAAATGTACGAGATTCACCCGCAAACCCTGCGCCTGTATGAGCGCGAGGGTCTCCTGAAGCCGTCGCGCACAGAGGGCAACACGCGGATGTACACAGATGAAGACCTGGAGCGGTTAGAGTTCATTCTGAATCTCGCGCGCGACCTGGGCGTCAATATCTCCGGCATCGCCATTATTCTCCAGATGCGCGAGCGCATGGAGGAGATGAACCGGCAAATGCAGGGCTTTGTCGACTATGTACGCTCGGAGATGCTGGCCAGGATGCAGGGGATCGCCGCCATCGAGCCGGGAGCGATTGTGCCCGTCAATCGTCCAAACGTCGTAGCCCCGGCCCGTAGCCGGCGCGCAACGTTACCATAGGCTGAGGGCTGAACTTGTGATCCTGAAGTTGCTGCTGGGCGTGGCTCTGTTCGGACTGCTGACCTCGACCGTCTTTACCGTGATGGTAGCTATCGGTGTTTTCCGTTTTCGGCGACGCGGTCATTATGACGCGCCGTCCCGCCCCGAGCGCTTTGCCCCACCTGTGTCGCTCTTTAAACCACTTCATGGGGCCGAGCCGGGGCTTGACGAGCACCTGGCAACTTTCTTCGAGCAGGACTATCCGGGCCCCCTTGAAATCCTGTTTTGCGCGCGGGAACTCGACGACCCGGGCCTGCGTATCGCCCGCGAGGTGGCAGGCAAGCACCCGGACGTGCCAGTCCGCTTTCTTGCCGTAGAGGGTCCGGCGTTTGTGAATGCCAAGGTCAGTTCACTCGACCGGATGGGCGCGGTCGCCTCGCACGACCTGTTTATCATCAGCGACAGCGACGTGCGTGTGACGCCGGAGTATGTGCGCGAGGTGGTGGCTGACTTCGGCGATTCGCGTGTCGGCGCGGTGACCTGCCTGTACCGCGGCATCGCGGAAAAGGGTTTCTGGGCCAAGCTCGAGGCCAGCGGCATGTCGGTCGAGATGACGGCCGGGGTGCTGGCGGCGGACCTGGTGGAAGGGATGCAGTTTCTGCTGGGGCCGACCATGGCGGTGCGGCGGGCGGCAGTGGAGCGCATGGGCGGCTTTGCAAAGCTGGGGCCGTACTGTTCGGACGACTTTCTGCTGGGCAACTGGGTCGCCGCGCTGGGCTACAAGGTGCAGCTGTCGCGGCATGTGATTGATCACATCGTCTTGAACCTGACCTTTGCGACCAGCATGAAGCACCAGATTCGCTGGATGAAATCGACGCGGTTCTCACGTCCCAAGGGGCATTTTGGCACGGGGCTCACCTTTGCCATGCCGTACGGCGTGCTCGCCGGCGTGGCTGCGGTGCTGTTCGGTCACGTTGCCATCGGGCTTGATCTCCTGTTATTTGCCGTGCTCAGCCGTATCGCGCTGGCGCTGCTGATCGGCCGCGGCGTGGTGCGCGAGCGCGCCTTGCTGCGCACGGCGCTGTTGTTTCCGCTGCGCGACCTCATGGGTTTTGTGTTCTGGCTTCTCAGCTATGCGGGCGGCACCATTCTGTGGCGCGGCCACCTGTACCGGCTGGGCGAACAGGGGCTGATGCGGCGGGCGCAGGACGGAGGTTAGCAGTCGGGCCGCTACTGCTGGCCAGTCCGTGGAGGGCGGGACACTACAGGGGACGGTTGCTGTAGAGCGTCCGGTCTGACAGCTCTTTCAGATCGTAGACGCGCCTGGAAGCCAGCAACGCGCGCACGTGCGCGTCAAACTCCGGCGGCACACACAGAAACAAGCGCTGCCCATTTGCCTGCGCTTGCTGCCAAACCCGAAGTAGTTCGGCGTCTGTCAGAAAGACGTGCGGGGCGTCCGGGTAAAACGAACCCCAGATCATCGACGATGAGCGCCCGTTGACAAGCAGTGCCTGCCGGTGCGTGTAGAAGATGACGGACGAAGCATTGGACTGGTCGCCGTACAGCAGGAGCTCGTCGCCGGGCCGGGCGTTGCTGTTGATGATGTTGGCCATGGCGCGGGAAGAGAGCAGCGGCTCAAACCGAACCAGCGCGATGTGCGCCGCGACCAGAAATGCGGCCATGGTGAGCGCGACGGAAGTGGTCGCCTCCAGCCCGTGTCCGCGTAGCCGCAGGCGCAATGCCAGCAGCGGTCCGGCGAGCAACACCGCCATGGCGAGGACAGCCGGCAGGCGCAGCGCGGCGAAAGCAGGCCCGGTCAGGTCAAAAAAGTGCGACATGGCAAGCGAATAGTCGCCGACCCCTCGATGCGCCAGCAGGGTGCCGATGTCGCGCACAAATGGCAGATGACGCGAAGTCCACAGCCCAAAAGCGAGGGCAAGGGCGGCTGAGACACCGATCACGGCAAAGCAGACGTGAGCCGCTGTCAGCCAACGGCTGCCTCCGCGGCCGTCCGGCCCTTCCAGCAGCGACAACGATCCGGCCGTGAGCACCAGCAAAGGAAAGTACGCAGGCCAGGTGTAGTACTCCTGGTTGGTCGAAAGCGAAAAGAACAGCAGGATAAACGTGCCATACAGCCCCAGCAACAATGTGGTGCGAGCGCGAAATCGCTCGGCGCGAACGGCAAAGGCCGCGTGAAAAGCCGTCGGGTGTTCGCCGGGAAACGTCGACGGAGGGACGCGGTCGGGAAAAAGGGCCATAGCAAACTGCCTGCGGTGGGACCACAAGCGCCCGACCGCGGCCGGGAACAGCAGGCACCAGGGAAAAAGCCAGGCCAGGTGACCTACCCAGAAGACCCAGCCCGGTTGCTTGTTGTAGTCGTGCGGGTAGCGGAGGCCGAGGAAGCGAAGCACGTGCTCGTTGATAAAGTAAAAATACAAGAAGCCATGTACGTTGCCGGCCGCCGGTACATTGCCGAGTGGGTGACCCTGGTCAGGATTGCGCAGCGCGGCCAGGATGTGCCACGGCGCGCCGAGGAGCAGGAACAGCAGCAATCCGGTGGAGATGCGAAACTCGCGCCAGCGTCGCCACTCTCCCGTAATCGCCAGGTAAGGGATCACCGCGGCCAGGAAAAACACCGGCGCGATCAAGCCCTTGGCCAGCAAGGCGGCCGCAAGCGCGGCATAGGTGATGTACAGCCGGCCGGGTTTGCGGTCTTCCAGCCCGGTCAAAAACGCCCATAAAGCCAGCGCGCTGAAAAAGCAGAACAACGACTCCGGGATCATGACGCGGGTGAACAGAAACACCCCAACCGTCGTCAGCATGGCGAGGGCGGCGTAAAAGGCGGCGCGATCGTTCCACGCGCGGCGCGCCCACACCCAGGCCAGCACAGCATTGGCCAGCACCGCCAGGGTCATAGGCAGGTGCGTCGCAAACACGTTGTAGCCGAACAAGCGGTAATCGAGGGCTACAAGCCAGTACGGCAGGGCCGGCTTTTCAAGGTACCGAATGCCGTTGACGTACAGAGTGACCCAGTCGCCGCTGCGAGCCATGTGCTGCGCGGCGTTGGCGTGGGTGGCGTCTGCATCGTCCAGCAGGGAAGGCGAAAACAGTGCGGCGAAGTGGACCGCCACGAAAAGCAGCAGAAGCAGGGTCCATGCTTTGCGGGGCGAGCCGAGCAGCCTGGAGTCGGCGGTCGGAGACGGCTGATGCGCGGTGGTCGTCGACAAGGCTAGGGATCCGTGGCGGGAGCGGAGGACGGGCTTTCACCCGTAGAACAGAATAGCAGCCGCCAGGGTGCCGGCCGTGAGCTTGCGCCGGGTGCGTGTCCAATGCCAGCCGCAGCTCCTCCACCGCCTTCGGCTAAGGCTTGGCCTTGCCGGGGGTGGACCTCAGCGCCCGTCGACGGGTGACCTTGGTGGCAGTGCCGTAAACGCCGCGAAGAATACGGGGGTCGACCAGCCAATGCAGAATGCCGGGCCGGCGGGTCAGGTCCACCCGGGCGATCGCACCCTTGCGCAAACGAATGGCGGCCCGGCCCGGCGAAGCGCTGCCGTTCATGATCAACGCGGCCAGAAACAGCGGCAGGTTGGGGCTATGACCGACCAGCAGCACATTTTCATGCCCCGCCAGCTCGTTGACAAAGCTCTGAAAGGCAGGGATCGAGGCTTCAGGCCGGAGGGAGTCGGTGATCTCGACCTTGCCGTCGAAGCCGACCTCAGTACCCACCAGCGTGGCGGTTTGCAGCGCCCGCTTCAAGGGGCTTGAGGCCACGTGATCGAACTGAACCTTTAAAGCATTAAGATAACTGCCGACCAGCAGGCACTGCCCTTTGCCTTCCTTGTCAAGCGGTCGCTTGACGTCGATCAAGGGATTGGCGCGGCGGGTACCGGCACTGCTGTGGCGCAGGATGTAGATGTTCATGAACGAGCATAATCCTTCGGTACACCCAGTCGCAGGCGTATTTACAGGATTGTAACAATTTGCAGGCCTTGCTCGCCAGGAGCCATGGCGGGGGCTGCCCTAGGCAGCCCGCTTCGCGAAAACGGGAGCTGGCCCGCCCGGGATGCTGGGCACAGGAAAGCCCGGATCCAGGCCCGGAAAGCCCGGAGCCACCGGATCGGGATCGGGCGCAGGCCCCGGCTCAAAGTCCGGCTCACCACCGGGCACGGTTGGGTCCAGAGGTCCCGGGTCGATTCCCGGGATGGTGTCCATCGTGAAGCGCGAAAAGAGCGGGATGGGGGAAACCGAAAAAAATGGCATGGCGAATTTGATGCCGGGCGGTTGTCCGACAGGTGCCCCGGTCCGCCGCCGAGTGCAACTCTTTTGAGGCCGCGCACGTATGTGCGTTGAGCGACGGCTTTGCGAAGCACGACGTGAAACGTCGGATAGGATGAAGAAGCGGGCGGCAAACCCGGCTCGCAGGTGCCGCTTCCGGCGCTTGGAGTCCGGCAGTTTCGCCGGTAAGAAAATCGCCCCAGCCGCCGCCCCATCGGCATCCCTTAGTTCGAGGCATACATAGCTTTCGATGGAACAACAGCCACCCGCCCAAGCTACCGACGCTGATGCCCGCGCCACGACGGAACCCGTAACTTCCGGCGATGGAAATGACCAAGGCACCCCGGTCCGGCCACGCAAGCGCCGCCGCTGGATCACCCTGGTGGTGCTGGCGGTCTTCGCGCTGGCGGTCTTTTTGATCTTGCGCCATAAGCCGGCCGGCGGCGGGCAAACCCAGGCGCGTCACCGCTCCAACGGGCCCGTCACTTTAAATGCGGCCACCGCGCACACCGGCGACATGGCTGTAAAGCTGCTCGCCATCGGCACCGTGACCCCGACCTTTACCGCGTCCATCACCAGCCAGGTGACTGGACGTATCGTTTCTGTGCACTACCGGGAAGGGCAGACGGTTCGCAAAGGTGCGCCGCTGATCGACATCGATCCGCGCCAGTACCAGGCCACGCTCGACACAGCACTGGGCACCCTGCAGCGCGACCAGGCAGTGCTGGGCCAGGCGCAGATGGACCTTGCGCGTTACCAGGCGGCGTGGGCCCGCAACGCCATTGCCAAGCAGCAGCTCGATGACCAGGCCAAGCTCGTCAATCAGGATCAAGGGCTGGTGCAGTCGGACCGGGGCGCTGTCGAGGCCGACCAGGTCAACCTCGCTTTTTGCCACATCACCGCACCGATTCCGGGCCGAGTCGGCTTGCGCCTTGTTGACCCCGGCAACGTGGTGCAGGCCAACAGCACCACGGCGCTGGTGGTGGTCACACAGGTGCAGCCCATCACGGTTGTGTTTACCATCTCCGAGGACAACCTGCCGCAGGTACAGGCGGCCATGCGCAAGCGCAAGCTTTCGGTCGCTGCGTACGACCGCACCCAGCAGACACTTTTGGGCGACGGCACCCTGCTGACCACCGACAACCAGATCGACACGACCACCGGCACGCTGAAGCTGCGAGCCGCCTTCACCAACGCCAGGGGAAAACTGTTTCCCAACCAGTTTGTCAACACCGAGCTGCTGGTCAATGTGCTGCACGGGCAGGTGCTGATCCCGAACTCGGCGATCCAGCGCAACGGCACCCAGGCCTTTGTGTACCTGCTGCAAAACGGCACCGCCAACATGGCAGACATCAAGATTGTCGCGCAGGACCAGGCGAACTCCGCCGTAACCGGTCTGCACAGCGGAGATGTGATCGCCAACAGCTCCTTTGAAAAGCTGCAGAATAAGAGCAAGTTCCGCATCGTGCAGCAGAAGCTCGCGGCGACCGATAACTCGGACGGAGCTCCGTGAGCCTTTCGCGCCCGTTTATTCTGCGCCCGGTCGCGACCTCGCTCCTGATGGCCGCGATCCTGCTCATCGGGATCGTGTCGTACTTTCAGTTGCCCGTCTCGGCGCTGCCCCAGGTGGACTACCCGACGATTCAGGTGTTGACGTTTTACCCGGGCGCGGCCCCGGACGTGACCTCGACCACGGTGACGGCCCCGTTGGAGCGTCAGTTCGGGCAGATGCAGGGCCTGAGCCAGATGACCTCGACCTCGGCGGGCGGCGTGTCGGTCGTCGTGCTGCAGTTCGCGCTCAACCTCGACATCGACGTGGCCGAGCAGGAGGTGCAGTCGGCCATCAACGCCTCGCAAAGCCTGCTGCCGTCGGACCTGCCGGTGCCGCCGACCTACTCAAAAACGAACCCGGCGGACGCGCCAGTCATCACCATGGCGATCACGTCCAAAACCATGCCCCTGTCGCAGGTGGAGGACCTGATCGACACGCGCATGGCGCCCAAGATCTCCCAGCTCTCGGGCGTGGGGCTGGTCTCGATTACCGGCGGCCAAAAGCCGGCGGTGCGCATCCAGGTCAACCCCACCCAGCTTGCGTCCTACGGCATGAACCTTGAAGACGTGCGCACGGCGCTGACGCAGACCAGCGTGAACTCGGCCAAGGGTTCGTTCGACGGGCCCACGCAGGACTGGCAGATCGACGCGAACGACCAGCTGCAGAATGGCGGCGAGTACAAAAATGTCGTCGTGGCCTACCGCAACGGCGCGCCCGTGTACCTCCACAATGTCGCCAATGTGGTGGATGGGGTTGAAAACGCGAGCCTGGCAGCCTGGATGGACACCACGCCCGCGGTGATCCTGAATGTGCAGCGACAGCCGGGCGCGAACACCATCTCCGTCGTGAAAAATATCAAGGCACTGCTGCCTCAGCTGCAGGCGACGCTGCCGGCCTCGTTGCGGATCACGACGCTGACCGACCTGACGACCAGCATCCAGGCCTCGGTTGATGACGTGGAGTTTGAGCTGCTGCTCACCATCGCGCTGGTTGTGATGGTGATTTTTATCTTTCTCCGTTCGCTGCCGGCCACCATTATCCCCAGCGTGGCGGTGCCGCTTTCACTCGTCGGCACGTTTGGCGCCATGTACGCGCTCGGCTACTCGCTCGACAACCTGTCGCTGATGGCGTTGACCATCT
>CAXTWU010000045.1:0-15117 GCA_964248025.1 uncultured Acidobacteriaceae bacterium | reverse complement strand
GCTCTACACGAGCGCTCAAAAGCTGGGTTTGCGCGCCCACATCGGCGCAGAAGTCTCAGTCGGGGATCTCGGCCCGCAGGTGCTGCCGCCTGCGTGGCAGCCGCACGCGATCCCCGAGCGCCCCGTGCGGCTGACCCTCTTATGCGAGTCACCGGTCGGTTACCGGAATCTGTCGCAGCTTATCACCGGCTACAAGCTCCGGCAGCGGACCAAGGGCGACGGCGTTGCTTCGCTCAGGGAGGTTGAGGCGCGGGCCGAGGGTTTGGTCTGCCTGACGGGCGGCGACGAAGGCCCGCTCGCGGCGGCGCTCGCCCACGGCGGCATGGATGAGGGGCGGCGTGTGCTTGGTCGCTTGATTCAGGTCTTTGGTTTGTGCAGTGTGTATGTCGAGCTGCAACGGCATCGCCTGCGCGGGCAGGAGGCCCGCAACC
Organism: uncultured Acidobacteriaceae bacterium; assembly: GCA_964248025.1. Classification (GTDB taxonomy): domain Bacteria; phylum Acidobacteriota; class Terriglobia; order Terriglobales; family Acidobacteriaceae; genus EB88. The sequence continues at coordinate 14,686 of CAXTWU010000045.1, read as the reverse complement.
AGGCTGCCATCGCGCTCGCCCGCGAACTGCACCTGCCCCTGCTCGCGACCAATGGCGTCAACATGGCCGTCGCCGGGGAGCGCGAGGTGCTGGACGTGCTCACCGCGATCCGGCACGGGGTCCCGCTCGACGAAGCCGGGCTTCTGCTCCAGCCCAACAGCAGCCGCTGCCTGCGCCCGGCGCGCGCCATGGCCGCGCTGTTTCGCGACCTGCCGAAGGCCGTTGCTGAAACGCGGGCGCTTTCCGACCGGCTGCAATTTGCAATGCGCGACATGGGCTACGAGTTCCCGCGCTACCCGGTCGAGGATGGGGACACCATGGATTCGTTTCTCCGCAAGCGCACCGAGGAAGGCGTGGCGCGGCGCTACGGACTGAAGCAGAGCGCGGAGCTGCGCCGGCGCGCGGACAAGCAGGTCGCCCGCGAGCTGGCCCTGATCGCGAAGCTCGGCCTCGCGGGCTACTTCCTGATCGTATGGGACATCGTCGAGTTCTGCCGCCGGCACGGCATTCTTGTGCAGGGGCGGGGCTCGGCTGCCAACTCCGCCGTTTGTTACGCGCTCGGCATCACCGCCGTTGACCCGGTCGGCATGGACCTCTTGTTTGAGCGCTTCTTGTCCGAGGTGCGCGGCGAATGGCCGGACATCGACCTCGATCTGCCCTCGGGCGACGACCGCGAACGAGCGATCCAATATGTATATGAGCGGTACGGCAGGCTGGGCGCGGCGATGTGCGCAAACGTGATCACCTACCGGGGCCGCTCCGCCGCGCGCGAGGTCGGCAAGGCGCTCGGCTTCGACGCGGACACGCAAACCCGTTTGACACAGCTTACGGGCTCGTGGGAGTGGAAGGGCCCGTCGGACACGCTTCAAGAAAGCTTCCGCGCTGCAGGCTTCGACCTCCATCATCCGCGCATTGCCAAATACCTGGACCTGACCCTGCGCCTGCTCGACCTGCCCCGCCACCTCGGCCAGCACTCGGGCGGCATGGTCATCGCGCAAGGGCAGCTCGCTTCTGTTGTACCGATTGAGCCCGCGAGCATGCCGGGCCGCAGCGTCATTCAATGGGACAAGGACGACTGCTCGGACATGGGTTTGATCAAGGTCGACCTGCTCGGCCTCGGCATGATGGCGGTGCTCAAAGACTGCACGGAGCTGATTCCCCAACACTACGGCACCCCGGTCGACCTCGCACAACTGCCCGCCGACGACCCGGACGTGTACGCGTCGATCCGCCGGGCCGACACGGTCGGGCTGTTTCAAATCGAATCGCGTGCCCAAATGGCGTCGCTTCCGCGTAACGCGCCGGACCGGTTCTACGATCTGGTCGTCCAGGTCGCGATCATCCGCCCCGGGCCGATTGTCGGCAAGATGATGCACCCTTATATGGAGCGGCGCATGCGGCGGCAGCCGGTCACCTACCCGCACCCCCTGCTGGAGCCCGTGCTGCGCCGCACACTCGGGGTGCCGCTGTTTCAGGAGCAGCTTTTGCGCATCGCCATGGTGATTGCGAACTTTACCGGAGGCGAGGCGGAGGAGCTGCGACGCGCGCTCGGTTCGCGGCGCTCGGCGGAGAAGATGCGCGTGCTGGAGGAGAAACTCCGCGCGGGCATGGACGCGAACGGCGTCGGCGCGGAGGCGCAGGCCGAGATCATCCAGGCCATTAGTTCGTTTGCGCTGTACGGCTTCCCGGAGTCGCACGCGGCGAGCTTCGCACTGCTTGCCTATGCGAGCGCCTGGCTCAAGTACCGCTACCTGGGCGCGTTTACCTGTGCGCTGCTGAACAACCAGCCCATGGGTTTTTACTCGGCGGCGGTGGTGCTTAAAGACGCCCAGCGGCACGGCCTGCGCGCGAAGCCGGTCGATGTGCTGCGCTCCCACTGGGCATGTACGCTTGAGCACGAGCCCGATGGGGCGCTCTCGCTTCGGCTCGGGTTTTGCTATGTGCGCGGGCTCAGGCAAGCTGCCGTTCGAGAGCTGGAAACCGCGCGCGCCCTGCGTCCGTTTGCCTCGGTCGAGGAGTTGGCGCGCCGTGTGCCGTCGCTCACCCGCGCCGAGCTGACCGCCCTGGCCGAGCTGGGCGCGTTAAACCCGCTCGGTGAAAACATGCACCGGCGCAGCGCGTTGTGGCAGACGGCCTGGGCAAGCCGCGATGCCGGGCCGCTGCTGCAAGCGCAGGACGACCAAACGGGCGGCTCGCCGCTCGACGCCATGACACCGGAAGAGCGCCTCGTCGCCGACCACACGGGCTCGGGCGTGACGGTCGGGCGGCATCCGGTGGCGCACCACCGCGACGCGCTCCGGCGCATGCGCGTCGCCAGCGCCCGCGAGCTGCGCACACTGCGCCACGGCGTGAGCACCCGCATCGCCGGATGCGTCATCGCCCGGCAGCGGCCCGGCACGGCGCACGGATTTATTTTTCTCTCGATCGAGGACGAAACCGGCATTGCAAACGCCATCATCGAGCCCGAACTCTACGAGCAGCAGCGCGCGCTGATTACCTACGCTCCCACTCTGCTGATCACGGGCGCGCTGCAAAACGTCGACGGTGTCATCCACGTCCGCGCCCGGCAGGTCCGGGAGCTGCATCTGTCTCGCGTGCCGGTACAGTCGCACGACTTTCACTGACGCTGCCCATTTTTCTCCGGGCGGGAGCCCCGTAACGCGACTGGATCCGGAACGGGCGGGCAGTTTCTCGGCAGTGACATGCGCGCCGGCGCGGCCAACCTGCCTGGGGACAAACCCGCAGCGCTCGCCAGCGGGTACACGGTTAATATCTGGATACGTTTCCAAATGTTCTGCAAATCAGCTATATTCCCAAAACATAAGCCCGTAGCCGTTTCCGGGCAGGTCTTTAAAGGCTAGCGAATCCAAGCCGCGAAGCCGCTCTTGAAAGGATCCGTCATGCCCGCCACCTTCTTCAGACGATCGCTTTTTCTGCTTCCGCTTCTTTGTTCCAGCGCCATCGTTGCGCAAACAGCCAACGGTATCAACGGCACCGTCACGGACGCTTCCGGAGCCGTGGTCAGCGGCTGCCAGGTGGATGTCCGGAACGATGCGACCGGCGTTGTGACGACCGCGCGCACCTCGTCGGCCGGCACCTACACCCTTCCAGAACTGCTGCCCGGAACCTATACCGTCACCTTTTCTCTGGCCGGGTTCCAAACCTCCGCGCACACGGGCGTCACGGTGGAAACGGGTCGCACGTCGAACGTGGACGGTACTCTCACCGCCGGCGAGGTCTCGCAGACGGTGGACGTAATAAGCTCCGCGATTTCGCTCCAAACCGCCACGCCGCAGGTCGGTGTCACCATTGAGAATGCAGTGGTTGAAGAACTGCCCGATGAACTAAGCGGGCAAGCACGACAGATCGATAACTTCATCTTTCTCGCGCCCGGGGTCACCGGCAATTCGTTCAGCCACAACATCTCCGGCGGCGAGGACTTTCAGAACGAGGTCCTGTTTCAGGGCATCCCGGCGGTTCAGGCAGAGACCGAAGGCTTCCAAACCTACATCAATCCGCCGTTCGAGATGGTCAACGAGTTTCACGTGTCAAGCTCCATCTTCTCGACGCAGTACGGGCTCGGGCAGGGCGCGGTCAACTACGGCTTCGTGTCCGGCACGAACCGGCTGCATGGCGACGCCTTCTATATCAACCGGAACAACTTCTTCGATGCCCGCGGCCTGGTGCAAATCAACCCGCATGTGCCCGTCAACAAGGAGAATAACTACGGGTTTTCTCTAGGTGGCCCGGTGTACATTCCCCACCTGTACGATGGGCGCAACCGCACCTTTTGGCATGCCACGGATGAGTACTTCAAGTACAACCAGTCCTATGCAAACACCATGACCGTGCCGACGGTCCTGGCCAAGCAGGGTAACTTTTCTCAGTACGCAACACAGAATAGCCCGCAGGTCATTTACGTCCCGCAAGGGGTCAACTGCAACGGTCTTGCTGCCGGGGCTCCATTTCCCAACAACATCATCCCCGCCAACTGCATCAGCCCGCTCTCGGCATCGCTCCTGAGCCAGATCCCAGACCCGAACATTGCCGGCGGCCAGCTGACCAACAACATCAACTCGCAGGTCGGCGTGGTTCCGACCAACCAGACCTCCTGGGGCTACACGCTCGACCATAACCTGAATGAACGGAACTCATTTCATTTCAGCCAATGGCACGACCATCAGACGTCCCCCGCAGTCGATAACAACGCCTACTTCGGCAATGAGCTTTCTGGATTGAAAACGGAGCCGCGCCTCGGGTCGGGGTTCTTCCTCAGCTACGTCGGCTCAGTCACGCCCAACCTGGTCGTCACCGCCGGATTCGGCTGGCTGGGTGAGATCAACGACGAGTTCAACGCGCACCCAAATGTCAGCTTTCCGGCCGTTGCCGGCGGCACGACCTTTCCCGTCATCAGCTTCGGCGGTTCCGCGCCCAATGCCCCAACAACGTGGGGCGCCGGTAACAATGGTGAGATCAGCAGTATCAATCGCAAGCTGGGTCTTGGTTTCCAAAACAACTACCTCTACACCCATGGCCGGAACACCTATAACTTCGGCTATGAAATTCGCCGCGCTTATCAGGACGACCATGAGTGCCAGAACTGCACCGGACATTTCAGCTTTTCCAGTTTGACGACCAGCAACGGACAGCCGGATTCGAAGCAGGCGTTAAACGAGAACAACACTGGCAATGCCTTCGCCAGCTTTCTGCTTGGCCAGGTTGACTCCACCTACCGCCAGCAGGCCTTTGAAACCAAGCTTCGAAACTTCTCGATCTCGCCCTACATCATGGACGACATTAAGTTCACTCCCAAGCTCACGGTCAACGCCGGCCTTCGCTGGGACATCATGGTACCGTTCACGGCGATTAATCCGAACGACATCGTCTTCCTCGACCTGAACAAACCCAACCCCGGCGCGATCGGTCCCAATGGTCCGTTGCTGGGCGCAGCCACTTCGCTGGGCTATGGTCCCCAAGCGGCCGGTTTTACCCGCGATGACATTCCGTGGAAGACCGTCGGACCTCGCCTTGGCTTCGCCTATGCCGCCAACCAGAAAACGGTTCTCTCCGGCGGCTATGCCTTGACTTTCCTCGACGGCGGCGCGTACGAGTTCGGCACCAACAAAACCGCCAACAATTACGGCAACGTTCTGGCCGGTCTGAACCAGACCCCTTCGAGCCAAACCAATGTCGCGAATTACGGAAGCTGGGATACTCACATCCTGGCCAACCCGGGACCTACACCCTTGACCGCCACTCTCGGCAACGGGGCAGGCGTTCTTCATGCCTTTCAGAAGAGCGGCATCAGCCAGCCGTACTCCCAGATGTACGACCTGGGGATCCAGCGTGAACTGCCCTGGAACCTCTTTACGGCCATCACCTATGTGGGCAACCATGGCGTGCACCTGCCTTCCGCGCTGAACGACACCAACCAGATGGACCCGCGTTACCTTTCACTCGGTCAGACCCTGCTGGTGGGTTGGAAGACGCCTGCGGGCCAGGCAGCACTCAAAAGTGTCGGCGTTCCTAACATCGGCGGCCTGTATCAACCCTATGCGGCCTTCCAGACCGACTTTCCGGGCCAGACTGTGCAGCAGGCATTGCTGGAACTTCCACAGTTCCACAGCACCGAAGATGGCTACACTCTGAATAACTTCGAAACAGAAGGAGTGTCCATCTACAACGCCCTGCAGGCCCAGTTGCAGAAACGGTTTACCGACGGCCTGAGTTTCCTGCTCGCCTACACTTATGCGCGCACCATGGGCAACGCCGATCACGGCTTCACCCTTTTTACGCCGAACGCGCTGAACAAGTTCAATCAGCGCGCGGAGTGGGCCGTGTCCTCCAGTGATCAGACGCACGTCATTGCGTTGAGCGGCGTGTACGAGCTGCCATTCGGCGGGGGCAAGCCGTTCCTTTCAGGAGGCAGCGGCTTCATCAACAGGGAAGTCATCGGCGGCTGGCAGGTCAGCGGTATCTTCCAGTATGCCAGCGGCACGCCGTTCGGGATCGGTGCTGCGGGCGACCCGCTGCTGACCGGCGGCAACCGCGCCAACATCGTGCCCGGGGCTCCCGTCAACCTCAACTACAAGAATTATTACAACGGCACGCACGTATTCAACGTTGCCGCTTTTACAGATCCTACAAAAGCGGTGGTCGGCGATGCGGCACGCAATCAAAGCGACCTCAGGAACCCGTTCAACTCCAATGAGAATGTCAGCTTGGCTAAGAAATTCAGCTTTGGCGAAGGGGTGCAGGCCGAGATCAGGATGGAGTACTTCAACATCCTGAACCGGATGCAGGTCTGCGGACCCTCGGATACAAACGTCAGCGATTTCGCGAACGGCGGCAACTTCGCCTATGTCGTCAAACCATGCCAGGGAAATACCCCTCGCCAGGGGCAAGTCTACGTCCGAGTCTCCTTTTAGCTGCTTCGGCAGTTGCGAACCGATTTTAGCGACCGGTTTGTAGCTGCCGTTAAAGGGGGCCCAAACACAACATGGCTGTCGGCGAGGGGCAATCTGCCCCGGGCCGCACTGCTGATCGTAGCTGAGGCGGAGCCGGGTTCGGACCGAGCGGGGGTCGAAGCGGGGCGGCATGCTACTCAGCGGTCTCCTGACGGGTATAAAGGTGGATACAGGCTGTTGTAGAGCAGCAAGCCGCACTCTGGGAGATGCCATGGGATCCTTGCCCTCGTTTCGTCTTGATGGTCAAGTCGCGCTGGTCACCGGGGCCGCTCGCGGCCTCGGTCGAGCGATCGCGCTTGCGCTCGCCGAGGCCGGCGCCGATGTCGCCCTTGGACTGCGCGATGCAAGGCAGGATGCCGGCGTGGCGGCTGAGATAGAAGCGCTCGGCCGCAAGGCGTTGCCCCTGCAAATGGAGATGAACAACCTCGAGCAAGTGCGCCAGGCGATTCACGCGGTTTCCGCGCAGCTGGGCAAGCTCGACATTCTGGTCAACAACACCGGGGTCGCACCGACGAACCTGGCGCTCGATGTGCGCGAAGAAGATTTTGATCGCACGTTGAACATCAATCTGAAGGGAACCTTTTTCGCCTGCCAGGCCGCAGGCAAAGTAATGAAGGAGCAGGGCGGCGGACGCATTATCAACATGAGCTCGCAGGCCGGCTTTGTTGCACTGCCGACCGAGTCGGTTTATTGCATGACCAAGGCCGGTATTGCACATCTGACCAAGTGCCTGGCCGTGGAATGGGGCCCTTACAACATCAACGTCAACGCCGTCGCGCCGACCTTCATCCACACGCCGGGAACGCAGCCGGCACTGTCCTCCCCCGGCTTCTATGCGGACACGGTGCGAAACATCGCCGCCTTGCATCGCATCGGGGAACCACCTGAGGTGGCCGGGGCCGTGGTTTTTCTAGCGTCCGAAGCGGCTTCGTTAATCACCGGCCACACCCTGCTGATCGATGGCGGGTGGACGGCAGTTTAGTCCCGGAGCCTACTCTGTGAGCCTCGAAACTCTGACCTACATGGGTCTGCCCGATTGCATCAAGCTGTCCAATGGAACCGTCGATGTGATCGCTTCTACCGCCGTGGGACCACGCCTTCTGTTCTACGGGCCAACAGGTGGCCGCAACGTCCTCGCACACTTTCCGGACGCTTCCAAGGAAACCGCGCTGGGTACCTGGAAGCCCTACGGCGGTCATCGTCTTTGGGTCTGGCCTGAGGTCGTTCCGGCAACCTACGCGCCCGATAACGACCCGATCGAGCACACGGCCGAAGGCAATTTCGGTCTTCTTTTGCGACAGCCCGTAGACAAAGCGGGTATGCAGAAGCAGATACGCGTCACCATGTCAGCCGAAGACACAACCGTTTGTGTCGAGCAAACAATTGCCAATCATACCCTGTGGCCGGTCGACATCGCGGCTTGGGGCGTCAGCGTCGTCGAACCGGGCACCTCGATCATCCCTCGTGTCCCATTCCAGACGCACGATGAGTATCTTCCCGTGACGCAGCCTTTAGCTCTTTGCGCGTTTACTGATCTTCAGGACCCCCGCTTTACTTTAGGCCTGAAATACATTTTGCTGCGCGGCGATCCATCTCGACCAGGTTCGCAGAAACTTGGGCTGCGCAACAAGGAGAACTGGTGCGCGCACCTGGTCGATAACCTGCTTTTCGTAAAGCGCTTCATCCATCACGAGCGCGCCGAATACCCGGATTACGGCGTCAATACCGAGGTTTATACCGAGGGCCGGTTTCAGGAGCTGGAGCTGCTCGGGCCTCATCGCGTCGTCGCTACCGGCGATTGCCTGACTCTCATCGAGACCTGGAATTTGTTCTCCGACATAGAGGTGGCAACCCCGGAAGATATCGCTTTGCTCGACGCCGCGATAGCGCCCCGAATCTGTTCGTTGCTCAAAGGCACTGCGGCCTGAGTCGGCAAGACGTCTTCAAGCTAGAACGCGCCGAACAGTCGCCGGCAAATGCGGGCGAACGAGGCCGCGGTCCCTCACGCTGATGATTACGGGATTGATTCCACGGTTGGAAGTTGTGGCACCGCTGAACAACGATGCTGTGTTATGAGACGCGAATCGTAAGTTTCCTGTCGCGATTAGGACGTTCTGCCTGTCACTTATGCGCCCGTTGCCATCGCTTGACATCGCTACAGTTCCGCCCGGATGATCGTTCGCATGACTGCGCGGTTGTTCCGAGCTCGACATGGCTATGCCGCACTGTGCCTCTTTGGCTTATTTCTTGTTTCTGCTGTCTCGCCCTTTGTGTCTGCGCAAGGCGTTACCGCAACTGTCGCGACGACGCACAGCGCCGCCCAGGAATTATCGGCGCACTTTGTGGATGTTACCCAGCCCAGCGGAGTTCGTTTCTCCTACCAAGCCTCCCATACATCAAGAAAGTACCTGCTCGAAACCATGGGTGCCGGCGTTGGCCTGTTTGATTACGACAACGACGGCCGTCTCGATATCTTTCTCGTCAATGGTGCTCCGCTCAGCGACCCGACGGCAAAGGGCACCGTCCCCGGTAAAAGCGGCCCGGCCTACTGGAATCGCCTGTACCACCAGAAGAAAGACGGCACCTTTGAGGATGTTACGGAACGGGCCGGCCTGGCCGGTATCGGCTATGGCATGGGGGTAGCCGCCGGGGACTTCGACAACGACGGAAATGAGGATCTTTTTGTTACCGCGTATGGCGGCAATCGCCTATATCGTAACAACGGAAACGGCACCTTCACGGATATCACCGTTCCGGCCGGAGTGGCTGGAAGCGGCTGGTCTACCAGTGCGGCCTGGGTTGACCTGGACAGCGATGGATTGCTGGACCTTGTTGTGCTGCGCTATGTGCAATGGGATTTCGATGATACCTGGTGCGGCGAACGTCGCGAAGGTTACCGGGCCTACTGTCACCCCGACCTGTTCCCGGCGATCATGCCCCTTGTCTACCACAATGAGGGCCAGGGGCGGTTCAGTGAGGTCGGGGCGAAGATAGGTATGAAACCTGGAAAGGGCCTCGGTATTTCACTCGCCGACTATGATCGCGATGGCAAGATCGATCTCTTCGTTGCCAATGATTCCATGCTCGAGTTCCTGTACCGGAACAAGGGAGATGGAACGTTCGAAGAAACGGCCCTGCCTGCCGAGGTCGCTGTCGATGGCGAAGGGCGCACCTACGCGGGTATGGGGGTCGACTTCCAGGACTATAACAACGACGGCCTGCCAGACCTGATCGTTACAAACCTGGCCAACCAGAAGTACGCCCTGTACCAGAACAACGGAGACGGCAGTTTCTCTTACTCGAGTTACACATCGGGCGTTGGAGGTGCCACGCTGCTTCACTCCGGTTGGGGTATTCACTTTTTCGACTACGACAACGACGGCCTAAAGGACCTGATCGTCGCGCAAGGTCATGATATCGACAATATCGAGCTAAATTTTCCGCAGCTTCGCTACAAAGAGCCATTGTTACTGATGCATAACAATGGAGCGGGCTTTACCGATGTTTCTTCTAGTTCGGGGGCTATCTTCAGTCAGTCCTGGGTGGGTCGGGGGCTGGCGATCGGCGACCTCGACAACGATGGCCGCGAAGACGTGGTCGTCTCAACAAACGACGGCCCGGCCTATGTGCTGCGTAATGAAACCGAAACGCCGGCGCCAAATCACTGGATCACCCTGGCGCTGACCGGGCACCAGAGCAACCGGGATGCGATCGGTGCCGAAGTGAAGCTGACCACGGGCCGAGGTTCCCAGTGGGCGACGGTCTCCACCGCGGGCAGTTATCTTTCCTCAAGCGACAAGCGCGTTCACTTCGGGCTAGGCCCCGATACCACGATCAATGCCATCGAGATCCGTTGGCCCAGCGGCATCAAGCAGAAATTGACCTCGATCCATGCGGATCAGGTGCTGCGTATCGACGAGCCGGCGCGCTGAAGTTTCGACGGGCAAAGCAGCTCACTCATGCGAAGAGTGCGAACCATCCATGGCCGCTGCGGCCACGAACTCGGTCCTGGCTTTCTCCGTTTGGCCGCTTTTGCGGTATACCTGGCCTAGCTGAAAATGGTAGGCGGCGTTTTCAGGGGCAAGTGCGACCGCCCGTTCCAGCTCCAACTGTGCTTCGTGCAGCTGCCCCCCGCGTCCATAAAGTCTGCCAAGTTCCACGTGCACTTTGACGTTGGTTGGAGCAAGCGTTTCGGCTTGTTTGAGCAAGGGCAAAGCCTCGTCCAGCTGGTTTCTGTTGACCAGCACGATCGCGAGATTGATAAGCGGCTGTTCGCTGGGTTTTGGCGCTGCCGATTGCCAGTCGATCGCGGTGCGGTAGGCCGCGATGGCGTCTTCAGGACGACCCAGCCCTTCGTAGGCCAGGCCCATGTTGTTTTCCGCACGCACCGAGCGGGCGCTCAACGCCAGCGATTTACGGAAGCAGTCGAGCGCCTCTTCAAAACGGTTTTCGTTGTACTTGATGCGGCCCAGGTCGTACCAGCCGTCGCTATCATCCGGTTCCCAACCCAGGGCCCGCGTAAGCCACTGATCGGCGGAAGCGTAATCATTCGCAAGCACATAGTCCAGCGCTACAAACTTCAACTGTTGCGCGGTCGGTTTTTGCAGTCGCGAAGCATGGGTGTACTCGGCTAATGAAGCGACCGGCTTGTTCTCACGAAGCAGGATGTAGGCCAGCAGGAAGTGTGCTTCGCCTGAATTCTCATGATCGCGGAGATAAACGCGTACATCCGTTTCCGCCTCCACGAGGCGGTTGTCGGCGACCAGAGAGCGAGCCCGCTGCAGGGGATCCAGCTGTTGCGCCGGGGATTGCTCCCGAAATTGCGCCCGAATCTGCACAGGATGCAGCGCGAGACCGCTGACCAGAGCCAAGTTGAATAAAAGCAGCCGGCGAAGCCATTTGTCAGTACGCGCCCACTGCATGGAGCGACGCGCACCTTGCTGATCAACCATGCTCTCACCCTCGTAACTGTCACTTCACGGATGCAAACCCGCCGGTGCTCGCTTGCAAACCCGCGCCTCGCTGAGACCGCCACCTGAGGGCTGAGGCTGCGCTGGGGAAAGTTTAGATCACGGGCTCAAGATGTCGCAAAAAGGCTGTCGGCCTCAAAACACCCTCGTCAACCACGCGAACCGAGCCACCCGGCAGGGTTCGGGGTCAGCTTCAAAAGTCGTTGCTGGGAGCGCAGTGTTGCGGCTTTAACAGTCGAGCCTGGCCGCAACCTGGTCGGTGCGGCTGCCGCCGAGTCCGCTCCCCGCGCGGCGGTCAGTTGGCCGAAACCACCGTTGGTAGTGTCGAGCGAAGGATCGTCGAGGTTGGTATGGTTCAACACCTTGGTGAAGGTTTCTTCCTGGCCAAAGTGGACCTGCTCGATGATGGGGAACCTTGGAAGAGTTTCACGTCCCGAACGGAACGCTTTTGAAACTCTTCTGCCGTTCCGTACAAACCTGTGCAAGCAGGTTTATGCTCAAGCGCAACAAGTGCGTGCAAAGCCGCCTTTCAGGGAACAGCCTCGGCCTTCCGAATCGGCAAACGCGTCGGATCTCGCGCCTTCAAGGCGGACGAGCAGGAGTTATGCCCATGAAGAGCAGATCGCAATTCCGGTACCGGACGACGATGTCCATCGCAGCCTTATTTGTACTTGGGCTCTTCGGGCTGCTGGTGTTGGATGTGCCCGCCGCGCAAGCCGGCACAACCGGACCCTGCGATGTTTACGCGAGCTCCACGGCCTGCGTTGCCGCCTTCAGCACGACCCGGGCGCTGTACAGCTCCTATGCCGGGGCCTTGTACCAGGTAACGCGGCAATCCGACAACACGACGACCAACGTGGGGGTCCTGTCGGATGGCTACGCCAACGCTGCCACCCAGGACGCTTTTTGCGCCGGTACCGTTTGCACCATCACGGAGCTCTACGATCAATCGCCCAACCATAACCATCTGACGATTGCACCCCCGGGCGGTGCAGCCAGGGGATCGGGTCCGGGTGGGCAGGACCTGCCGGCATTTGCAACCGCTTTGCCGGTCAGTGCCGGAGGCCACAAGGTATACGGCGTGTACATAAACTCCGGGATGGGGTATCGCAACGACGCGACGGTCAACATCCCGGTGAACGGACGCCCTGAAGGCGTGTACATGGTGAGTTCGGGCATTCATCTCACGGGGGCGTGCTGCTTTGACTTCGGCAACGCGGAGACGAGCGCGCTTGATACCGGGGCCGGACACATGGATGCCATCAACCTGATGTGTACCGGCACACCGTGCACGCCCACGGCAGGGCTCGACATGGAAAACGGGATCTATGGCGGCCTTTCGGTTCCGGGCGGGACCGAGTTCGTCACGGCCATGGGCTCCAACGATGGTCAGCGCAGCTACGCCATCTACGGGGGCAACGCCCAGTCCGGCGGCTTGTCTTCGACCGGTACCATTCCGCTTCCCGGTGGCTACTCGCCGATGCACCAGGAGGGCGCGATCATCCTCGGTACCGGCGGCGACAACAGCAACTGGGCGATGGGCACTTTTTTCGAAGGGGTGATGACTGCCGGCGCGCCTTCGAGCGGCGCCATGAATGCGGTGCAGGCGAACATTGTGGCGGCCGGGTATGGTGGCATGCTGCCGTACCACGACGCGTTCGCGAGCGGATCGGCGGCCGGGTGGACGACCTATAACGGCAACTGGGCTGTGTCCGGCAGCGCGTACGCAAACAGCGCGGTGGATGGCAACGGGGACAAGGCCGTGACCGGCTCGGCGGCCTGGGATACTTATACCCTGCAGGGCGACGTGCAGATCACCAGCGGCGGAGGCGATGCCGGCCTGATCTTCCGGGTCACCGATCCCACCAACGGAACGGATGCTCTGAACGGCTACTATGCGGGCATTACCACCGGCGGCAATCTCCTGCTGGGCCGCGAAAACAATCGCTGGACACAGCTGCAGACCGCTGCGGTTCCCGGTGGCGTCGTCGCAGGCGGGTGGTACCACCTGACAGCGCAGGCGCTGGGTTGCACTTTCACGATCTCCGCCCAGCCTGTGGGCTCAACGACGGTGACTGGCTTTAGCTACACCGATAGTGGCTGCGTCGCAACAACCGGCGCTGTGGGTGTGCGCAGCTACAACGCTGCGGCGCTGTGGCGGAATGTCAATGTCACTCAGGGCGCAACGGCCACTCTGCCCTACTACGCCCCGTTTGCAGCCGCCGGGCAGCCGGCAGGTTTTATGACCTATGCCGGGACGTGGTCTCTTTCCAACGAAGCCTATGTGGATTCGGCAAACGACACGCAGGGGGATAAAGCGGTCGGTGGGCCCACGTTCGGCGATTTCACGTTGACGGGCGACATAAAACTGACTACAAGCAACGGCAACGCGGGCTTCCTGCTGAGAACGACAAATCCGGCGACCGGAACCGATGCGTTGGACGGCTATTATGTTGGCGTCGACGCGTCAGGAGCCATCCTGATCGGAAAAGAAAGCGATGGCTGGACACTGCTGACGTCGGCCCCGCTGAACGGGAGGCCTGGCAGCACGTGGTACCACCTCACGGCCCGGGTAACGGGATGTCAAATCCGTGTGACGGCGCAAGCTGCGAATGCGGCAACGCCCAGCAACGACGTCACGGTAACCGACTGCAGCTATGCCTCAGGGCAGATCGGCATACGGGCCTATGGCACGTCTGCTCAATGGCGGTTTGTGAGCGTGACACCCGATTGAGCAGGGAGTGGTTCAGGAGGCATCGCGGAGCCGGACTCGTGCGGCTAAACTGATGGCATGACCAATCTTCAGGCCGATGTCGCCGTGGTAGGCGCAGGCCACGCCGGCTGCGAAGCTGCTGTCGCCGCTGCGCGCATGGGCCTCCGCACTCTCCTGCTCACGCTGTCTCTCGACAAGATTGCCCAGATGAGCTGCAATCCCGCCATCGGGGGCATCGCGAAAGGCCATCTCGTTCGGGAGATCGACGCCTTGGGCGGCATTATGGGCGAGGTCGCGGACTCCGCCGGTATCCAGTTCCGCCTGCTCAACACTTCTCGCGGTCCCGCTGTTTGGAGCCCCCGTGCCCAGTGCGACAAAGCCCTTTACCGCACGCGCATGCGCGAACTGCTCGAGCGCGAGCCGCATCTCCAGATCGTCGAAGGCGAGGCCGCCGGCTTTCTTTTCAACGACGTACAAGACACCGTCGTCCCGCCCGGCACCCGGATGGACCGAGGCTGACGGAGCGACCTCGCTCA
>CAXTWU010000044.1:4838-15157 GCA_964248025.1 uncultured Acidobacteriaceae bacterium | reverse complement strand
TGTTCGGCTCCACGCTGAAGCAGGATCCCCACAAGCTGATGCAGCAGATCTGCTCGGTCGGCAGCCGCGGCGTTGCCATTCTGGAGAACAGTGAGCCACAGCAGCCCTACCTGGCTGCCCATGTGCACGGGCTGTTTTTCCGTTCTATCACCGGGCCCACGCTGGTGGACTGTGTACGCCGGGTCGGCCGCGGCGAGCGGGCCATCCACTCTGTGTCGAGCGCCAATACGGTGCCCGATGAGGACCTGGTGGGCGCGCGCGTTCGCGATCGGCTTACACCGAAAGAGATGAAGATCGTTGCGCTGATCGTGCAGGGGTGCAAGAACAAGGAGATCGCCGCGCGGCTCGGCACCACCGAACAGGTCATCAAGAACTACCTGCGCGGTGTTTACGACAAGACCGGGGTTTCGGACCGGCTCGAACTGGCCCTGTTCACGATCCATCACCGCATTCTGGCGGAAGCCGCGGCCGCAGCCGGGAGCGCCATTCTGCAGATCGCGTAAGCGCGACCGGCAGACCGGTGCGAGCTTGGCTACCCTTTCTTCCAGGAATGTGCGGTCAAGCTCGCATCAGTTTCCCATGGCCCCATCCGGAGCTTACCCTGAGACTCAGAACTTCAGCCGTTCCGCCACGCTTTTTCCCTGCGTAAACTGTAGGAGATAGTCGGGGCCGCCGGCCTTGGAGTCGGTCCCCGACATGTTGAAGCCGCCAAACGGGTGCGCCCCCACCATGGCACCGGTACACTTGCGATTCAGGTACAGGTTGCCCACGTGGAACTCGCGCTTCGCGCGGTTCAGCGTTTCGGGCGCGGTCGAGTACACGGCCCCGGTCAGGCCATACTCGGTCCCATTCGCGACCGTGATGGCCTCGGAAAAGTTCTTGACCCGAAGAATGGCCAGCACCGGGCCGAAAATCTCCTCCTGCGCGATCCGTGCATCCGGGTGCACATCGGCGAAAACCGTCGGTTCCACGTAGTAACCGCCTTCCGGCGTTTC
Organism: uncultured Acidobacteriaceae bacterium; assembly: GCA_964248025.1. Classification (GTDB taxonomy): domain Bacteria; phylum Acidobacteriota; class Terriglobia; order Terriglobales; family Acidobacteriaceae; genus EB88. The sequence continues at coordinate 14,162 of CAXTWU010000044.1, read as the reverse complement.
AACGGTTCGCCCGCCGGCAAGCAACCGGCCCTCCATTTTCCCGGCCTCAATGTAGCCGAGTACCCGCTCGCGCGCTGCCTCGTTGATCACTGGGCCCATGCGCGGGTTCTTGCGGGGGTCGCCGATGGAGATGGTCTCAATCCCCTCGCGAACCTTCTCCACAAACGTGTCGTAAATGGCCTCTTCCACAATCGCGCGGGAGCCTGCCGAGCACTTCTGGCCGCTGAAGCCGAACGCCGCCGCGAGCACGCCGTCAACCGCCGCATCGACATCGGCGTCCGACGTCACAATCGTCGCGTCCTTGCCCCCCAACTCAAGAATGGTGCGCTTGATCCAGATCTGCCCCGACCGCGGTTTGGCGGCTTTTTCGTGAATCTGTAGGCCCACGGCGCGCGAGCCGGTAAACGCGATAAAACGCACATGCGGGTGCTCGACCAGTGCGTTGCCGGGCTCGGCCGCCCCTTGCAGCAGGTTGACGACGCCGGGCGGCATGCCGGCTTCTTCAAGCAGGTCCAAAAACCGGGCCGCGATCGTCGGCGCGTCCGGAGATGGTTTCACCACGACGGTGTTGCCGGTGACCACCGCGGCTGCCGTCATGCCCGCCATAATGGCCAGCGGGAAGTTCCATGGCGGAATCACCGCACCCACACCGAGCGGAATGTAGTGGAGCTCGTCGCGTTCGCCGGGGTACTGGATCGGCGTCTCCGAGCCGGCAAGCCGTATGGCTTCGCGCGCGTAAAAGTCCAGAAAGTCGATGCACTCGGCAACATCGGCGTCGGCCTCGGCCCAGTTCTTGCCGACCTCGTAAGTCAGCCAGGCGCAGAACTCGAACTTATGCTCCCGCAGCAACTGCGCGGCGCGCAGCAGCAGGCCCACTCGTTGCTCCAGCGTCGAAAAGCGCCAGAACTCAAAGGCTTTTCGCGCAGCCTGCACAGCACGGTCCGCTTCGGCGACCCCGGCTGCCTGGTGCACACCAATCACCTGTGCCGGGACCGCGGGGTTGCGCGAGTGGAGCTTTCCGCCCGTGGACACGCGTTCGCCGCCGATCACCAGCGGGTACTCGCGGCCCAGCCGGTCGCCCACCAGCGCAAGCGCCGCCTCCATCTCGTGCGCGTGGCGCCCGTGGGAGAAGTCTGTGAACGGCTCATTGACAAAGCGGCCTTGCGGCATTAGAGGCTGAATCTGCGTGGAAAGACCGGTGGTAGCCATGGACACTAGTGTAATAGAGCTTCGATGGCGGGAAGTTCCCCAGTGTGCCCTTCGTACTTGCTTCCAGCCCAGCAAGAACACGCAGGCTGAATTACCGCCCGGTCTCCTTGGCAACGTCGATGTAATACAGGTCAGTCGCGACCTGGAGATCTTGCCACTCCGCCGCGGTCATCGTCTCGGGCAGGATTTGCCAGTCCGTCGTGGGAGCGATCGTTCGCCAGTGAGCGGCATCTCCGATCTTGACCGGCATGCGGAAGGGTTCGACATCGACCTTCCAGCGGTAAGAAACGCGGCCGACAACCGGGTCGTAGTGCAACTCCAGCCTGGGAAGGGCGGCGTGCCGAAGATATTGGTTAAACTCCGGCGTCAGATCGATGCCTGTATGCTGGTTAAAGAACCCGATGACATCCTGCGTCACAATGGTCTGGTACTTATAGGTCTGGTAGTATTCACGGATCAACGCAAACCATTTCGGATCGTCATTGATCACACTGCGCAGCGTATTGAGAAACAGGCCGCCCTTGAAATACTGATCTTCCGTGGGTTGCTGATTGGTGCCCCGTTCCGTCAGGATCGGCGCCTGATTCTTCACCTTCGACTTAAGCCCATTGATGTAGCGAATGGCATCGGACTTACCATACAGGTATTCGACATAAAGCGACTCGGCGTAAGTATCCCAGCCTTCGTGAATCCACATATCCGATACATCGCGCGCCGAGATGGCATTGCCGAACCACTCGTGTCCGCTCTCGTGAATGATGATGAAATCGAAGCGCAGGCTGATGCCGACCCCGGTCCAGTCGCGGCCGTAGTAGCCATTGGTGAAGTGGTTGCCGTAAGTCACGGCGCTCTGGTGCTCCATACCGGTGTACGGCACCTGGATCAGCTTGTAACCGTCCTTGATAAAAGGGTACTCGCCGAAGTAATGCTGAAATGCATCAAGCATCCCCTTTGCCTGCCCAAACTGCGACTTGGCTTTTTGGAGATCGGCAGGCAGGGCGTAAAAGTCGACCGGTACGCCGCTGTAAGTATCGGACCAGTGTGCGTACTTTCCAATATTCAACGACACATCGTAACTGTTGATCGGGTAGTGCACCTGCCATGTCCAGCGGGTGTAGCCGTCCCCGAGCTTGTCTGAGGTGACAAAGCTGCCATTGGAAACATCGGTCAAGCCGTCCGGGACCTCGGCCTCGATCACCATGCCGTCCTGCGGCTCGTCACGCCACTGGTCCTTCGACGGCCACCAAATACTCGAGCCATCGTCCTCGCACGAGGTCACGATCCATGGCTCGCCCGCTCCGTCGTTGCCGAAGGTGATGCCGCCGAAACGGCCGATCGGCTTTGGATGGCCGGAGTAAAACACGTCAACCGTAGCCTCGTTGCCGGTATGCAAGGGCTCCGGGAAGTCGATCAACACCGCGCCGCCCTCGCGTGTGTACTTCAGCGCCCGACCGTCCATCAGGATCTTGTCGATCGCGAGATCCGGGTACAGATCGATTTGGATCCGGCTATCCTCGGTCAGCATCCTGAAATGAATCCGGTTGTCACCCGCGATCGACTCCGCCACCGGGTCGACGCGGACACGGAGCCTATAACTCAGCAGGTCGTTGTTCGCGCGAAACGGCCCGTAGGCGCCGCGGGCGCGGTTCGCCTCGGGTGTTTGCGCGTGGAGCATGGGGGTCAGGAGACAAGCAAGCAGGCAGGAGCGAAAGAACATGCGGCAAGCCTATCCGAAGCAACGCAAAAGCAAAACATGCCGCTTCGTGGCGCGTCCTCGTTGTAACTGCAGCCGGTTCGCGGTCCTCCCATTGGTCGGGATCGACACGATCAATCCCCCGCCGTGATGCTTTCCGTCTGCTTCGACATCTTTGCCGTCCGCTCCAGCTTGTCCCAGTTGAACGGGCGCCCATCAATCGCGCGCTTCAAGGTTTTAAACAGCACCAGTGAGAACAGCTGCCGGTACGAGAAGCGCTGCAGCCAGATGTGAAACAGCAGCAGGCCGTCGCCCTTGCTGCTGGGGTGGCGGCGTTCCAGCGAAAACGCCAACGCCGACGTGATGAAGTCGATCACCAAAAATGTCGCAAAGTACAGCAGCAGCTTCTCGAAGTTCACAGCACTTGCAGCTTCCGGGTGAAAGTAGCGCTGCCACAGGTAGCTCCCGAGCCCGGCCAGAAACATCAAGTCGATAAATGGAGACACCAGCGGCAGCAGGATCTGAAAGATCAGGATGTTCGGCAGCGCGAACAGCCCCATGGCACGGTTGGTACGAGCCGCGGCGCGGTGCTTGAACACGGCCTGCAGGATGCCGAAAGACCAGCGAAAACGCTGCCGCATGAGCCCGCGCGCAGTGGCCGGTGCCTCGGTAAAGGCGAGCGCACGGTCCTCGTAGATGACCTTGTAATTCTGCTCCAGCAGGTTCATGGTCAGGTCGGCGTCTTCGGCCACGGTATTGACGGGATAGCAGCCGCCCGCGCGCACGGCCTCTGTGCGCCAGGCACCGATCGCGCCGGGCACCACCGTGACCACGTCAAACAGGTCAAGCGCGCGCCGCTCAAAGTTCTGGCTGGTGATGTATTCCAGCGCCTGCCAGCGTGTCCAAAGGTTCACGCGGTTGCCCACCTTGGCATTGCCGGCGACCGCGGCCACGCGCGTGTCGGCAAAGTGGCAGACCAGCCTCCCGATTGCGTCCGGCGCGATCACCGTATCGGCATCGATGCCGACGTAGAACTCCTCGGGGATGCGTTCGATCGCGTAGTTCAGCGCCTCGGCCTTGCCGGCATTCGCCTTGGTCATCACGGTCACACGACCCGACGCGATCTCCGCACGGTACGCCTCGCGCGCCACGGCAAGCGTTCGGTCCGACGAGCCGTCATCGATGACGATCACGCGCAGGTGCGGGTAGGTGGATCGCAGCACCGAACGCACCGTGCGCACGATCACGGTCTCCTCGTTGTATGCAGGCACAAGCACCGCGATCTGCGGCGCAAACTCGCCGGGCGGCGTTTTTCTGACGCGAAAGCGATCGATCAGCGCGCAGATGCCGATGATCAGCAAACGCCCGCTCATTAAAACGTCGCCGACGAAGAAGACGAACACCACAAAATGGCTGAGCGACGAGAAAAGAAAAAACGCCGCCTGGTCCACGCGGGCCTGCCACCACATCTTGGGCGAAAGAGGGGGCATCACCTCGGCGCGGGTTTTGCCCATCAGCTCCGACACCGGCACAAACTGGTACCCGCGCGCGCGCATCGTGGTAATCAAAACAGGCAGCGCGGCGAGCGTCGCCGAGCGATCGCCTCCGCCGTCGTGCATCAGGATCACCGAACCCCTGAAGTCTTCGTGGTCGGCCATGGCATCCAGCTGCTGCTGCACCCGGTCGACAATCTGCTGCGGCGTTTTGCGCGGATGCTCGTCCCAGTCGTCGGTGTCGATCTTGTCGCCGACAATGGTGTAGCCCATCTGCTGAATCATGTACGCGGGCGCGGCCTGGTCGTTCGTGTCCGGCTCCTGGTCGATGGAGTAAGGCGGCCGGAAGTACAGCGGCTGCACACCCAACTCTGCGCCGAAAAGCCGTTCCGTCAGGTTCAGCTCAAGCTTGAGCTGGCGCTGCGAAATCTCGGAAATGTCAGGGTGCGTAAAGGTATGGTTGCCGACCTCGTGGCCCTCGCGCAGGTAGCGCTTCAGCAGCCCCACGTGGTCCTGGGCGGCCTCCCCGATCACCATGAACGTGGCATGCACCCCGTATTTCTTCAGCACGTCGAGAATGCGCGGCGTCCAGGTCGGGTCGGGTCCGTCGTCAAAGGTCAGGGCGAGCTTCCCTGGCTGGTAGCCGTAGTAGTGCAGTCCATAAGGCTCCGGCAGCTCCGTTACTTTTTCGTCCGTTATGGTCAGCTTCTCCGAGTCGAGAAACACCTGACGTACGCCGTCTTTCGGCGTGGAGGTCACGCGCAGAATATCGCCTTCGCCCGTGTTGGCTACGCCGGAGCCTGGCGGCACAATCGTAAGAGCTTCGGGCGCGTTCGCGGCCGAAGGGTGATCCCACACCGACCAAAGCGAGCCGTCCTCAGACCCGAGCTTCCATAGCGCAAAGGTACGCAGGCCCATCTGCCGCGCGGCGCGCATCTCGTTCAGCGCGGACACGGCGTCCAGAAACCACACCTGGTGGCGCACATGCGCGTCCTCGTCGTCATAGGCGAAGTGCGGGTTCAATTCATCGCCGTTCAGGCTGACGGTCGCTCCGGCATCGCCGGCCAGGTCCCACGCCTGCTGCACCGTCACGTCGTCCACGCCCTCGACCTTGTTGGAGGTTTGGCGGCCTTTTTTGTCGATGGGCTGTTGCCAGTCGTAGCCGTAGTTGCCAATCGCGCACAACAGCTTCGACTTGGGAACGGACCGAAGCGCACGCGCGAGATTGGCGTCAAACCAGTCCTGGGCCGCGACCGGGCCGGGCTCGGAGGTGTCTTCATGCTGGTCATAGTTCATCAGGATGACGCCGTCGGTCGCAGCCCCAAGCGCGTGCAGTACGCCGGCGTCGGCCTCTGAGGCGACATTGACGTACAGCTTCAGCCCTTTCGCGGCAAAGTCCCGGTGCAGCTCCTGCAGCCACTCCGCGTACAGCTTCATGGCCGGCGCGGGGATCTCTTCGAGGTCCATACAGATGCCGCGGTACTTCGGATTGGCCGAAAGCAGCTTGTCGAGTTGCACGTGAAGGCGCTCGCGCGCGACCGGGTCCTTCAGCACCGCCGCCACCAGGTCACCGTTCCACTTGTTGGTCACAGTGTTGTAGTCGTTCAGCATCGGGAAGACCTCGGTGTCTTCCTTTGCGGCGGAAATCACGTGGTCTACCTGGTTTTCCGGGTCGATCCCATGCACGCCCGCGTGGTCCACCACCGAGTAAAACTGCGCCGGGTACAGATTGGTGACGGCCTTCAGGTCGCCGTCCGGGCTCACCACGTGGAGCCAGTCGGGAAACAAAAGATCAATCTGGTGAATGTGCGCCTTGAGCGACGCATAACCCTGCGGGTCCGACACCTGGTAGAACGCGGCCCGGATGCCTTCATCCTGGTTCAGGGTGATCTCGGAAGGTTTGCGGGTCGTTTTGCGGCGCGCAGGGCGCGCGCCCTTTAAATGAGTCGGCACCGGCACATACGCGCGCAGGTTATGACGATCGCCGGCGAATGGCAGCCCAGGCAGCGATTGCTTGCGCAGCACGCCGACAAAAAACAGCAGGAGCACCAGCGTTGACAACACAGCAGTCACATCGAGGACGCGGCGCAGTCGCTTCCAGCGTTTCCGGCCCGGATCGTAAAAGACGGGTTTCATGCGTGTGGCTAGATTACCCCTCGCCCGCCATTGCTGCCACCTGCAACACTGCCGCGACCTCCCCGCTCGGGAGGTAGCCGGAGGGTGCTTGCGACTTGGTCCCACCGCTTCTATGCTTTCGCAGTGCAATCTCCCCCATGGACGAGGCCAGACTGGCGGAAGCGGTGGTGGCAATGGGCCCTGCCGCTGGGCCTGGGGCTGCTGTTGCGGCTCCGGTTTGTGCATCACAACCCAGACCTTTCGGGCGATCCGCTCATTTACGGAGCGGTTGCGCGCAACCTGCTGCAGCACGGCGTTTACGGCATCGCGCCCGACGCCCCCACGCTGATCCGACTGCCCGGCTATCCACTTTTTCTGGCGGCCTGTTTCAGGCTGTTCGGGGTGGAGCATTACTACCCGGTGCTGTGGCTCCAGGTGGGTCTCGACCTGGCCGGCTGTTGCCTGCTCGCGCGGCTGGCAAGCCTGCTGGCCGCGCCGACCCAGCGCCGTCGCGCTGCGCTTTGGACGCTGTGGCTGGCCTGCCTGTGCCCGTTTACCGCCTGCTACACCGCGGCCCCGCTGACCGAAACGCTGGAACTGTTTTCCATCAGCGCCGCCCTGCTATGTTTCGCGCGCGCGCTGCGCGTGGGAGAAGCGGCCGGAGGTTTCTCCGGTCGATGGCTCATCCCGTGTGTGCTGTGGTGGACCTACGCGGCGCTGCTGCGGCCTGACGGTGCCCTGCTGGGAGTGACGTTGTGCGTGGCCCTGATTTTTTACAGCAACCGGGCCGAGGCACAGCGCCATGGGCTCGGGATTCGACCCGGGCTCAGCAAAAGGCGCGGGCTCGGCCTGGCCGCCGCCGGCGCATTTGCTTCCCTGCTCGCATTTGCGCCCTGGGCCTGGCGCAACTGGCACACCTTTCATGTTTTCGAGCCGCTGGCTCCACGCTACGCGACCGACCCCGGCGAGCGCACCAACCCCGGCTTCCAGCGCTGGACCAAGACCGTCTGCGCCGACCTGGTATGCACCATCGAGGTGTACTGGGCAGCCGACGACGCGCCCATCGCGATTGACGACCTGCCGAGCCGCGCCTTCGACTCCGGGGCCGAATGGCGCGAAACCGCCGACCTGCTGCGCGACTACAACCGCGACACCACCCTGACCGCCACGCTCGACGCCCGCTTCGACGCGCTCGCACGGGAGCGGATCGCCGCTCACCCGGTTCGCTACTACGTGGGCCTGCCGCTGCTGCGGCTGGCCGATATGTGGTTTCGTCCGCGCGTGGAGCTGTTCAACATCGACCCGCGCTGGTGGCGCTACGGCCCGGAAGGCCCCGATACGGTGCTCGCCTGGGGCTTCGCCGTGCTGAACGCGGCGTATCTCGCGCTGGCCCTGGCCGGCGCCTCCCGCAGGCCGCCGCTGCTCGCTGTGTTTGCCGGTTTCGTGTTGCTGCGCTGCGCCCTGCTGCTGACCATTGAAGCCCCCGAGCCGCGCTACACGCTTGAGTGCTACCCGGTGGTGCTGGTCCTTGGAGGCCTGGCGCTTGCCCGCAGGCGCGCCCACGCTACTTCTGGATCACCTGCGTCCCTTTCGGAATCTTCAGCGTAAACGCGCTTTCCGGCACCGCGTTCAGCTTGATGTCCGAGTAGGTCGCCGTACGCGTGTCGCCGCCCGCGTTGTAGAAAACCTGCCGGCGCGAGGTGTCGGTTGCCGGGTCGAGATAAATCTCGATCCGGTTGAACATATCGCCGGCCGCCGGATGTTTCGGCTGCAGATTCAGCTTGGCCACGGCGACACCGTCCACCGTGTCCGCGCCCTCATACGTCACGTTCCAGTTCGCCTGCAGATCCTTGCCGCTGCCTCCGAAGCCGAGCGTCGCGTAGCTTTCAAACTGGCCACGGTTCGCGCCGGCGTGCATCACGGTTTCCTGCTTGATGGCCGGCTGGTACAACTGCAGCTCGCCATTGCGAAACAGCACGTCCTTGGGCGCGGGCTGGCCGTCCTCCGTTTCTACGTGGGCCACCATCGCGGTGCCGGCCGCGCCCCGCCGAAACGCCACTGTGCCCTTCTGGATGTCGTGCTCCTGCACCACGGCGGTCAGCTGATCCCAGGTGAATCGGGCAGACGCGCTCCCAAACTTCGCCGCCGACGCATCCATCTGCGCTAGCACTTTCGCAAGCGCGGCGTCCTGCGCATGCGCAGTCGAGGTGAACAGGACAAGTACTGCCAGGGTCAGAATCTTCATCGGTGGGCCCATACCTTGTACGCAGTCACCGTCCCGCTGTCGTCTTTCAGCGACTCCCAGCGATCGATCGTGACCGGGCCCGACACCGGCGCGATCGCCAACGCCAGCGGCGCTTCCATCTGCCGCGCCAGCACCCCGGTCGCCGGATGCACCTGGTCGGCCGGGACCTCGTAGATCGCACCCGCCACCGTCGGACGCACCAGCACCGTCGACGGCGAAAGGTGGTCGGCTACCGGGTGGTCGCGGTAGTTGAACAGGTGCGGCGTGACGAAGATAAAGAGCAGGATCAGCGACACCATCACGTCGTAGTGAAAGCTGCCGCGTTCGTACTTCCAGAAAATGTAGCTCTTGATCAGTCCCATAACACCCTAAAACCGCCTGCGCGGCTGCCGCCCACTTCGTGGGGTATCTACTTTAAACCTTTTTGGAAGCCTGGATCACTTCCAGGCCATTCATGTACGGCTGCAACACCTTTGGTACCGAGATAGACCCGTCTGCCCGCTGATAGTTTTCCAGCACCGCGACCCACGTGCGCCCCACCGCCAGCCCCGAGCCGTTCAAGGTATGGA
>CAXTWU010000044.1:0-4738 GCA_964248025.1 uncultured Acidobacteriaceae bacterium | reverse complement strand
AGCACCGCGACCCACGTGCGCCCCACCGCCAGCCCCGAGCCGTTCAAGGTATGGAGCGGCTCGGCCTTGCCCTTGGCATTGCGGAAGCGGATGTTGGCGCGCCGAGCCTGGAACGCCTCACAGTTGGAGACCGACGAGATCTCCCGGTACGCATTCTGCCCCGGCAACCAGACTTCCAGGTCGTAGGTCTTCGCGGCGGAGAACCCCATGTCGCCCGCGCACAAAAGCATGCGCCGGTACGGCAGCTCCAGCCGCTCTAGGATGGTTTCCGCGTCGCGCGTCATCTGTTCATGGGCTTCCCCGCTCTGCTCCGGATGGGTGAACTTCACCAGCTCTACCTTGGTGAACTGGTGCTGGCGAATCATGCCGCGCATATCGCGGCCGTAGGAGCCCGCCTCGGACCGGAAACAGGCCGTACACGCGGTCAGCGAGATCGGCAGCTCCCCTGCCTCGACAATCTCGTCGCGCAGCAGGTTGGTGAGCGGCACCTCGGCGGTCGGGATCAGCCAGTGATCGCTGTCCTTCAGCACCCCGGGCTCGTAGCCCTCGTTCGTCGCGCAGCGAAACAGGTCGTCGGCAAACTTCGGCAGCTGGCCCGTGCCGAACAGGGACCGGCTGTTGACCATCAGCGGCGGCGCGACCTCCAGGTAGCCATGCTCGCGGGTCTGCACATCGAGCATCCACTGGGCCAGCGCCCGCTCCAGCCGCGCGCCGTTGCCCCACAACACTGAAAAGCGCGAGCCCGACAGCTTGGCCGCCCGCTCGAGGTCCAGAATGCCCAGGGCCTCGCCGAGTTCATGGTGGGGCTGCGGCACGAAGCTCCCCTGCTGCCCAGCCGATTGCGGCACCGGCTTGGCTTCTTCGCCGCCCGGTTGCGGTTCAGACCCGAATACCCGCGGCTCGCCCCAGCGCTTGATCTCCACATTGCTGTGCTCGTCGACCCCCGTCGGCACATCCGCCGCCGGCAGGTTCGGCAACGCGGCCAGGGTCACGCGCAGCTGCTCCTCGGCTTCGACGGCCGCGCGCTCCAGCGACTCGCCTTCCGCCTTCAACCGGCGCACCTCGTCCATGATCGGCGCGGCATCGGTTCTGGCACGGCGCGCGCGCGCCACCTCGTCGGACAAGCTGTTGCGCTCGGCCTTGAGCTTTTCCGCTTCCGTGATGCGGGCGCGGCGATGCGCATCCAGCCGGTGAAAATCGCCCAGAACGACGGAGGGGTCAAGCCCTCGCGCGCGCAAGCGCTCCTCCACCAGCGGCAGGTTGCCGCGCAACAGTGCCAGATCGTGCATACCGGCCTATCTTACCGGTTCTTCCCTGTTGCGACAGGAACCGGCGCGACTGGCACCGGCGCAACGGCGAGCGCGGCTGGCAGTCCGACCGCCTGCTGTGTCGAAAGCGATGCAGACGCAGGCCAGCTGGTGTAAATCTCCTGGTACAGGTAAGCCGCCCGGTATGGGAGGGCGATCTCGGTGATCGGCTTCGGCTTGCCCGACGCCAGGAGCCACCACGCCATCGGCGCCTCGGCCATGTCAAAGCCCGCATCGTGCATCAGTTCAAGACTGACACGCCCGCTCTGCTCCTCCGCCCGGCGCAGCATCTTCTCCCCCGCCGCGCCCCCGGCGACTAGCGTAGCAAGCCCCAGGCCGGGCACAAACGCGCCGCCGACCGCACCGGCTGCCTCTGCCGCCGTCATACCCTGCGCCGTCGGAATCAGGCGAAAGGACTGCTTCTCAAGTGCCGCGGCAACGTTATCGGCCAGGACTGCAGCCACCTGGTCGTCGTTTGCCAGCCGCTCAATCACCTGGTGCGGCACCAGAATGATGCCGTTCGGTAGGGTCAGCGCGTCGCGCATCTTCTGCTGGTCGATCACCTGGAACCGGAAATTTATCCTGGTCGGGTTGTTCTCAGGCAAGGCAGCCTGGTAGGCCGGCACCAATCGCTGCCCGATGCTGCTGATCCTTCCCTGCATCGCCGCGTCGTTGTAAGCGGGGAAACGTTTGGGATCAAAGCCGCGAAATGCCTTGCTCAAGCCGCTTTGCCGGTCGCTTTCCGTCACCGTCGCCGGGTCGAACTCGGCTTTTTCACGCAGCTTGTCTTCCCGTTCATTCACAAAATTCGGCGAAAAATCCACCGTTTCCAGGGCTACGCTGCCATCCGGTTGCTGGCGTCCGCTGTAGCGCACCCAGGTGTTGGCCCCCACATCGCGCATCGCCTGCATGGGCGGCGCGAACTGGGCGTGGGTCTTCTCGTCCACCAGCAAACGATAGCCATCGGCGTTCACGCTCCAGGCAGAACCAGACTGCGTCGGCTGCCGGTCGACCACGGCGTAGCCTTCCAGCTTCCGCATCCTGGGCCGTTCAGTCTCCGTGCGCGTGGCCTCGATCGCGTGAAGTGCCTTGTTGCGCTTGCCGTACACCCCTACGGTCTGGCCCAGTCGAAACTGCTCACAGCCCGCGTGGCCTTCGCGCATCCCGGCCCCAATCTGGGTCTCCGTCATGGTCGCAGGGGTACAAACCACTTCCTCCCCTTCGACACGGAACCGCTCTGGGGTACCGGCATCGGTGACAACGCCATAAACCGCGGGTGAGGCAGGCACCTGGGCTCTAGTCATGGAAGTGAAAAGCAGCCCGGCACAGAGCCCGGCGAAAAGAACAAAGCGCGGCAGCATGCCCGGAGTGTAACCGGCGCATCCGGACCAGGCCAAGATCCCAGCGGTAACACCAACCCTCACTGCGGCGCAGCTACGCGAACGGGCGGCACACGGTAGCATGGGAAAGTGACCAGGAAGACGGGCAAAAGAACGCAGGCGGGGGCACGAACACGGGCACTGCTGGCCGCGACATGGATGGTCGCGATGTCGGCAGCCGGGGTGCCCGCCGCAGGTGCGGCCGCCTACGACGGCCACCCGAAACTGGTCGTCCTGCTGGTCATCGACCAGTTTCGGGCCGACTACCTCCAGCGCTACCGGGCGGAGTTCAAAGGGCGCGGCTTTCGGCTCTTTCTCGACCGCGGGGCCTACTTCCCGGACTGCTACTACGGCTATGCCAACACCAAGACCGCGCCGGGGCACGCAACGCTCGGCACCGGCGCCTATACCGACGGACACGGCATCGGCTCCAACGAATGGTGGGACCTGGCGCGCAACAAGCAGCGGCCCGTGTCGTCCGTCGAGGACGATCGCTACACCCTCGTGGGGCTGGGCGAGGCTACCCCTGCCCCGGCCAACGCGCAGGCCGAGCCCAAGCCGGGCGATACCGGATCGGGCGCGGCTCCGGTCAACGTCTCCTCCCCAAGCCCGCAAGCCGGCAGCGCCGAATCCGCGCCGAATAGGGGGGACAAAGCCGCCATCCCTGGTGCTTCTCCGCGCAACCTGCTCGCCTCCACCCTCGGCGACGAGCTGCGGCTGGCCACCGGCGGCGCTTCCCGCGTCTACGGCGTATCGCTTAAAGACCGCGCGGCGATCCTGCCCGCCGGGGCTACCGCGAACGGGGCCTTCTGGATCGATGCGGCTACCGGCCGGTTTATCACCTCCTCCTATTACATGAACGCCCTGCCTCCTTGGACCTCCGAGTTCAACAGCAGCCCCGCGATCGCAAAGGCCGCCGAAACCGCCGGGATCACCGGCCTGACCAACTTCTACAAGCAGGTAGGCTCGACCGACGCCGCCAACGGATACGAGATCGCCTTTGCCGAGTCGCTGATCACGGGCGAAGCGTTAGGCTCGCACGACACCACCGACCTGCTCACCCTTTCGCTCTCGCCCAACGACCTTGAGGGCCACCAGTTCGGTCCCGACTCGCCCGAAGAGCACGCCATGGTCGTCGGCCTGGATGCTGACCTGGACGGGTTCGCCGCCTGGCTCGACACCCATGTGCCGGGCGGTCTTGCGAACGTGGTGCTGGCTCTCTCGGCCGACCACGGCATCGCACCCACCCCGGCCGTTTCGTCGGCCCTGGGGCTGCCAGGCGCTTATATCGACACCGGCAAACTGGTCGCCGACCTGAACCAGGCCATGAACGCCAAGTTTTCGCCCGGCGAGCACGTCGAGTACCTCTTGCCGCACCAGGAGCTGCCCTACCTTTCCCTGAACCGGCCTTCGTTTGAGCGTGCCGGGATCAACGAGCAGGAGGCCGAAGACGCCGTGAAAGCCGCCATGGAACCGGCCTTCGCCACGCTGGCCAATCCTCCGGCAGAAGCCCGGAAACCTGATACCGGCGTGTCCTTTGTCTCGCCGGGCAGCCCGGCTCAGCCGCCGGCAACACCTGCACCGGGCCCCGCAGCCGCCCCGCAACGGCCTGCGCCCAACCCGCAGCTGTTTCGCACCTACACCCGTCAGCAACTGGCCGGCAACGACATGCCGCCCACCGAGTTCGGCCGGCTGCTGGCCCACAGTTACACGCCGAACGGCGGCTGGTACGTCGCAGCCATTCCCCTTGCTTTCCAGATGGAGGGAACCGGCGGCAGCACAGGAACAACACATTTCTCGCCCTACAACTACGACCGGCATGTGCCGCTGGGCTTTTACGGCGCATCGTTTGCTCCCGGCACGTATCGCGGCCACGTCGAGCCGACCGACCTTGCCGTCACCCTGGCCTCCATTCTCGGAGTCAACCTGCCCTCGGCCGCCACCGGTCGCGTGTTAGATGAGGCGCTAAAGCCCACGCCGGAGTTCAACTACCCCAAACCACCTGCGCCGGCGCCGAGCAAGGGGCATGGCCGAACCACGCGTCCATCGGCG
>CAXTWU010000043.1:0-15208 GCA_964248025.1 uncultured Acidobacteriaceae bacterium | reverse complement strand
CAAAATCGTTGACCCCTTTGCGCAAACGGTCCACCAGCGAAGGCCCGGCGAGCTCGAGCGGCAGCGGCTGATCAAACGACATATCCTGGATCGTCAACACATCGCCGCGCGACCCATCGAGGCCGATTGCAGCGGCCGCCAGATCCTGAATCTGTTTCAGCTCTTCCGGCGAACGTTTCACGCGCACTTCCTGCACCTTGCCCTTGGGCAGCGGCTTGTGGATCACGGCGTCGTCCACCAGCAGCGCCGCCGTCAACCGGCGGATGCGACCCGCGGGCTCCGTCGAGTGCGTGACGATCTTGTTCACTCCATAAGTCGAGTTTTCGGTCTTTGCGCTTTCCGCGCCGTCCCCCGGTACATTGGGCACGTTGGGCAGGCTGCTCTTACCCTGCGGCACGTTGCTGACTGTACCCGGCACCCCGCTGTCCGCCGCGCCCGCGCCGGTTTCCTCGTCGGAACGCTGGACCGTGAGCGGCACGGAAACCGCCGGGTCGTATTTTTCCTGGTTCTGCTCGGTGGTGCCCGGGTCGTACTCCACATTGACACTGGCGCGAATATGATCGGCACCGACCACCGGAGTCAGCGTCGCGATCAGCCGCGCTTCCAGCCGTTTTTCCGCTTCACTGCTGTCTTCGCCGGGTTGCCCGTTGCTGCCCAGCGAGGCATTCGAGTCCGCGTCGATAATGGCCACGTCTGCCGGCTTGAGTCCGTCGACTGCGCCGGCGACCAGCCGCTGCAAGGCGCCGATCTCCTCGTGCGACAGGCTGCCGCCTTTCAGCTTGAGCGCCACCGATGCCTTGGCGGCGCGGCCCCCGTCCAGAAACACCGAGTCGGTCGCCATCACCAGGTGCACGCGCGCGCTTTTGACCGCGCCCATCGTCGTGATGGTGCGCTCCAGTTCGCCTTCGAGCGCGCGCTGGTAGTTCACTTTCTCGTCGAACTCGGTTTGCCCCCACGACACCTTGTCGAAGATCTCGAATCCCATGCGACCCGAGTGCGGACCGTTGTTGCCGGCTGCCGCCAGCCGAGCCGCATCCATCTTGTCGACCGGCACGCTCACCTGCTTGCCGTCCGGGCTGATCGCGTTTTCAATCCCCTTCGCGGTCAGCGAAGCCGATAGTGTCTGCGCATCCGCCGGATCCAGCCCTGTCATCAGGGGCTTCATGTCGGGCGTTGTCATCAGGTGCGCGAAGACCGCCAGCAGCGCGACCGTAACCACTGCCCCGGCTACCAGGAAGCCTCTCTGTTGCCGGTTACGCCCGGCCCAGAACTGTCCGAGTTGTCGCAGAATATTTTGCATGCCGTCCGTTACAAGGGTTAAACAACAGTGTTGCTACCGACATACTTCAGAAATCTGAAGCATTCTTTAAAACTGCATCTTCTCGATGTCCTGGTACGCGTTCACGATCTTGTTGCGCACCTGCATCATGAGCTGGAAAGCAACATCTGCTTTTTCGACCGAGACCATGACCTTGCTCATATCGCCGTTGCCGCCCGCCATCAGCGTGTTGACCTGGCTCGATGCGTTGTCCTGCATGCTGCTGACCTGGTTCAGCGCGCTTTTCAGCACACCGCTGAAGCCTGTGTCGCCGGCGGACGGGGGCGTGGCCGAAGCCGGCCCGAAGACAGAGGAGATGGCGGCGCCGCCGACTGAAGTAATGGGAATCATGCCTCGTTCCTTTCCGGAAAACCGCTGTTAACTCTTAAGAATGTCGACCGACTGCTGGATCATCTGCTTGGCCGCGGACACCGCCGAGGCGTTGAGCTGGTAAGCCCGCACCGAGCCCATCAGGTCCACCATCTCCTGCACCGGGTTGATCGCCGGATAGGCGACGTAGCCGTCCTTGTTCGCGTCCGGGTGGCCGGGTTCGTAGCGCATGATCGGCTGGCTCGGATCGTCGACGACCTGCGTTAAACGCACCATGCCGGCCTGCCGGTCCTTGAGGTGCGGCGTGTTGGTCATCTCGGCGAACTGCAGCTGAAACGCCGAAGCGTGCTGCGCCGAAAAAACAACCTCCTTGCGACGAAACGGACCGCCCGTCGCGGTGTGCGTGGTTTCGGCGTTGGCCATGTTGGTGGCGATCACCTCCGTGCGACGTCGCTCGGCCGTCAGCGCTGAACCGGCGATCTGCAGCATATCGAAAGGTCCCATTACTGGCCTCCCCCGTTGATCGCGCTCAGCAGGGTGTGGAACTCGCCCTTGATCAGCTGCGCGCCCATGCCGAACTGCATCTGCGCCTTGGCCAGCAGCAGACCTTCGTGGTCCAGGTCGACGTTGTTGCCGTCGGGCCGCTCCATCAAGCCCGCCTGGTCGCGGATGGCGATCGGCAGGTCGGGGCCGTTCTCGCTCGCGCGCATCAGCGTCTGCTCAAAGCTCACGTCCTTGGCGTGGTAGCCGGGGGTATCGACATTGCCCATGTTGGCGGAGATGACCTGTTCGCGTTGCGCGGTCATTTGCAGAAACCGCTCCATGTTGAGCGGGACAAGTGAAGTGCTCATGCATACCTCCTGGGCGGAAGCCCGTATTCACGAATCTTGTTGCGCACCGTGCGCAGGCTGATGCCGAGCATTTCGGCGGCATGGGTGCGGTTGCCCCGGGTCATCGCCAGGGTTCTTTCCAGATGCAGGCGTTCCAGCTGCCGGATCGGCACCGGGCTGCTTTCTGCGGTCAACGGCTCTGTCGCCGGATGGCTGCTTTCGCACTCGAAACACGCGAGCAGAGCCGGTGTGCGCCCGGCCATGTGTCCGTTGCACTCGTTCGCAGCTTCGGCGAACTTGGCGGTTCCGTCCGTCAAACGCTCCGCAATTGCCTGCAAGTCCTTCCACGCCAGTGGCTTCGTCAGGTAGTCGCTGGCACCGCCGAGAATCGCCGCGACTGCGTCGGGCACAGTGCCGAAAGCGGTCAGCAGCACAACCGGCGTGTCGGCCTGAGCCTTGGCCGCACGCAGAAGATCGTTTCCTGTGCCGTCCGGCAGGCGCACATCACTGACCAGCAGGTCGAAGTGGCTCTGCGACAGCCTGTACTCGGCTTCGCGCACGCCGCTGGCCGAGATGACCACCCAGCCTTCGCGCTCAAAGTGCGTTGTCAGCGCGACGCGGATGCCGGGCTCGTCATCGACCACCAGCACGGCCCGGCTGCCCGCAATGGGCTCTCGTGGTGCAGGCAAATGCATCAGCGAGGTGCTCATAGGACCGGAATCTCCATCTCAAAGGCGGTGCCGTGCCCGGCTTCGCTGCGGACGCGGAGCTCGGCCCCGTGTTGCGCGGCGATCCTGCGGCAGACCGGCAGACCCAAACCCGAGCGATCGCCGCTGCCGCTCCATCCCGACTGAAAAATAAGGGCTATTTGGTCCGAAGGAATTCCGCAGCCGGTATCGGTGACCGCAAGCCGAAGTCGGCCATTGCCCCCGTCCTCAAGGGAGATCGCGATCCGCCCCGGTGCCGGCGTATGGCGGACTGCATTCATCACCAGGTTCAGAATCAGCTGTCGCAATCCCCCTTCCTCGCCCAGCACAATGCCGTCGAGCTCGCAGCCGGACACGTGCAGGCTCAGTCCGGCCTGCTCCACAAGCGGACGCACAAACCCCGCCGTCATGGCCACCGCGATGCCCAGGCGCACCGGTCGCATTGGCGTCTCGCTCGCGCCGTGGAAGGAATGGAATGACAGAACATTGTTGACGGTGGCTGCCAGCCCGCGCAGACCCGCGCGCAGATGCCCGACCCACTCGGCCGTGCGGGTGCCGTCTTCTTCCAGCAGGCCCACAAACAGCTCCAGGCTCGCCAGGGGATTGCGAACTTCATGCGCGAGTGTGGCGGCCACCTCGGCCAGGGCCTGGGCCCGGAGACTGGCTTCACGATCCCCCTCGGCACGCTTGTTTTCCGTGACATCGCTGAAAGTCAGAATGGTTCTCGCCCGGCTGTTCTCGCCGGCAAGCCGCCGTGTCCGTAGCTCCAACCAGCGTTTCGCGCTCACGTCGTGCAAATCTAAATTGGAGTGAAATGAGAGCTCATGCCGGCCCTCAGAGAAACAGAAAGGCGCAAGGTCGACAGGGCCGGCAGCCGCAAGCTCCGTGAGATTGCCCGGCAGCGGCCTTGCGGGGAGCTGCAGCAGGCGACAGGCTTCCGGGTTCATTCGCAGCACTTCCCCCGCGTCCCCCAGCACCAGCACGCCGCACGGCATCGAGTCCACTACCTCAGCTAGGGCGAGGTGCATTCCTTTGTTTTCGCGCAGGCTGGCTTCAAGCGCAGCATTGCGGGCCGCCAGCTCCGAGCCCAACTGGGCCACTTCGGCCTGCAGGTCGCGATAGGACCCCTCGAGCCGCGCCGAAGCCGCGATAGACTCCGAAAACGCATCGGCCAGCAACAGGGCTTCCTGTCGCGTCCTGACCGGGGATGGAACCGGCAAAGTGCCCGGCATCGTGTTTATTGGCTCGAGATGAGAACTGGGCAGCATCTGCCTAGTGGTTATGCACGGGGGTGGCCAATACCCCGCCAATTCCGTGTCTGCTCCGGTTACCAAAGTCGTGTTCGCTGTCTGAAAAAAGTCCACGTCCGGACGAAAAACGCTTCTCCGGCCGTACCGGTCATCCGCCGATTCTTCAAGGCCAAGATGATGTTGCAGGGATAGTCCACTGTTCACAATCTGTCTACCCGAGCGCGACCGAGCGAGGCTACCAGATTGCCTTTTGCCGGTTACTGGCCGCCGAAGGAGAAGAACTCCTCTACATCGCCACGCATGGGCCTTTTGAGAAAGGGAAAGACGTCATGACGCGATCGCCGGACGGGGACATCCAGGCTTATCAGCTAAAGGGTGGCGACATCCGGCTAAACGAATGGCGAGCGATCAAGAACAGATCGACGAACTCATGGAATTGCCCATACATCCTCCGCAGTGCCCGATAGGAACCTCTCATGTCCCGTTTTTCGTTACGAACGGCCGCATTCACGATGTGGTTCTCGACCACATCAACACTGCCAACCTCGGCTGGACACAGAGAAACTTTCCTCATGCTCTCACGACCATTGAGAGCTCTCAGTTGGTCCATCGATTTCTGGCTGTACATGGGGCGTACCTGCCGCAGGAGGCGCATGATTTCCAATCATTTCTGACGCTCTTGCTGGCCGACGGAAACGCACCGCTGGACAAAGCTGCATTCTCGCACTTGCTTGAAGCTGTGATCGAATTCGCCGATGACATGACGCACAGGAATGTGTCACGCTCGCTGTCCAGCGCCGTGCTTCTGACAAGTTACCTGTTAGGGTTCGCCGAGCTCCAAGCCAATCACTGGGCGTTATTTGAAGGCTGGACGGTAACAGCTTCATACGTGCTGGCGGCAGCCGCAAAGTTCGATTTCGCAGAAAACCTGTGGAAGCCGTCCTTCGACCTGGCGATGTCAGGTGCTCATCGAGCCCTGGACGACCTGGCGGCGGAATGCAAGACACGGGAGCAGTTCAGTGAAGGAAACCCATTGGTGGATGGCTTCTTCTATGGTTCTCGGCAGTTGATGTTAGCGGGGCTACTTTCGGCGTGGTCTCTTGCAAAAAGACAAGCCGGTAAAGATGTGGATCCTTCTACGTCTGCTTTTATCAGGGATCGGATAAGGGTGGCCTTTGTCTGGGGGGAATCCGCGGCGCCTTTCATTTTGTTAAAAGCGCTTGAAATGGAGCAGCAAAGCATGCAGCCTTTCGCCGCGCACCTTGTAAGTAGCTATCTGCAACATCTCCTGGCTTGTAACGAAGAGGGTGGAAGAGGATTGCCAGACAGCTTCGCCGGTATAGAAGAATCTATCCGATTCGCCTATGGAATTGGCGAACCGGACGTTAAAATCTGCCGGGGCATTTCTTACACTTGCCAATCAGTTATCGACTACTTGGCGCGCCGCTGGTGGAATCATGAACTGGCCTCAAAATGGGAAAGCATCACCAGATTGTCACTGGATTCCTCCATTCCCCAGCGGACGTGGGAATGGTTTTTCTGGAGGTCTGATTCTGCCATGTTGGAAAGTGCCTTAGCCGGTCGGCCTCAAAGTTGGTCAGCCTTGACTCGCGACGCGGAAACCCGTGACAAAAGAACCCTACCGACTCTGCTGCTTCAGCAGCATGCCTTCAGGTTCTTTTTTCCGCTCGTATTTCCACATCGACTTGCCCCTGTCACATTCGCATCCATAGATTTACTTATCTAGAGCGTGTTAGCACGATCGCAGCGCCTCCACGACAAGGGCGAGGCACAGGAAGCCGAGGTAAAGCATGTCGAGCTTATCAAAAGGAGTAAAAACGCGGCGGTAGCCCTTGAGTCTGGGGAAGAGCCGCTCGATGTCGTTGCGGCGCTTGTAAAGCTTTCGGTCGTAGCTCCGGGGCCGTTTGCGGTTGCGCTTGGGCGGCACCATGCCGAGCGAACGGGCAAGGGCGCGGGTTCCGCGTCCTCGTAAGCCCTGTCCATCAGCAGGGGCAGGCCCTGAGGCATCGGCCCAAGCCCGCGCAAAAGCTCCCGGCCTTCCGGCGCATCGTGGGCGTGGCCTGCGGAAAGCCGGAAGTTTATGGCCGTGCGAGCATCCGCGGCAACCAGATGAAGCTTGGTGGTGCGGCCTCCGCGCGAGCACCGAAGAACTGCGGCCCTTTTTTTCAGCGCGCCCGCCGCGTCCGGGTGCACCTTGACCAGGGGGGAGTCGGACGCGAACAGCTCGACGCGCACATGCAGAATCCGCTCCATCTGGAGCTTGGCAAAGACCCGGTCCAGCACCCTGTTTTTGACCACCGATTCATGCGCGTGTAGATGGTGTGCCAGTTCCCGAACTGCGTCGGCAGCCCGCGCCACTTCGACCCGTGCTCCAGCACGTACAACAGCGCGTTCAGCAGCTCAAGATTGCTCAGCCTTACATTGCCCCGCTGCACCGGCAAACCTCCCGAATGCGCGCGTACTGCTCTTCAGTGATCCGCGTGAACACATTAACGCACCTTATGCGCTAGTGAACACGCACTGGTCGGGCGGAGAGAAAGGCGACTTCACAGAATAAACACCGTTGTTTCTGCGACGCTTTGTCTCTGGGCCGCTGTCGTGTCACCCTTCATTCCCAGGTTCACGACCGTGCTTCGCCCGAGACGCTTGGCAGCGTCACCTTCAGCACGTCCTGTCATCCCAACGTCCAACTCACATTCAATCGTGCCGAGGCTGTCATGCACTCCTTCCAATTCGGGTCCGCGATCCAGGGATTCGCCAGACTATCTGTGATGACGTTCATCGCCCACTCCTGGTTGGCTCGCACCAGCCTCGGTTCGACGGCACGCTCGCGCACCAGCCGCTTGCGTTCTTCCGCCGCACCATCAGCTTTTCTTCCACGTAGAGCTTGTACACGCGCTTCACGTGACCTCTTCCCCGCACCGGCTCGGCAGAACATGCAGCCGGCTATAACCCTAATGAGGCTTCTGCCTGGCCAGCTTCACCTGCTCTCCGCGCAGTTTCACGTTGCGATCCGGTCGGGGCTCATACCGGTAGCTCGACCGTTCCAGGTTCAACAGCTTGCAGGCCCGGCGCTCGCTCAGCCGAAACTCGGCTGACACGAACGCCACTTCCTCTCTTGAACCGGCAAGCCGCGGTCGCCGCGGGATGTTCTCTAACCCGTGGGGTGGAAGCTCCAGCCGTTTTTCCTTATGACCGGCTTCAGCGCTTCCTTGTCCAGGCAGAGGTCGGCGACAACTGCTTCAAGCGGCGGTTCTCGTCTTCCATAGCCTTCAGCTTCTGGGCCTCACTGACGTCCACACCACCGTACTTCGACTTCCATCCATAGAACGTCGCCGCGCTGAGCCCGTGCTCCCGGCACAGGCCCGGCGTTTTCACCCCAGCTTCGCTCTGCTTCAAGATCCCAATGATCTGCTCTTAGCTCTACCGGCTTTTCTTCACGCTTCCGTCCTCCCATCCGATCTGCAAGCGAAACCCCCGCTGCAGATGGCAGAGAATCTCGCGCGCAGGTCAAAACCCACTCCGGTACTCTGCAAAGCGTCAAACTCTATTACTTATGAAGTAAATGCTCTTTAAGAGTCATAGCAGCCTCTGCTAGGCGGTATCGACATATAGTTCGAGGTGAAGCCATGCGGAAGCAAGTGCAACGAGGGCTTTGAAGTTTTGCTTGAGTTTTTCGTAGCGCGTGGCGAATCGGCGAAATGTTTGAGTCTGGAAAAGCATCGCTCGATGCGATTGCGTTTCCGGTAGAGTTCTTTGTTGTGAGTTCGCTGGTGCTTTCGGTTGGATTTGGAGGGCACAACAGCAACCGCTCCATGGCTTCGATGTGGTCCAGGATGGCCTGGCTGTCGTAGCCCTTGTCGGCCAGCACCCACGCCGCTTTTCGCTCGCCGGGCAGTGCGATCGCTTGGGTGCAGTCGTTGATCTGGCCGCCGGTCACGAGGAAGTCAACCGGCAGCCCCATCTCGTCGGCCAGCAGATGGATCTTCGTCGTCAGACCTCCTCGGGAGCGCCCCAGAGCCTTGCCCGCGCCCCCTTTTTGCGGCCTGTGGCCGCCTGCTGATGGGCTCGCACGATGGTCGAATCGATCATCAGATATGCGTTCTTCCGGTCCGCCACCAGATCGCGGAACACCTTCTCCCAGACCCCACTTGCCGACCAGCGGCTAAACCGCTTGTGCACGCTCTTGTACTTGCCGTAACGCTCGGGCAGATCGTGCCAGTGCGCTCCCGAACGCAAAACCCAGAGCACACCGTTGATGAAAACACGGTTGTCCAGAGCGGTTCGACCCACTGTATCCACCCGGCCAGGCAGCAAACCCCCAATCCTGCCCTACTGCACATCACTCAACTCATACCGACCAACGCCCATGCAACCAGAACAACAAAATAAGCCACAGCCGCAAAGTCTATATGTCGATGCCCCCTAGAGAGGCACTTCAATCGGAGTGACTGTTAGTGCGGCCTCGGTGCTGACCGTTTTTGTCGCATTGTCTGAGAACGAGACCAGGAAAAGGACCAAAACCGCGGCAGCCGCGCAGCCGGCAACGAGCCAGATGGCGCGCCAGTCGTGGCCGCCCGGCCCTGTGTAGTGTTCAACGACCGCGCCTGATAGCCACGAGCCGACAAACATACCGACTCCGTAGGTTAAGAACGTGATCAGGCCTTGCGCGGCGCCGCGCAAGGCCGGCGGCGCCTTGCGGTCAATATAGATCTGTCCTGTTACAAAGAAAAAGTCATAACAGATGCCGTGAAGTACGATTCCACCCCAAAACATGCCCATACGGCCGCCAGCGTTGCCATAGGCGAACAGGGCATATCGCACCACCCAGGCCGCCATGCCCGCCAGCAGCATGCCTTTGACGCCGAGACGGCGGAAAAACCATGGGATCAGCAGCATACAGCCGAGTTCCGACACTTGCCCGGCCGTCATCTTGCCTGCGGCGTCGCGCACCCCGCTTTCATTCAGGAAAAGGTCGGTGAATGCGTAATAAAACTGCAGCGGAATGCAAAGCAGCAGGCTCGCCAGTGCAAAGACTGCCATGGATCGTCCGCGATCCATACCACCACCACGAAGCAAAGCTCGAGCCTCGGGCGGGAAAATGGTTCTTTGTGTTGGCTCGCCCGATGCCAGCGGCGGCGTGTGAGGAAGGGTCAGGCAGTATGCAGCCATAGCGAAGGAAAGTGCGCCGGCCATCTGGAGAGGATATGCTGTGCTCTCGATGCGCAAGCGGCCAACCAGCAGGCCGGCGGCGATCCAACCAGCGGTGCCGAGCACGCGAATGGGACCGAACTCGAGTTTGGGGTCGCGCATCTGCCGGAATGCGAGCGAGTTGGTCAAAGCTAGCGTCGGCATAAAGCACAGGCTGTAAAGCAGCAAAAGCGTGTACACCCCCGCGAAGCTGGCCTGTCGAGCGCAGAGCAGCAGGAGTGCGCCGCCTAAAGTGTGGAGGCCGGCCAGCACCTGCTGTGTGGGAAGAAAGCGGTCCGCGACAAGGCCAACAAAGAATGGAGCGACCATCGCGCCTACCGCCGTGGTGCCCGCGGCCAAGCCAACCTGCTGGCCTGAAAGGTGTAGCGAGACTGTGAGCCAGGTCGCCAGCGTGACGTACCAGCCCCCCCAGATGAAGTACTGAAGAAACATCATGACGGAAAGGCGTGTACGAACCGCGGTGTTCATACATTGACTTTGCAGCTTCGTGAGGGAAGTACGCAAGGGTGCGACCAACTGAGTACGTTTAAGCACACGACGCACGACTGTAATGGTTGAGCGCTACTGACGATACTTCGAGCGGCTTCGTTGCGAAACAAGGACGCAGGAAGCTCCCTCCACGAGCAGGTTTGAGGTTGAAAGCATTCATCAACCGCAAACGCCTGAAACGGAGAGTGAATGATCATGTTGCACGGCATTCAACGATAGATCTTTGAAGTCGAAAGCCTTGTCGCACCAAAGCACTTAGCAGTGCAGCTGGCCGGACCACAGGTCGAACGTCACGCGAGACAGTCGAAAGGCGCGTCGTGTTCAGCCTGGACATCACCCAAGCTTTGGGTCTGAGCAGCCGCCCGCACGTCGACATCCTGCCAGGCACCGCGTACTTCCAGCAACAACTTCGAAGAGTCTTCCAGGATGGACGCATCCTGCTCGAACTGCGCGCGGAGCATCTCGTCTCGCAAGAACCCGTAAAAGCGCCTGAGATGCACGGCAGTCTGGCCGCCATGCTCCATGTCAATTAGGCTGTCGAGCTGGGTCAGTACAGACAACCCATGTTTGAGCTGCCGGGTACGCTCTTCTATGTTGTTCCGCTCCATGGCTGCGGCGGCCCGTTGCAGGTCTCCGGCGAGAGTGTCGTAGAGTGCGATTACCAGCCCTACAACGGAGGCTTGCTGCGTGGCGGCACGGCGATAAGCAAGAGCAGGCTGCGAAGGCATCATCCCGATTATTCCTTAGTTATTTCCTGAGTTGTTGTTGTTTCCGAGGAGTGCATTGACCTGCTTGATCTTTTCAGGCAGTTGCTGCAGGGCGATGTTGGCGTTGTTGTATTCCTGCGTCAGCAAAGTCTGCTGGCTGGCGATGTAGATCTCGTACTGGTCAATCTGGCCGGCAAGGTCCTTGTATTCACTGCTGGAGCTTTGGAGATCCACGGTAAAGGAGCCTTGTGACGGGTCCGTGTAGGAATTGAGAATGCTGCTCAGAGTAGAAGCAAAACCGGCTGTGCCGTTGCTACCCTGAAAAAAATCGACGACTCCCTGGTAGTTGGTGGTTAAGGCCCCGGCAAGCGTTTGGGAGTTCAGCGTGAGGGTTCCGTCCTGACCGGTCGTAATGCCAAGCGACGCCAGATTTCGAATGGCTCCAGACCCAATCTCCAAATTCGCGCCGTTTAGCACGTCGGACTGCAGGGAACGGGCGGTGCTGTCTGCCGAGAGTACGCCCTCGGTCGAGGTCGAGCCATTGAACGTGAACTGACCATTGAGGTCCTTAATCAGAGCGTTGTAAGAGCTGACAAACGTGCTCAGGGTGTTTTGGATGGTCGTGTCGTCCGGGGCCAGCGTGATGGTGACCGGAGTGGACGGAGCCTGCGCCTGAAGACTCAGTGTCAGCCCATTGACTGCGCCGGTGACGGTGTTGGTTGCGCTTGTGACGGGAACGCCGTCGATGGTAACAGAGGCGTCTTTGCCGGCCGTTCCTTGGGCAAACCCAAAGGTTGAGTCACTGGATACTGAAAAATCCGCAGCTGTGCCTGAACTTTTGGCGACGAGCGCCAGCCTGGCACCGTTCGCGTCGTTAACGACGCTGGCATGGACGCCGGCAGAGGAGTTGTTGATCGCGGACGCGAGCTGGTCCAGGGTGTCGACGCCGCTGCTGCCGCCCACGTTAAAGGAAGTCGTGGTGTTGCCCTGCGTGATGCTGAATGTGTCGCTCGGTAGGGTGGAAGAGCTGCTGTTCTGCTCGGCGGAGTAGTAGGAGCCAGTCGCGGCCAGGTTGTTGACGGTGACTGTGTGCGTGCCGGTGGCGGTTCCGGTGATCGCTGAGGCTGTAACGACGCTGCTGTTGGATGAGGTGGCGGCGACTGCCCCGAAAGCACTGATGGGGTCGCCAAGGCTTTGAAGCTGGACGGTGACCGCGGAGATCTCGCTTTCAAGCTGATGGATTTCGGTGGCCTGGCTGTTGATGGTCGTCTGCTGGTTCTGCCAGGCGGTCTCGGGTGCGCGCTCCGCGGCGATGATAGAAGCGACCGCCGAGGTTACGTCGAGGCCGGCGGAACCATTGTTGAGTGAACTCAGGAGCGAGCCGAGAGCGGACGTGGAAACAGTACTCATGCGAGGAGACTCCTTGAGCGAGGCTGTCCGGCATACGACCTCAGAGCAGGCCGGTATGCTTTGCTTCGAAGGCGAGACTGCAGCTGGAAACGGACTGGAAGAGGCACTGGGTTGCAGTGCCTCTTCCAGGCCGATTCGGCCATGGTAGTGGCGGAATCGGCTTACGCAACGCGTAGCACCGCGTAAGCCTACCTGTGGTCCTCCTCCTGGAGAAGGACAGGGCGGTGATGGTTGTCACCGCCCAAAGCCGGGGTTTACTGCAGCAGCTTCAAAACCGTCTGCGACTGCTGATTGGCCTGCTGCAGGGCCGAGATCCCGGTCTGCTCCAGCACCGAGTACTTGGTGTCGTTGGCAACCGTCGCGCCGATGTCGGCCGAACGGATGTCGCTGGACGCGCTCTGGAGGTTCTGGGACTCGGTCGTGGCCACAGCAGAGGTCGCCTGTAGCTGCTCAACCGAAGCGCCCAGGGTGCCGCGCTGTGCTGCAACTGTGTTGATGGCCGTTGTGATCTTGGTCAGCTCGCCCTGCGCCAATGTGTTGGTGGTAAAGCCGGTCGACGTGAGTCCCAGGGACGTCGAATCTGTCTTTGCCACACCCGGGGCAACCGTGTTCGAACCGCCTGCCGTTCCATCGCTGGTGAAGATGGTCAGCGTGCTGCCGAAGATCGCCTGGCCGTTGTAATTGGTGCTGCTATTGATCGCGTTAATCTCGGTCTGGATCGCAGTGTACTCCGCATTGATCGCAGTGATCTGACCGGTGGTCACGGTGCTGTTCGAAGCTTCGGTCGCCAGGGTAACAGCGCGGTTCAGCAGCGCGGTGATCTGCGACAGGGCGCCATCGGCGGTCTGCAGCAGGCCCACCCCTTCGGTCACGTTCTGCGCCGACTGGTTCAGGGCGGCGACGTTGGCGTTCAGGCCGTCGGAGATTGCAAGGCCGGCCGCGTCATCTGCACCGGAGTTGATGCGCGAACCGGAAGCCAACTGCTGGAGGCTCTTGTTGGCGGCCGCGGTCGTGACGTTGAGCTGATTTTCCGCCGTAAGCGCCGAGATGTTGTTCAGGATGCTGAGAGACATGGGTGACTGCTCCTCTTGGTTTGTTGTGCCTGCACAAACAAGCTCCGCGTCCCGCGATCGCCTTGTGCTTCCGGCTGGTTTTGACTTGCAAACCTTCTATCGGCTTCTTGCGCAATCTGTTCAGACCTTTTTTGAACTTTCGTCATTTATTTTCGGGTTACCTGATTCTCACTGGTTTCTCATCATTCCTGCTTGCAGCCGCGCTTTTCTCATCTTCAAAGGGCCCTCCACGTGCACCTCAGCCGGCAGAGAGAGTTCGATCCTTCTCATTTTCTAAACAGGAACGACGATGCCGACCCTGGGGCTTTGTGTGATTGCGAAAAACGCCGCACCGACCCTGCGCGCCTGCCTGGACAGCGTGCGTGGGCTGGTGGCAGCCGTGGTGGTTGTCGACACCGGATCGGACGACGCAACAGAAGCCGTCGCTCGCGCGGCAGGAGCAACTGTTCTCAGCTTCCCGTGGGCCAACGATTTTGCCGCCGCGCGCAATGCCGCTCTCCGGGCCATCGATACAGATTGGGTGCTGGTGCTGGATGCGGACGAGGAGCTGGACCAGGAAGCGCACCGGTGGATCAGAAAGGAACTGCGGCATCCCCGCGCGGATGGGTATGTGGTTCCTGTCCGCAACTACCTTCCCCCCTGGAACGAGGTGCTGGCGGGGCACATCCTGCTTCCGCCCGAACAGCGCCACCCGCGCGCGCCGGACGCCGCCATTTACTCCCACAGCGAGATTTGTCGCCTGTACCGGCGCAGGCCGGATGTTTACTACATCGGGCATGTCCACGAACAGGTGGAGTACCGGATGATGGAGCTGGGACTCCCTATCGCTCAAGCCCCTTTTTTCATTCACCACTTTGGCTGGTACCAGATCGACGCCGACGGAGTCCGGCGCAAGTGGGCACTGTACACCGAGCTGTTGGCCGAAAAGCTGCGGTTGCGTCCGGATGATGCACAAGTGCTGGTGCAGTACGGTGACGCCCTGGCAAGCTGGCAGGGCAGGTATAAGGAGGGGCTCGATTGCTTTATGCGTGCCGCTTCGCTTGAACCCGATCGGCACGGGGTCTGGATGCACATGGCGGTGACCTTGCTTAAGATGGGGCAGCCGGATGCCGCCCTGGTCGCCATCGAGCGTATCAGCAACGACAGCAAGGATGGGGGCCGGCGCGCCCAGCTCCTCGGCGAGGCATGCATCGGGCTTCAACGATGGCAGCACGGATTGGAGGCTTATCGTGAGGCGGCGCGGCTACAACCCGGCCGTCTCCAGGTTCAGCTGCGACTGGCCTCAATGGAGCTGGAGCATGGGGATCGCGAAGCAGGTTTGAAACGGTTGCGGTCCGCCGCAGCCCAGGGTGAGAGCGAGATCGAGCGATGCGCGTCCCCCGCCGCTGTTTTGCAGGTCATTGATATCTATGCCCGCCTCGAGCAGTGGGGGGACGTGAAGCGGCGCGTCCATACCGGCCTCGCTCTGGATCCTGAATCGGTCTCATTGCAGGAGTGGCGGCTCAAAGCGGCGGTGGCGACTGGGAACCTCGATGAGGCAGCAGAAGCAGCAGCGTGGCTGGCTGAGCTTTCGCCTTCGCCGCGTTCCGTTTTGAGACACGTGGCGATTTTGCACCAGAATGGGAATCGAGCTGGAGCCGAAAAGGCGATTTTGAGCGGGCTGGAGCGGTTTCCGGTGTCTGATGAATTACAGGCTGCCCGGCAGGAGCTGGAGCAAGGCAGTAGGCTTGCGACGGCTTAACGCTGATGCCAACGACGCGAACTGCCGATAAGGACGCTACAGCCGGCCAAGCACGAAGGGGGAGTCGATGTTGAAGCTGGAAAAAGGAACGGTTGGAGGCTTGCTGGTCGCAGCCACCGCC
>CAXTWU010000042.1:0-15352 GCA_964248025.1 uncultured Acidobacteriaceae bacterium | reverse complement strand
CTTTTTGCTGCAGCAGGCCGGCGAGCGAGGCCATGGCCGTGCCGCAGATGCCGAGGAGGTGGATGTGTTTGGGGTTCATTCGATGTTTGTTTAGCTTCGCATAGTCACAGCGGGTTCCAGCAGGTCGAGAGTGACTTCGGTGACACCTGCGTGCAGCCGCGCGTGTACGCCGAGCGGCAGCGTGACGTTGGCGCGCGACACATGGCCGGAGCGCAGGCCGATCGCGACCGGGCCGGCAAAGCTGCCGAGCGCGTGTTCGATGGCGCGTTCCAGCAGGCCGGGTGGGGCACCGGGCGAGTGGCAGTCGAGCATTTCGCCGAAGACGAGGCCGGTAACGCCGTCGAGCTTGCCCGCCAGCAGGAGCTGGCGCAGCATGCGGTCTACCTGGTAGGGCTTGACGCCGACGTCTTCAAGGAACAGCAGTTTGCCCTCGGTTTGGGGGGCGTACGGCGTCCCGAGCGCGGCGGCGAGCAGCGTCAGGCAGCCTCCGTACAGGGTGCCTGACGCTGTGCCGGGCCGAAGCAGCCGCAGGCCTTCGGCGGCACTGTAGCGATGCGTTTGCCCCTGAAGAACAGCCGTCAGGCTCTCTTCGTCGATGCCGCCGGGCAGGTAGAAATCGGCCGCGAGCATGGGCGCATGGAAGGCGACGAGGCCGGTCTGGTCGAGAAGAAAAGTTTGCAGGGCGGAGATGTCGCTGTAGCCCAGCAATGGCTTGGGGTGGGCGCGGATCAGCTCGAGATCGAGCCCGGGCAGCAGGTAGTTGACTCCGTAGCCACCGCGCGTGCACACGATCGCGTCCACCTCCGGGTCGGCGAAGGCGGCGTGCAGATCGCGGAGACGCTGGGCGGCGGTCGCGCTGAAGTAAGGAGCGCTGCGGCTTTGTGCGTGAGCGCCGAAGCGGAGCTGCCAGCCACGACCGGCGAGTGCCGCGGCGCCGGCGTCAAGGCGCGACTGCCCCGCGCTGCTGGCCGGGGCAACAACCGCGACAACCGGGTTCGCCGGCAGCGCGGCCGGCTTCACGCGAGCGCCTCCGCGTCAAAGCCGTGAACAAACGCTTTCCCGGTACAGATCAACTCCGCCGGGCCGGTCAGCTCCATCTCGGCTGTGTTGCTGGGCCAGGTGACGGTCTGGGTGCCGCCCGGGGCTTCCACCGCCAGCGTGCGGCTGCTGCCATGGAGCAGCATGGCCGCTGCTGCGCCGGCGCAGGTGCCGGTGCCGGAAGAGGTGGTTGAGCCGACGCCGCGTTCAAAAATGCGGATCGCGATGCGATCGGGCGACAGCACGTGAACAAATTCAACGTTGGTCTGCGCGGGAAAGCGCGGGTGGACGGACAGGGCACGCCCGACGGTTTGCCAGTCCAAATTGCCGTTTGGTCCGGCGACCTCAAAGCTGCCATCGTCAACGCGGACGACAAAGTGCGGATTGCCGGTCGAGACGATCGCGCCTTCTATCAGCATCGCGTCTTCGTCCAGCGCGATATTTGCGCGCTGGACCTGCGGGACGCCCATGCCGGTGCGCAGCAGCATGCCTGCGTTGTCGCGAGCCTGGAGCAGGCAGGTACGCGGTCCGGCGTCGGTCTCAAGCGTGAAGCTCTCGCCGGGCTCGGCATGCTTGGTCCATGCCATCCACGCCGCGACACAGCGGGTGCCGTTGCCGCTGATCTCGGCAAGACTTCCGTCGGCGTTGCGCAGGCGGATGGTGCCGGAGCGCTCGCCGGTCCAGCTAAAGAATTCGATCCCGTCGGCTCCCACGCCGGTGGTGCGCGCGCAGAGCGCGATGGCCAGAGCTCGCTCCGCTTCCTCGGGCAAGCGGATAGCGGCCTCGACAATCAGAAAATCGTTGCCGCACGCATGCGCTTTGGCGTATGTGAGCATGGGTGTCGTCTCCTAAAACCTGCGGGGCACGGTGGATTGGTAAATACGAGCTGTGGGCTGGCCAGTGGAGTGGATGACATCGAGCAGCTGAAGCCCCTGGGGATGTTGCCGGACAGCGTCTGCAACGGCATCGCCGTCGAGCGCGACCACAAAACGCGCGGAATGCGCGGGATCGGTGAGCGCGTGTTGCCATAGAAGCCAGTCAGCATCGTTGACGGTGCGGGCCAGCGGGATGCCCGCTTGCTGCACCGCGCCTACGTGATCGGAGGTGTACATCAAGATCAGGCCGAAGGGAGGAAGCCGGTCAAGCGCATGGGCCAGCGCTGCCTCGAACGGAATGCGCGTGCTCGAGTTGACGACCGCTTCGCCAAGCACCAGCGGGCGCTCGTGGACAAGCAGGGCGTCGTTGGCGGCAATCAGCAAGGCAGCGGTCACGGTGACCGGGGCAGCCCAGCGTGGACGACGCTTGCGCAGGAACACCACCAGCGCATACACGGCCCAGGCCAGCCCAAGCGCGAAAGCCGGCAGCAGCTCAAGCCCGTAGCGGGTGTTGTACCAGCCATGCGGGTACCAGCGGGGTAAAAAAATGGGCACTGACCCGTAGGCGACCGAGTACACGTAAAACGGCAGCGGCACCCACAGGAGCACGACCGGGGCGAGCATGCCGCGGCGCGAGCGGATGGCGAAGGCGGAGCCGGCAAGCGCGGCGAGCATGAGCAGGTCGGCCAGGTAACGGCTCGTCGCGTTCAACTCGGCGGCCTTGCTGTAGTACAGCAGCGCCATGGGCGGGTTGTGCCAGCCGGGGTAACGACCGGGGCCGTGCGCGCTGGTCTTTGCGTCGATCGCGCGCGCGGAGTACGGGCCGCGCATAAAGTACAGCGGGTCTCCGAACTGCCGGGCATTGTAGGCGAGCCAGCAAAGCGGCGCGGCCAGCAGCAGGGCCGTGCACAACAGAAACGTACCGCCCGAGCGCCGGCGAAAGACGCGCGCTCGAACCGTGTTGTACGCCAGAAAACACCAGGCCGCCCCGGCAAACACCCAGCCGTCGTAGCGGGTAAACACGGCGGCGACCAGCACCAGCGCGGTGCCTGTCAAAAGCCGCTGCAGCCGCTGCTCGCGAACCGGGCTGACTGCTGCCTGCAGAGCAAACCTGTGCTCGGCGACAAAGACGGCGGCCCAGATCATCTCCGCCAGAAAAATAGGCTCGCTCATGGCGATGGTTTGCAGATACAGCAGGCCGGGGTTGAGGGCGAAAAACAGCGTGGCAAGAGTAGCGAACGGGGGCGCAAGTGCCAACCGCGCCAGGCGGTACATACCCGCGACGCCGAGCACGTAAGCGACCATGGAAGGCGGCGCGCCGGCCAGGCCCGTCTGCCACAGGCGCATGCTTCGCGCAAAAGGATACATAAGCAGGTGCGGCAACGGCAGCCACACCGAGCCCAATTGGTGGAGACCGGGGTACAGCGAGTCACCGAGGCGGCGCGCGATATGGAGGTGCGCGACCGCGTCACCGTACAGCAGCAGCATGCCCCGCTGGGCACAGAAGGCCAGCGCAAGCAGCGAAACAAGCGCCGCCGCGCAGCCGGCCAGCACACACTCCTGCCGCAGCGACATGGACGGCGGCGAGCTTGATTCGCGTTTCACAATGGGGCTCAGTCGAGGTGCGAAAGCGCGCGGAGTTCGGCGACGCGCGTGTCGATCTCCGGCCGCGTAAGCGCCTGCACACGCTCGGTGCCGAAGCGCTCGCAGGCGAACGAGCCCAGGGCCGCGCCGTAAAACATGGCGCGCTTCCAGCTGGCCGGCGTGACCGAGCCTGCCTCGGCAAGCGCCCCATAGAAGCCGCCGGCAAAGGAGTCGCCCGCGCCCGTAGGGTCGACGACCTCGCGCAACGGCAGCGTGGGTGCATGAAATATGCCGAGCGGCATGCTTTGGCCCGGGAAGGAACGCCGGCTGAAGAACGCGGTCGCACCGTACTCACCGTGCTTCACGATCAGGCTCCTGGGCCCAAGCGTCAGGATCGTCTCCGCCGCGCGGCGCAGGTTGGTTTCGCCCGCGAGCAGCCGCGCTTCGCCGTCGTTGATCAGCAGCGTGTCGAGGCCGGCGAGCACCTGGAGCAGGCTTTCGCGCGCGCCGTTGATCCAGAAGTTCATGGTGTCGCCGCAGACCATCTTTACGTCGGGCAGCTGCGCCCGTACACGCGCCTGCAACACAGGGTCGATGTTGGCGAGGAACAGGTACGCCGAGTCGGCGTAGGACGGCGGAATCTTGGGCGCGAAGTTCTGAAACACATTCAGCTGCGTGTCAAGCGTGGTGGCCTGGTTCAGGTCCCCGAGATACGCGCCGCGCCAGAAAAAACTCTTGCCCGCGACGTGCTCGATCCCTTCCGTATCGATGCCCCGGTTCGCGAATACCGCTTCTTCCGCCGCGCCGAAATCTTCGCCGACGACCCCGATAACGCGAACCTCCGTGAAGAACGAAGCAGCCAGGGCGAAGTGTGTGGCCGCTCCGCCAAGCACGCGATCGCGCTTGCCCGAAGGGCTCTCGATACCATCGAACGCGACACTGCCGACGACCAGAATGCTCATTGTTTTTTCCTAACGCGGGTTACAGGTGTTTGCCGAACAGCAGGGCAAGCTTTTCGCGCGTCGCTGGCGGAATCGCCTCGCGGCTGGTCATGATGGCGAACTGCGCGGCGGCAGCGC
This sequence comes from uncultured Acidobacteriaceae bacterium, assembly GCA_964248025.1. GTDB lineage: Bacteria > Acidobacteriota > Terriglobia > Terriglobales > Acidobacteriaceae > EB88. The sequence continues at coordinate 10,776 of CAXTWU010000042.1, read as the reverse complement.
AGGCGCAGGCGCGCTCGCTCGGCAACAGCTGCACCGCGGTACGTACCACACGCGCGGCGTTGGCGGAGTTTTGCTGCATCACGGCAACGACCTGTTCCACCGTGACGTCGTCGTGCCCGGCGCGCCAGCAGTCGTAGTCGGTCACCATGGCTAGCGTCGCGTAGCAGATCTCGGCTTCGCGCGCGAGCTTGGCTTCCTGCAGGTTGGTCATGCCGATGATATCGGCTCCCCACGAGCGGTACAGGTTCGACTCGGCGCGGGTAGAAAACTGCGGGCCTTCCATGCACACATAGGTGCCGCCAAGCTTGCCAGTCACCTCTGCCTGGGCGCATGCGTCGCTCAGAGCGCTTGCAACGATGCCGCAGACAGGGTCGCCGAAGGCGACGTGGCCAACAATGCCGTCGCCGAAAAACGTCGCCGATCGCGCAAACGTCCGGTCGATGAACTGGTCGGGGATGACAAAGTCGGTCGGCTTGTGCTCTTCCTTGAGCGAGCCCACGGCGGAAACCGAAAGAATCTGCTCGACGCCCACGGCCTTGAGCGCATAGATGTTGGCGCGAAACGGCAGCTCGCTCGGCAGCAGGCGATGGCCTTTGCCGTGACGCGCCAGAAACGCGACGCGGCGGCCGTCAAGCGTACCCAGCACGAGCGGGTCGCTGGGTGGGCCCCAGGGGGTGGAAACGTGGTGCTCACGCACATCCGTGAGGCCGGGCATGCTGTACAAACCGCTGCCGCCGATGATGCCGATCTCCGCCTGTTCCCCCGCCAACGCCGCTCCCTTTCCGTCCGCGGCTAGTATACCCGGCGGGGCAGCGCGGCTCGCAGCACACCCTGCTTTTGAAAAAAGCCGCGCAAGGGCGCGCTGAGCTCGCCAAGTGGATGGATGCGCGGCTTGCCGGTGGCCGGCCGGCTCCCTTGCGCGTCCAGCATCAGCGCCATGGCTTTGTCGGCAACCGCCACGGGCAGGGTGTGGCTGACAAAAACATAGCGGTCGCGCTCGACCACCAGCACCGGCCCTTCCTCGGTCGAGAACAGGCTGCGCGCGGGGGTGTTGGCACCATCGGGCACGAGGCTATGGAAGCGTTTGGCAAGGCTGTTGCTGTAAACACCCGCAAACTGCGCCGCGGCGGCCGGGGTCTTCCATCGCGACAGGTAAACAAGCGCGAGCGAGGCCGCGCCGTCCCCGGGTTGGCTTCGCCGCCGCGCGCAGTCATACACGCCGCCGTCCCAGGCCAGCGCGGCGTCGGCGCCCGCGCCCTTGTCGCCCAGCACCTCGGCCAGCATGCGCACGTCGAGCGCGCCCATGACCCCGACATCATACGGGGCCCAATCGGGGTCGAGCAGCGGGTGGAGATCGGGCAGGCTGAGCAGTGGAGGCTGCCCGGCCTCCTCATAAAAGTGCGGGTGCAGGATCTCGTAACTCGTGGACGGGGGATGCTGGAGCACATCGGCGAAAGCGTGTTTTGTTCCCCCGTTCTTCAGCAGTTGCTGTTCAAACATCAGGCCTTCCTGGTACGGAAACAGGAGCGAATCGCGCAGAACCAGCGGCGCCTTTGCCAGCACCGGTGAGTCGTCGGCACTCGCGGGGTCGCCCAGTTGTTGCGGGCCGATGTCGGGCAGGGTTCGCAAGGTCTGCCCCTTGCCCGCCAGGCCCCAGTCAAAATACGCGATCATGGCCTGGCCTTCCAGCACCGCTTCGCCCGCCGTTGCCTCCTCGTCGGTGCGCACGTGCTCGCGGTCGCCGTTCACCTCGGTCGACATGCCATCAGGGCCGGGGTTTTCCCAGCTGTCCAGGCTCGAGCCGTGCGCGGTCTCGTACTGGTCCTGCAGCGCGTGGGTCAGTTCGTGGGCCAGCACAGGTTTCTGCGTGTCGGCGTCGATCCAGTCCAGCAGGTTCACGGTTTTGGTCTTGGAATCGTAAAAGCCGGCTACCTGCTCACCCAGCAGCTGAAGCAGAAACGGCCGCAGCGCAAAGCCCGGCGGCAGCAGGCCGAACTTTTCAAGCACCAGCGCCGACCGCTCAACGCGCGCGGTGTCCTTGTCTTCCTCCATCTTTTCCCGCAGGAACTCAACCACCTGCTCGCGCGTCAGCAGCCGACGCTTGATCCGGCTGTGCACCGGCAGGCCAGTGTCTCCGGCGTCGAAACGCAGAATGGTGTCGACGGAGCGAAACAGCTCGTCGGCCTGTGCCGCGCTGATATGCGGCTTAAGAGGTGTTGGCCTGGCAGGTACCGATCTCCCCAGCGCAGGCACCGCGCTTTGCGGCAGAGCGACCTGGGCGAGACAAAAAAAAGCAAGCAGGGCGAGAGTTCGGGAAGCGGGCATGTTCAGAGTGCATGGTAGCTTGCAGACGGGCCGGTCCTTACAGCAACCTTTATACTGAAGCGGTTGCTGTGCCTTTATGAGTCAACTTCTACAGTCCGACCCCCAGTCCGGTTTCTTGGCCACTCCCTTGAACCGTCTAGCCGCGCCCGGCTCACTCGTCCCGTTCGCGGGGGTGGCCACGGCGCGGGTTTACACGGACGCCGGGGCTGAACTGCAGGCCCTGCACAGCCGTGCCGGCATGTTTGACGCGGGATGGATGAGCCGGCTGCGCATCACGGGCAACGACCGCGTCCGCTGGCTCAACGGCATGGTGACCAACACGGTCAGGGACTTGCAGCCGGGGCGGCTCAACTACACCTTTCTGCTGAATGCGCAGGGGCGCATCCAGGGAGACGGCGAGGTCTATGCGCTGCCCGAATCTGTGCTGTTTGCGACCGACCGGTCGCAGGCCGAGCGGCTCGGAGAGCATCTCGACCGCTTCGTCATCATGGATGAAGTGGAGCTTGCGCCGGAGCCGGAGGTGACGGCCATCGGCCTGGACGGGCCCGGGGCGGCCGCCTCCCTGTCCCAAACGCAATGGCCCGAGCTCCCGGTCAATGCGTTTTGCGAACGGGATGGCGCGCTGCTGGCCCGCCACGAGGGCGACCGTTACACGCTGTGGGTGGCGAACGCCGATGCCGCCGGCTGGTGGGACCGGCTGCAAACAGCGGGGGCGATGCCGTGCGGCATCGAGGCCGTGGAAGCGTTGCGGGTGCTTCGCGGCATCCCACGGTACGGGATCGATATGCACGGTAAAAGCCTCCCGCAGGAGACCGGTCAGCTACGCGCGCTGCACTTCAGCAAGGGCTGCTACCTGGGCCAGGAGATTGTGGAGCGTATCCGCTCGCGCGCGACCGTGCATCGCGGCCTCCGCGTTTTCTCGCTCGGCGGGGCCACGCCCGCGCACGGCACGGCTCTCTTTGCAGAGGGCAACCGCGACACCCCGGTCGGCGAGCTGTTCAGCTTCGCTCACGCCGGGCTCCCCGAGGCGCAGGGAACCTTTGCGCTGGGCTCGGTCCGCACCGAGGTCGCCGGTGCCTCGTTGTTTTACGAAGGGGGCACCGCGAACGCTCTGCCCCGTCCTCCACTGCAGGCCCTTTAAAGCTCCTGCTTCAAGAAAAGGATTCAACCTTATGGCCGAAAAACCGCCCGCCTTTGTTGTAGTGGATAAGCGCAAGTACACCTCCGAAGGCGCGATTCGCGAAGGGTTTGTGGAACCCGAACCGCCGCCGCCGGCCGCGCCGGCCGCGCCCGAGGAACCGGCCAGAAAGGCCCCGACGCCGTCGCGATCACCGCAAGCGTCCACGGGTGCAACCGCAAACGCGACGCTGCCGGGAAACGATCTCCTTGACGAAGATATGGACGAGGAGATGGAGCGGGACATGGCCGGCGCTCTGGAGGCGAGCGGCACCGGCGGGCTCGCGTTTGAGCCGGACGGGGGTGACCTGGACGCCGACGATGCCCTTGCGCCCGCACCGAGCTCCGCGGAAACCGCCGCACAGGACGCCGCGTACCGGCAAACCAGCCGCGAGCTCGACTCCGTGCTGCGGCAGAACAACCCGGGCATGCAGCAGCCCGGCGCGGTGGCCTTTGAGCACCTGGTGCAGAGCTTTTACCTGTCGGCCATTATGGCCATGGGCGCGGGCACCGAGGCCGGGCAAAAGCCGCGCATCGACATCCTGGGCGCGCGGCAGGCCATTGACCTGCTCGGCGTCCTCGAGGAAAAAACCCGTGGCAACCTGTCCAGCCAGGAGCAACAGCTGCTGCAAACCATCACCTTTGAACTGCGCATGATGTTTCTGGAGCTGACCAACGCCATCAGCCGCCAGGCCCAGCAGCCGCCACCGCCGGGCGGCCTGCGCTAGCCGCATGCCGCAGGCCGTCATCACGGTGCTGGGCTCGGGTACCAGCATGGGAGTGCCCATGCTGGGCTGCGCGTGCGCCACCTGCACCTCGGGCGACCCGCGCGACATCCGTACCCGTCCGTCCGTCGCGATTAGCTGGAACGAGGCCGGGACCGAGCATCGCGTGCTGATCGACACCGGCCCCGAGTTCCGCATGCAGGCCCTGCGCGAGGGCATCGGCAGCGTAGACGCCGTGTTCTACACGCACTCGCATGCCGACCACGTGCTGGGGCTCGACGACCTTCGGCCACTCTCGTTCCGGCATAAAAGCGCGCCGCTGCCCTTGTACGCGGACGACCGCACGGCGACAGTGCTGGAGCGGATTTTCGACTACACCTTTTCACCCGGCTCCACCTACGCCAACAAAGCGCGGGTTGCGCTCCGGCGCATTTCGGGGTCCGAACAGGTTGCGGTCGCGGGCGCGACGTTTGGGCGCATCCCGCTGTTTCACGGGCAGCTGCCCATTGCCGGCTACCGGTTCGGCGCGGCAGCCTACCTGACGGATGTGAGCCTGATCCCGGAGGAAAGCCTCGCGCTGCTTCGCGGGCTTGACGTGGTGATTTTGGACGCGCTGCGCTGGGAGTACCACCCCAGCCACGCCAACGTGGAAGAAGCACTCGGCTGGGTCGAACGGATCGGCGCTCGCTGCGCATTCTTCACCCACATGTCGCACGAGCTGGCGCATAGCACTACCGAAGCGAAGCTGCCGCCGCACGTGCGGTTGTTGTACGACGGGCAGCAGATCCCGTTTGAGCTGTGAGCATGCCGGTCTTCCGCACGCTTGACGAGGTGCCGCCGGACTGGGGTCCAAGTGTCGTTGCCGTCGGCAACTTCGACGGCGTGCATCGCGGCCACCGCGCCATTCTCGAAGACGTATGCCGGCATGCCCATGGGCTCCACGCGCGAGCGGTCGTCGTGACCTTTGATCCACATCCCCTGCGCGTCCTGCGCCCGGCTGAGGCGCCGCCGCTGATCACCCCCATCGAGCAGCGTCTCTCGTTGCTGGCCGAAACCGGCGTCGACGCGACCCTGCTGCTTCCGTTCACCGAGAGCTTCTCCTACCAGAGCGCCGAGGCTTTCGCGCAGACCGTACTCCGCGACGCGCTTGGTGCGGTTGCCGTGCACGAGGGCGACAACTTTCGCTTCGGTTACCGCGCCGAAGCCGATGTCAACACGCTGCGGGCTCTCGGGGCATCGCTCGGCTTTTCGGTCCATGCCTGTTCGCTGCTGCACCGGCGGGGCTACCCGGTCGCTTCCAGCCAAGTCCGCTCCTTCGTTGCCGGGGGGCAAGTGGAGCAGGCGCGCGCTCTGCTGGGCCGCCCATTCTCCATCGCCGGCACCCCGGCCCGGGGGCGCGGCATCGGCACCCGCCTGCTGGTGCCCACCGTCAACCTGGCGCCCTATGCCGAGCTCAAACCCGCGCACGGCGTGTATGTCACGGAGCTGCAAGTCGCCGGGCGGCCGTTTCAGGCCATCACCAATGCCGGCAACCGGCCCACCTTCGGCGAAGACTCCTACGCGATCGAGTCGCACCTGCTGGACTACGATCCGGCCGGCGATCCCGTTGAGCTGAACGAACAAACCCCTCTCGATCTGTGCTTTTTCCATCGCCTGCGCGGCGAGCGCCGCTTCCCTACGCCCGAGGCGCTGATGGGCCAGATCAAGCTCGATATCGCGCAGGCTCGCCGCTATCACGCGCTTGCCGGCCGGCTGGCCCACGGGCCCCGCTGATAAACTAGGGCCTGCGACTTTCGCTCGACCGGAACCCACACCTATGTTTGAAACTCTGCAGGACAAGCTCCAGCGCGCCTTCAAGAACCTGCGCGGCCAGGGCACCGTCACCGAAGAAAACATCAACGAAGCCCTGCGCGAAATCCGCCTGGCCCTGCTGGAAGCCGACGTGAACCTCGCCGTGGTTCGCGAACTGATCGAGCACATTCGCACCAAGGCGCTGGGGCAGGAGGTGATGACGGCCCTGTCGCCCACCGAACAGGTCATCAAGATCGTGCGCGACGAGTTGGTGGCGCTGCTTGGCAAGGACACCGCGCGATTCCAGTTTGCGTCGCGGCCGCCCACCGTGATCCTGATGGCGGGGCTGCAGGGCTCCGGCAAAACCACCACCTCCGGCAAGCTGGCGGCGTGGCTGCAAAAAGGCGGCCACCGTCCCCTTCTGGTCTCGGTCGACGTGTACCGCCCGGCCGCGCGGCAGCAGCTCAAGGTGGTCGCACAGTCCATCAAGGCCAATCTATACGAGGGCGACCTGCGCGATGAAGCGCCCGGCGCGGCACTGGTGGAGCGCTTGGCGAAGGAAGCGCGGCGCGAGGCCGTCAACTCCGGCTGCGACACGCTGATCGTCGACACCGCCGGCCGCTTGGGCATCGACAACGAACTGATGGACGAGATGGCCATGCTGAAAACCCTGCTCGCCCCGCAGGAGATCCTGTTTGTGGCCGATGCCATGACCGGGCAGGACGCCGTGCAGTCGGCCAAGGCGTTTCACGACCGGCTCGCCCTGACCGGCACTGTGCTGACCAAGATGGATGGCGACGCGCGCGGCGGCGCGGCCCTGTCGATCCGCCATATCACCGGGCAGCCCATCAAGTTCATCGGCACCGGTGAAAAGCCGGACGCGTTTGAACCGTTTCACCCCGATCGCATCGTGAGCCGCCTGTTGGGCATGGGCGACATGATGTCGCTGATCGAGCGCGCCGAGGCCACGCTCGACCGGAAGCAGTCGGAGGATTTCGCAAAAAAAGCACTCTCCGGCGACGGCTTCTCGCTTGAAGACTTCCGCGACCAGCTGCGTCAGATCCGCAAGCTTGGCTCGCTGCAATCGATCATCAAGATGCTGCCGTCGGTCGGGCCGTTCCAGGGCATCCAGCAGATGGCCGACCAGGTGGACGAAAAGCAGTTTGTGCGCGTGGAGGCGATCATCAACTCCATGACCAAGCGAGAACGCAACAACCACGAGATCATCTCGGGCTCGCGCCGCAAACGCATCGCCGACGGCTCCGGCACCTCCGTGCAGGAGGTCAACCAACTGTTGAAGCAGTACGCGCAGATGCGCAAAATGTTCAAGGGCCTGGGCAAGGGCGGCGGCGCCATGCAGCGCCGGGCGCTTGGCATGATGGGCGGCATGAAAGGCATGGGCCGGTAACGGCCCATGCCTTTCATGCCTATGCAGAAAAAGCCAAACCGCCTGCGCGGCTCGCGGCCACTTCGTGGCGCGTTCTCGTTGAAGCGGAACTGTCGGCTTTTGTGGCCGTCGCGATGCTCCGGGTCAGCATCTTGTAGAACAGCATGACGACTCTCCAGGATCGCCTCGACGCCATGACGGAGCAGACCCGCAGCCTGGTGCAGGCCGAGCGGCTTGCGCCCGCCGACCGGGCTGTTGCGGAACTTTTCGCCTCCGGCATCGAAAGCCGCATCCTGCCCGTGGGAGCCAAAGCGCCAGGGTTCACGCTGGTCGATGGCACCACTGGCCGCACTGTGCGCTCCGCCGACCTGCTGGCGTTGGGGCCTCTGGTGCTTAACTTCTTCCGAGGGCGCTGGTGCTCGTACTGCGTGCATGAGCTGGAAGCATGGCGCGACCTGTACGCTGCCGTGCGAGACCGGCGTGCCCTGCTGGTCGGCATCTCACCGCAAACCGCGAGGCAAAACGAGTTCACCGCCGAACAGCACGGACTGCCCTTCCCGTTGCTGGCGGACCCCGGCTCAAGAGTGGCGGAGCAGTTCGGTCTGATGTACACGGTGCCCGACTATCTTCAACGCTACTACCGGTCGATCCTGGTCAATCTTCCACTGATGAATGGGGAGCCGAGCTACCGCCTGCCCGTGCCCGCCACGTACGTGCTGGAGCAGGACGGCAGGGTGGTGTGGGCGCGCGCCCACGCGGACTACCGCGTGCGCCCCGAGCCGACGGAAGCACTGGGGGCGCCTCCGTCATAAACACCCGCTTGTGGCGCTCCGGGCGGCTCAGCAGCTTGGGGCTAAGCCGGGTTTTCCGGCACCATGCCCACCCCGGCACCTACCCCGGCCACCGCACGCTCCGCTGCTGTTGTCCGGCCGCAGCGCAGGCGCAGGTAGCGCGACAGGTACCGCGAGGTCCACTTGGCTCCGACCGCAAACCGCTGCGCCGGCCCAAAGCAGTTGGCCGAGGCAAGCCCGATCATGTGGAGACCCGGCACGCTGGTCTGGAAACTCGGGCTCAGCACCGGGGTACCTTCCGCCGTCCTGATCCGCGCGGCCAGCTCCGGGTGCAGAAACTTGAGCGCCGGGATTGCCGGCTTGTAGCCGGTGGCGGCCACCACGTGGTCGGCGGTAAACACCTGGCCCGGCTTGTCGGGCTGGTCATAGGTGACGTGGACCTTTTCGCCGTCCCAGGCTGCCCCCTGGATGCGCGCGCTCATGTGCATCGCGATCCGGCCTTCCACCTTGTCCTTCATAAACCAGCCGGGAATCGGCCCCAGGTGTCGCCGCACCACGCGGTGGCGGAACCACTCCGGCAGCGCGCGGAACAGGATCGGCGCGTCCACGCAGACCACATACTCCCAGCCCACGCCCAGGCCCGAGCGCGGATACAAAATGCGCCGCTTCAAGGGCCGCGGGTCCATCTCCGGCACAAAAAAGCCGATCTTGGGCCGGCGGCCCATAATGTGGACCTCCGCCCCGGCATCGGCTAGCGATGCGGCCGTGTCCACCGCCGAAGCCCCGGCACCGACCACCAGCACCCGCTTGCCCGCGAACTGGCTCACCTCGCCATGCGCATAGCTGTGCGTCACCGCCTCGGGCGGCAGCCCGGCCAGCTCCGGCGGCACAAAGCCGAAGTGGGTGATGCCGACCGCCAAGACCACCCGGCGCGCCTGCACTTCCTCGCCCCGCGCGGTCTGCAGCAAAAATCCGCCGTCCACCTGTTGCACCTTCGCGATATCGACCGTTTCCAGCTGCGGCACCATCCGGCGCTGGAACTCCAGGCCGTAGGCCACAAAGGTTTCAAGCGGAATCGGCATGCCTGAGCGCTTATAGGGGAGCCCCTGCTCCCGGCAAAAATGCTCCAGCGTAAACCGGCGCTTCGGGTCGTATAGGGTCGAGGCATAGCCATCGGACTTCAGGCACATGCCCTTCGGCATATTGGACCGCCAGCTTTGCATGGGCCGGCCAAAAATCCGGTGCCGGACGCCGCCGGCGCGGAGGTGTGCCCCGAGTGAAAGCCCGTACGGGCCTGCTCCAACAATCGCTACCTCTGTGTGCTGCTTGCTCATCTCTTGATCCCCAGGAACTCCTGAAGTATAGAGCGAGTGTTTTTTACGCACGTAGCAAATAAAGTAACTATGACTCAAGACTTGCTCGGTAACTAGGGTTGCGTCCTCTAGTATCGGCGAAGACATTTGTTTGACCTCGCCGATCTGCTTGAAGAAAGCGGCTTCTATGACCCCACCATCCGTCCTGATCATCACAACGCAAACCTGGCTCCAGGTGGCCCGGCTCGCCATGCGCTTTTCCTCCTATGGTGCGCGCGTCTGCGCCATATGTCCTACGGAAAGCCAGCTTGCCTATGCGCCCAGCGTGGCGCAGCATTATAGTTTCAGCCTTTGCAGCCCGCTCCGCTCCCTGCGCCATGCAATTCTTTCCAGCAAGGCAGAGTATCTTTTACCTGCTGACGATCTTTCCGTATGGCTGCTGCATGAGGTGGCCGGAAGCCACCCGACGCTGCGCGGCTTGATTGAGCGCTCCATCGGCAGCCGCGAGCACTTCCCCGTTCTGCGCTCCCGCTTCCAGCTGCTCGCCCTGGCCCACCGGCTCGGCATCAATGTGCCGCGCACAGAGCTCATCCGCCATCCCGACGAGCTCGGAAGCTGGTGTTCGGTCACCGGACAACCTGTTGTGCTGAAAAAGGACGGTACCTGGGGCGGCCTTGGTGTGCAGATCGTTCGCACCCCCTCGGAAGCGGAAGAAGCATTCGGAACCCTGGCAAGCCGCACCACCTGGGGCGAACGCGCCGCCCGCTGGCTTCGCAACGGGGACGGTTCGGCGTTTGCGCGGCTGCGCTGCCTGAGCCGCCCGGAGATCACGGCGCAGTCCTTTGTGCAGGGCGTCCCGGCCAATTCCATGTACGCGTGCCATAAGGGCCGCATCCTGGGCGAGGTGCAGGCTTGTGTGGTGGCTGCCAAAGGTAAAACCGGGCCTTCGCTGGTGATCCAGTTGATGGACGACGCCCGAATCAGCCGTGCCGGCACCCAGCTTGCAGCGGCCCTGCAGCTTTCGGGCTTTTTCGGCCTCGACTTTATGCTCGATGCTCGGACCGGCGAACCATTTCTGCTGGAACTGAACCCCCGCTTTACGCAGCTGGGCCACGTGGCCGTAGCCCGGCAGCCTGACCTGGCCGGCTCCTTGTGGTCGCAGTGGAGCGGCCAGCCCGCACCGCCAGCGGGCGATCCTTCGCTTGAGCCCGCTGTGTATTTCCACCCAGACGGCGCGCAGCTGACCCGGGATACGGCCAGCTTTTCCA
>CAXTWU010000041.1:0-15363 GCA_964248025.1 uncultured Acidobacteriaceae bacterium | reverse complement strand
GCAAAGTTGCGCTTTTCGATCGCGCACTTGTCGGAAAAGCAGCGGGTGCCTTTCAGAAACAACTTCATGCCTTCACGACGGCAAAGGCGGCAAACAGGTCCGGTATAACGTGCCACGGTGTTTCTCCTCTGGTTCGGGTGACGACCGGTTTACGCAGCATTGTGCTGCTTCGTCCCGGTCCAAGTTGTTGTTCCGCGAAGCGGGAAAGACGCGTCCCGAAGGGACCGCCTCCCGCGCAGGGGGTCTTAGCTGTTACACACGCCGGCGCTTGGGCGGACGGCAGCCGTTGTGCGGGATCGGCGTGACATCGCGAATCGAGCGAACATCGATGCCGGCCGCGGCAAGCGCGCGGACCGCCGACTCACGCCCGGAGCCGGGGCCCGAGACCCGGACGTCAACCGAGCGCAGCCCATGGTCGCGGGCCTGGTTGGCGGCATTCTGCGCGGCCTGCTGCGCGGCAAACGGGGTGCCCTTGCGAGAGCCGCGGAAGCCGAGCGAGCCCGAGCTTTTCCACGAAAGCGTGTTGCCCTGCCCGTCGGTGATCGTCACGATCGTGTTGTTGAACGTCGCCTGGATATGCACCAGTCCAAACGGAACGTTTTTGCGTTCACGCTTTTTGAACTTCTTGTTCTTACCGGCCTTGGCGGCTCCGCCCTTTTGCTGCTTCTGTGCTTTTGCCATTACTTGGTCGCCTTTTTCTTTCCGGCCACGGTGCCCTTGCGCGGTCCCTTGCGGGTACGCGCGTTGGTGTGCGAGCGCTGGCCGCGGACCGGCAAATTACGGCGGTGGCGCAGCCCGCGGTAGCTTTGGATATCGATGAGCCGCTTGATGTTCATGGAAACATCCTTGCGGAGGTCGCCTTCGACTGAACCTTCCTGCTCGATGACCTGGCGGATGCGATTGATCTCATCCTCGCTCAGTTCGCCGAGCTTGCGGAACGGGTCGATATCGGCCTTGGTCAGCACACGCAGCGCGCGCGGATTCCCAATGCCGTAGATATAGGTCAGGGCGATCCGTGTCTGCTTGTTGTTTGGCAGATCGACGCCAGAGATACGTGCCATACGGTGTGTCCTTTTGCCCGGATACGGAACGGCTCCGTCAGAGCTGTTGGGAGCCGCTTGCTGCCGGCTGGTGGGGCGGTTGTGAGGTTCATCGCACGCTCATTACACCTGGAGCGAACTCGCCTTCAAACTCGCGCTGGGTCGCCGCCGGCCACCCGGAAACGTCCGGAGATCGGCGGATGCGAAAGGGTCTAGCCCTGGCGCTGCTTGTGCTTCGCAACCTCGCAGATCACTCGCACCACTCCGCGGCGGTTGATCACCTTGCACTTGTCACAGATTTTTTTCACAGACGCACGAACCTTCATCTTGATTCCCTTCCCTTACTTGTAGCGGTACACAATGCGGCCGCGAGTCAGATCATAGGGACTGAGCTCGACCGCCACCCGGTCTCCCGGCAGGATGCGAATGAAGTTCTTGCGCATCCGCCCTGAAACATGTGCCAGCACCTGGTGCTTGTTTTCCAATTCCACCTTGAACATGGCGTTTGGCAGCGTTTCAACCACCGTGGCCATGACCTCAATTGCGTCTTCCTTCGACACCCGATTCCCAATTCCGCTCCGGGCGGCTTGCGCCTGCCCCGAAGCTGTCCACTTCGTCCGCTGTGCGCTTCAGCGCGTCAGCACTTCCACCCCATTGGCCGTCACAGCCACGGTGTGCTCAAAATGAGCGCTGCGGCTGCCATCCACCGTCACCGCGGTCCAGCCGTCCTTTGCTACCTGCACCGCGGCTTTGCCGGCGTTCACCATCGGCTCGATGCAGAAGACCATCCCTTCGCGCAGCTTCATGCCCCGGCCACGCTGCCCGTAGTTCGGCACCTGCGGGTCCTCGTGGAGCCTGGTTCCAATGCCGTGGCCAACAAACTCCCGCACCACTGAAAACCCCTCCCGCTCAACCCGCTGCTGCACGGCCGCACCCACATCACCCAGGGTGCCGCCCTTCGCCACCGCCTCAATGCCGGCGGCCAATGATGCCTCGGTCGCTTCAAGCAGCCGCGCGGTCTTTTCGTCCAGCTGCACGCCCACAGCGACGGTTGTCGCCGAATCCCCGTAAAACCCGTCCAGGATCACACCCGTATCGATCGAGACGATGTCGCCTTCGCGCAGGATACGCTTGGGTGAAGGGATTCCATGCACCACCTCGTCATTGATGCTGGTGCAAAGAACGCACGGGTAGGGAGTGCCCGCGGCACCGCGGTATCCCTTGAAGGCCGGCGTGACTTTGAGCTCCTTGACCCGCGCCGCCGCAATCTCTTCCAGATCCATGGTGCTGATCCCTGGCTGCACATGGGGGCGCACCGCGTCGAGCAGCAGCCGGACCACCTCTCCGGCGCGGCGCATCCGCGCAATCTCCTCCCCGGTCTTCAGCATGACAGCCATCTGGCTTGCTTTACTTTCTTGCAGCTTGCACTGCCGATTCCACGCGCCCGGCAACGGTCTCCGGTTCGCCTTCGCCGTCGATCTCGATCAACTGATGCAGCTTTCCATAATGATCCAGAACCGGTGCAGTTTGTTGCTTGTAGGCGCGCATGCGATCCGCAAACACCGCTTCTGAATCATCGTCCCGGCGCTCGAGCGGGGTTCCATCCGCATCGCAAACGCCCTCGCGCGCGGGTGGCTGAAGGTATACGTTGTAGATGCGCCCGCACCGTGGACAGATACGGCGGCCCGCGATCCGGCGCAGAAGGTGATTATACTCCACGCCGATTGAGACAGCAACCAGCGGCAGGGCATCACCCCCGTGCCGTCCCAGCGCTGCGTCCAGCCACTGCGCTTGCGCCAGGGTGCGGGGAAAGCCGTCGAGCATATAGCCCCTGGCTGTATCCTGACGCCCCAGCCGCTCCTCGACCATGCGATTGACAAGGTCGTCAGAGACCAGCGTACCGGCATCCATCAACTGCTTCGCGGCGATGCCCAGCCCGGAACCGGAAGCAACGTTGGCGCGAAGCAGGTCTCCGGTCGAGATCTGCGGAATGGTCCAGCGCCCCATCAGCAGCTTGGCCTGCGTCCCCTTTCCTACCCCTGGGGCTCCCATCAGCAGGATAGGGCCCGGCCGAAACTCCGTCGCCGTCGTCAACTACCAGGACCGCCTTCCGCGGATCCGGTTCTTCGCTGAAAATCCCTCGTAGTGTCGCATGATCAGCTGCGACTCCACCTGGTTGACCGTGTCCATCGCCACGCCCACGACGATCAGCAGCGAGGTGCCGCCGAAGTAGAAGTTGAAGCCTAGGCCGTTGGTCATCCACAGCGGGAAGTGCTCAAAAACCCCGCCCACCAGCGGCAGGTGATTCAGATGGATGCCGGAGATCAGGATCTGCGGCACCAGCGAGATCAGGATCAGGTACAGCGCGCCGACCAGCGTGAGCCGGGTCAGGATGTCGTTGATATAGTCCGAGGTCCGCTTGCCGGGCCGTATGCCCGGGATGAAGCCTCCGTACTTGCGCATGTTGTCCGCAATATCGTCCGGGCGGAAGACGATGGAGATATAGAAATAAGCGAAAAAGATGATCGCAACGACATAGAGCAGCTCGTACCAGGGCTCCCCGGCACGCAGTCCCTCGAAGATCCGCGTCAGCACGGCGGAGTTTTTGACAAACTGCGCCTGGCCGAAAAGCAGCGGCGCGGCCAGCACTGAGGACGCAAAGATGACGGGCATCACGCCGCCGGAGTTGACCTTTAACGGCAGGTGCGTGGACTGACCGCCCATCATGCGACGGCCCACGATGCGCTTGGCATACTGCACGGGGACGCGCCGCTCGGAGCGCTCCACATACACGATAAACGCGACCAGCAGGGCCATCGCCACCACAAGAAGCACCAGTGCGGGAATCGTCAGGGCGCCGAACTTTTCCGTCCGCGCCGTCTGCACGAGTTCCATGATGCCGCGCGGCAGCCCGACAATGATGCCTGAAAAGATCAGCAGGCTCATGCCGTTGCCGATGCCGCGATCCGTAATCTGCTCGCCCAGCCACATGATGAACGCGGTGCCGGTGGTCAGCGTCACAATGGTCAACAGGATAAAACCGGGACCGGGATGCAGAACAATCTGCTGCCCGCCCGAGCCATGCGACAAGGCCACCGCGATTGCGGTGGACTGCACAATGCCAAGCAGGATGGTGACATAGCGGGTCCACTGCGTGATCTTGCGGCGGCCCGCTTCGCCTTCCTTTTGGAGCCGCGCCAGCGGCTCATACACCACTGTAAGCAGCTGAAAGATGATCGACGCCGTGATGTACGGCATAATGCCCAGCGCAAACACCGTCATCCGGCTCAGGTTGCCGCCGCTGAACAGGTCGACCAGCCCCAGCGGGGAGCCGCTTTGCGAGTTGAAAAAGTTGGCCAGGGCAGCCGTGTTGATGCCGGGCGTCGGAATGTGTGCACCCAGCCGGTATACCGCCAGCAGGCCAAACGTGAACAG
Source organism: uncultured Acidobacteriaceae bacterium (assembly GCA_964248025.1). Lineage (GTDB taxonomy): Bacteria > Acidobacteriota > Terriglobia > Terriglobales > Acidobacteriaceae > EB88. The sequence continues at coordinate 10,888 of CAXTWU010000041.1, read as the reverse complement.
CACCCGGTTGCGCAGCTCGGGGACGCGAAAGATGTTGAGGAACTTTTCCAGCATGCGGTGGCTCTTCTCTGCGGATAAATCGCATGTTCAGAATACAGTGAAAGGCAGTCGCGCCGGGCGCACACACGCCGCCTTTCCGTCACGGGATCGCGCGGTCCGGGTCAGGCGGCGATCAAAACAGCCTTGCCGCCGGCGGCTTCGATCTTCTGCTGCGCAGACTTTGAAAACTTGTGCGCATGGATGGTCACAGCCACCGTCAGCTCCCCGGTGCCGAGGATCTTGATCAGCTCGTTGCGCCGCTTGAGGAAGCCGAGTGCGTGCAGGCGCTCGTGTGTCAGCTCGGTTTCCCCCATCTCCTCGATCCGGCTCAGGTTGAGCACGGTGTACTCGGTACGAAAGATGTTGGTAAAGCCGCGCTTGGGCAAACGGCGGTGCAGCGGCATCTGGCCGCCCTCAAAGCCGCGCATCAGGCTCGAGCCCGAACGCGATCCCTGGCCCTTGTGTCCACGGCCCGAGGTCTTGCCGGTGCCGGAGCCCATGCCGCGCCCGACGCGCTTTTTGTTGCGATTCGCTTTGGCTGGGGCGCGCAGATTCGATAGATTCATGGTGTCCTCGCTAACGCCGGCCGGTGGCCGACTCGCTGGATGCCGTCCGCAGGAAACGGCCGGCGTTACGTCCTGGTGACCCCTCAACAAGCAGGTCCCGGGAGGGCTGGTGGAAGAGGAGGAGGCGCCTGCCTGCGCACTCACCCCCCGCGGGAGCTAGCTCTCCAGAATCCGCACCAAGTGCGGAATCTTTTTGACCATGCCGCGGATCGAAGGGGTGTCTTCCCGCTCCACGATCTGCTGGAGCCGCGTGAAGCCGAGCCCCTTGACGACAGACTTGTGCTTGACCGGTGCCTGGATCTTGGAGCGGAAGTACTGGAGACGCAGCATCGGGGTTGGTTCAGCCATGGCTAAAGCTCCTCTACGGTTTTGCCGCGCAGCGCGGCCACTTCGGCCCGGTCGCGCAACTGCACCAGCGCGTCAAAGGTGGCCTTGACGACGTTGTGGGGGTTTGCGGTTCCAAGGCTCTTGGTCAACACATTCTGCACCCCGGCCGAGGTCATCACGGCGCGGACGGCGCCGCCTGCGATCACCCCCGTGCCCTCCGGGGCCGGCTTGAGCAGCACCTGCCCCGACCCGAAACGGCCCAGCACCTGGTGCGGGATCGTGGTCTCGGTCAGGTGGATGCGGACCAGGTTCTTTTTGGCTGACTCAATGCCCTTGCGGATGGCCTGGGGCACCTCCTTCGCCTTGCCGGAGCCGTAGCCGACCACGCCCGAGGCCGGATCGCCGATGACGACCAGTGCCGCGAATGACATGTTCTTGCCGCCCTTGACGACCTTGGTGACGCGATTGATGGCCACAACCTGGTCCTTCAGGTTGAACTGTCCGGCGTCCAGCTTTCTTGTGGTGATTGCCATATGTGCTGCCTCTTCCATGTCCAACGATGTGAAAACCGCTGCCGTTCCTGCAGCCAGGGACCCCTTTTCGGTTTAGAACTCCAGGCCGGCTGCACGGGCGGCATCGGCCAAGGCCTTGATCCGTCCGTGATACAGGTAGCCACCGCGGTCAAACGTGACCTTGAGGATGCCTTTTTCTTTGGCGCTTTCCGCCACGAGCCGACCCACCTCGGCCGCTGCCTGCAGGTTGCCGCCGGTCGGCAGTTTGGCCGTGACCGAAGACGCGGACGCGAGCGTAACACCCTGGTTGTCGTCGATCACCTGCGCGTAGATGTGATTCAGCGAGCGGTACACATTCAGGCGGGGCCGCTCCGGGGTTCCATGTACCTTTTGCCGGATGCGCGCATGCACCCGCTGGCGAACAGCATTGCGTTTCACAACTGGAATCATGGTTGCACCTTTCCTATGGGCGGAGCCGCCCGGCGGCCCCGTTCGGGTTTACTTGGAACCGGTCTTGCCGGCCTTCTTCTTCAGCTTCTCGCCTGCATAGCGCACACCCTTGTTTTTGTACGGGTCCGGCTTGCGCAAGGACCGCATATCGGCGGCCACCTGCCCGACCTTTTGCCGGTCGATGCCCGATAAAGTCAGGCGCGTCTGCTTGGCATCCACCGCTGCCGTGATGCCCACCGGCAGGGGAAACTCGATGGGATGGGAGTAGCCCAGGGTGAAAACCACCATGCCGGCTCCCTTCAGCTCGACGCGATACCCGATGCCCACGATATCCAGGTCCTTGGTCCAGCCCTTGGTGACGCCCTCGACTGCGTTAAACACCAGGGCCCGGGTCAGCCCATGGATGGCGGCCTGCGAGTCATTCTCCCGGACGGCATGGATATGCCCGTCACGGGTTTCCAGCTGGATCCCCGCGGGGATCGGCTGCTGGACCTTACCCTTCGGGCCTTCCACCAGAAGCGTGTTGCCCTCGACCCGGTACTGCACGGTGGCGGGGAGCGGAATGGGCTGTCGACCGATACGTGACATCTTGAACAATCCTTTACAGATGGCTTGCGAGTCCCGCCCCGACGCTGTGCCGGGTACGTTCCACTGCAGCCTGCGGAGTCTGCGGCCCGCTGTTCCGCTGCCTATCCCTGAAATCCCAGGCACGGCAACAATCTTTCATGCGCGGAGCCCGAGCTGAACCCGAAGCTCCGCCCCATCCGTTCCGCCGGAAGGGGATGCGACTACCAAACCTCGCAAAGCAGCTCGCCGCCCACGCCTTCACGCCGCGCTTGCCGGCCCGTCATCACGCCCTTGGGCGTAGTCAGGATCGAGATCCCGAGGCCGCCTTGCACCCGCTTGATCTCGTCCCGGCCGATGTAGACCCGGCAACCGGGGCGTGACACACGATGGAGATCGCGGATCACCGCCTCGTTGTTGGGCCCGTACTTTAGATACACCCGGATCACCGGATGCCCATCCTCCTCGGTCGCCTTGTAGTTGGCGATATAGCCTTCTTCCTTGAGGATGCGGGCGATTTCAGCTTTGAGCTTCGAAGCCGGCACGTCAAGCTTCTGGTGCCGGGCGCGAATGGAATTGCGGATGCGGGTGAGAAAATCTGCTACAGGGTCGGTCAGGTTCATCGGTTCTCCTCATTCCCCGTTCGCTCCACGTTTTGTGCGGAGAACCAGCGGGAATGGTTGTTGGGTCGGGCACTGTCGTCTACCAGCTTGATTTCACAACGCCCGGGATGTGGCCTTCGTGTGCCAATTGGCGAAAACACAGGCGGCAGATGCCGAACTTACGGAGAAACGCACGTGGCCGGCCGCACAGCTTGCAGCGGTTATGCTGCCGGCTTTTGAACTTGGGTTTGCGCTCATCCTTGACGCGCTTGGCTGTTGTACTCATCCTGCTCTCTTTCCCCGGTCTCGCCGGGTACCACAATGGCTGCCGGGCTCGCACCCGGCGATAGTTTAAGCGGCGGTGCGGAACGGAATGCCGAAAGCTTTCAGCAGCGAGCGGGCCTGGTTGTCATCGGGCGCTGTGGTCACAATCGTGACATTCATGCCTTTCAGTTTTTCCACCTTGGAATAGTCAATCTCCGGAAAGATCAACTGATCCCGCATGCCAAGTGTGTAGTTGCCGCGCCCGTCAAAGCTCTTGGTCGAAACACCGCGGAAGTCCCGCACCCGGGGAAGCCCGATCTGAATCAGCCGGTCCAGGAACTCATACATGGCATTGCCGCGCAGGGTGACCATGGCCCCGATCGGCATCCCTTCCCGCACCTTGAACGCCGCGATGGACTTTTTTGCCCGCGTCGTTACGGGCTTCTGCCCGGCAATGGCTGCCAGGTCCGCAACCAGCGGGTCGAGCAGTTTGGAGTTCTGTGTCGCTTCGCCCAGGCCCATGTTCAGTACGATCTTTTCAAGCCGTGGTACCGCCATCGAGTTCTCGAGCGCCAGCTCTTTTTGAAGCGCCGGCTTGATCTCGTTCTGATACTTTTCCCGTAAACGTGCTGCCATGATTCCCTTTCCGATCCTTTCTGCCGTCCGACAGTGGAGCGTGTTGCGCGCCTGCACCGCTGCGAGGGCGTTAACGAAGCCCCTTTACACCGCTCCGCCGCCCTACTTTTTTGCCGGCAGCACTTTGTCGCACTTGCGGCAAACCCTCACCTTGGTTTCGCCGTCCAGACGAAAGCCGACCCGACTAGGGCCACAGTCTGGGCAGACCAGCATGACGTTGGAGATATGCAGCTTGGCTTCCTGCTCGGCAATGCCGCCCTTGATGTTGCGCTGGGGATTCGGCTTTACATTTTTCTTGATCACGCGGATGCCTTGGACCAGGACCTTGCCCTCATCCGGAAACACGCGAAGTACACGGCCCTGCCGGCCTCGGTCCTTTTCGGAGCCGGTAATCACCTGCACCGTATCGTTGCGTTGGATCTTCAATCCTGCCATGGTTCCTGCTCCTGCCTGCCCGTCAGATCACTTCCGGGGCGAGGGACACAATTTTGAGAAACTTCTTGTCACGCAGTTCACGCGCCACCGGTCCAAACACGCGGGTGCCGACCGGTTCGCCTGCTTCATTGATCAGCACCCCCGCATTGGAGTCAAAGCGGATATAGGTTCCATCCTTGCGGCGGACCTCCTTGCGCGTCCGCACGATCACGGCCTTGACGACCTTGCCCTTTTTCACCTGTCCGTCGGGCGAGCTTTCCTTGACCGCCGCTGTAACCACATCGCCGAGCGAGGCGATTCGACCCGTTCCGCCGCCCAGGGGAAGAATCACCTGGAGTTTGCGGGCGCCGGAGTTGTCGGCCACCTCGAGCATGGTTCTCATCTGTACTGCCATGGTTCTCTCCCCCGGGCTACCCGTCTGAATTTACCCGTCCTGCACAAAACAGCGCCGCTGCGTCCCTACTGCGCGGCAACTGCCCTGGCTGCTTCTTCTGCCTGCGCCAGGGCCGACCGGCGTACGATCTCCTCAAGCTGCCACCGTTTAAGCTTTGACAAGGGCCGCGTTTCCCGGATGCGTACCACGTCCCCGACCCGCGCCGAGTTGTTTTCGTCATGCGCGTAGAACTTCTTGCTGGTACGCATGACGCGCTTGTACTTGGGGTGGGCCTTGGCCATTTCAACCTTGACCACGATTGTTTTGCTCATCTTGGTCGAAACCACCGCGCCGACTTTTTCTTTTCTGCGGGACTGCCCGTCCGCACCCGCCTGTGCATCCACCATCACTTGCTCACTTTTCCGGCACCGGTCGGGCGCCCCTTGATTGCCGCTGTGCCGGCCGTTCCCGGCCCCGCGCCACGGATGCTCAGCGCCCGCTCCCGTTCCACTGTTTTGAAACGCGCCACATCCTTCTTGAGCGACCGGAGTGTTTTGATGCCCTCGGTCTGCCCCAGCTTCATCTGAAAGCGGATCCGAAACAGCTGTTCGGTTGTTTTGCGCGCTTGTTCCTGCAGCTCGGCTGCGCCCAGCTCCCGCACCTTGGTCGTTTTCATAGTCTTTCTGATCCTCCGGGACGCCGGCCCCTGCCTTGACGGCCTGGACCGGGTCTCCCGTTGACAACGCACCGGCATAGCAGCGAATCGAAGCTCGCGTGTACGCCCTGAATGACTGGTGGCACGGCCCCGAGTAAGCTCCCGGGACGGCTCGGGCCAATCTGCTTATCCTACCTTGGCTTGGCAGAAAACGCCAGCGCCGACTACTTGGCGGCTGCCGGTGCCTTGACGTCGTGCCGCTGCACAAACCGCACCCGCAGGGGGAGCTTGTTGGCTGCCAGCCGCATGGCTTCCGCCGCGATCTCCGGCGTCACGCCTTCCATTTCGAAAAGCATCTTGCCCGGACGGATCACCGCCGACCAGTGATCCGGGGCGCCCTTGCCCTTGCCCATACGGGTTTCCGCCGGCTTTTTGGTGATGGGCTTGTCCGGAAACAGCCGCAACCAGATCTTGCCGCCGCGCTTGATAAAGCGGGTCATGGCGATGCGGCTGGCCTCGATCTGGCGATCGGTGATATAGCCGCACTCCATCGCCTTGAGGCCATATTCGCCGAACGCGAGCTCCGCGCCCCGCCAGGCCTTGCCTTTCATGCGCCCGCGCTGCTGCTTGCGGAACTTCACTCGCTTTGGCATCAACATATTCGTTACCCTTTGTTCGCGGGCACGGCCTTGGCCGCGCCCGGTCCTTTGAATCTAAAATACGGGAGCGCCGGCCCCGGCTGCCTGCGGTACCTGGCGGCGCTGCTGGTAGATGTCGCCACGGTACACCCAGGTCTTGACGCCGATGATGCCGTAGGTGGTGTGGGCCTCGGCAAAGCCGTAGTCGATATCCGCCCGCAGAGTGTGAAGCGGCAGACGCCCCTGGAGGTACCATTCCGATCGGGCAATCTCATTGCCGTTCAAGCGGCCCGAAACCCGCACCTTGATGCCCTTGCAGCCGAAGCGCAGCGCCGAGTCGACCGCCTTGCGCATGGCCCGGCGAAAGCCGACCCGTTTTTCCAGCTGCAGCGCGATGCTTTCCGCCACAAGCTGTGCATCCAGCTCCGGCTTGTTCACCTCCAGGATGTCGATAAAGACCTCCCGGTTGGTGCGCTTCTGGATTTCGAGCTTCAACTTGTCGATCTCCGCTCCCTTGCGCCCGATAATGATGCCCGGACGGGCGGTGCGAATGATCAGGCGCAGCTTGTTGCCCGGCCGCTCGATCTCAACCGAGGACACACCCGCCGCCTTGAGTTTTTCCTTCAGCTCCCGCTTCAGGTGAACATCCTCGACGAGCAGTTTGTCGTAGTCGCGCTCCACAAACCAGCGCGAGCGCCATGGCTTGTTGACACCGAGCCGGAACCCATACGGATGTACTTTCTGACCCATTGTTTCCTCTTTGTTCTTCCTGTCCCTGGGCACGCCGTCAGACGGCGGGAGGGACCCTTGCCAAACCTGGTTGGATCCTGGGCGAAGCCGACATCAACTCTGGGCTGCGGCTTGTCTGCTTTCCGGGCGCTTGCCGGAGCTGCGGTCCGTCACGCCCACAGTTGGCGTCGAGCGCTTGCCAACCGGCTTGCCGCCCCGAAGCCGCTTTGTTTCACCCGCGTCCACGCCGCCCACGCCCGCATTCTCCGACACCTCGGCAACCGAGATGATGATGTGCGCCATACGGCGCTGGTAGCGAAAAGCACGGCCCATGGGGGCCGGCCGGATCCGCTTCATGCGCGGCCCTTCGTTGGCGATGGCCGATTTGACGTAGAGCTGGTCGACGTCGATGTCGAGCCCGCGTTCGCCGCTCAGATAGTTCGCGTTCTGCAGGGCCGACCGCAGCACCTTTTCAACCAGCGGGGCGACCCCCTTCTTGGTGAACAGGATGACGTTCAGCGCTTGCTCCACCGGCAGGCCCTTGATCAGGTCCAGCACCAGACGGGCCTTTTGCGGGCTGACCCGTTGAAACCTTGCTTCGGCCCGGAACTCTTGTTTGCCCAGCTGCATCTTGTTCTCGCATTCCTGCCGGCACCTGCCGGCGCGGGCGTCTATGGGTTTCAGGCCCAGGGTCCCCGAGCGGGGTTTCGACTCAGGGCCTGCGGTCTTTGCCGGTCAGCGTGATTTCGCGGCGGCTTCGTTGGACTTGGCGGTGTGGCCCTTAAAGGTGCGGGTGGCGGAAAACTCACCCAGCTTGTGACCCACCATGTTTTCCGTCACATACACCGGGATAAACTTCTTGCCATTGTGAACCGCAATCGTGTGCCCTACAAACTCGGGAAAGATGGTCGAACGGCGCGACCAGGTTTTGATGACCTTTCTGTCATTCGCCTGGTTCATCGCTTCAACCTTGACCATCAAGTGCCCATCGATAAAAGGTCCCTTTTTTGTGCTTCGTGCCATCGCTCGTGTCCTCGCCGGCGTCGCGCGCCGCTCCTTGCTGCCTGCTGCTGCCCGGGCAAGCCGGGCCTTGATTCTCCGTCAAACTACTTTTTGCGCCGGTTGACGATAAAAACATCCGTCCGCTTGTTATTGCGCGTCTTGTAGCCCCGCGTCGGCTGCCCCCAGGGGGTGACGGGATGCCGCCCCCCGGAGGTTTTGCCCTCGCCGCCACCGTGTGGATGGTCGACCGGGTTCATCGATACACCACGGTTGGCTGGGCGGATGCCCTTCCAGCGGTTGCGCCCGGCTTTGCCGATCGTCACATTCTCATGATCCGTGTTGCCGACCTGGCCGATGGTCGCCATGCACTCCACCAGCACCCGCCGCGTTTCGCCCGACGGCAGCTTCAACAAGGCGTAATCGCCTTCCTTCGCCACCAGCTGCGCCGAAGCACCGGCAGACCGCACCATCTGCGCGCCTTTACCCGGGCGCAGCTCGACGTTATGCACGGTGGTGCCGGCCGGAATATTTTTGAGCGGCAGCGCATTGCCGACCAGGATGTCGGCCTCGGGCCCGCTCATGATGGACTGGCCCACCTTGAGCCCGACGGGCTGGAGGATATAGCGCTTTTCTCCGTCCGCGTACGAGATCAGTGCGATGCGGCTGGACCGGTTCGGGTCGTACTCAATGGTCGCGACCTTGCCCGGCACGCCGTATTTTTCACGCTTGAAGTCGATCAGGCGCAGCATTTTCTTGTGACCGCCACCCTGGTGGCGCATCGTCAGGTCGCCCGCGTTGCGGCGGCCGCCCGTACGCTGCTTGACCACGACCAGCGGCTTGTACGGCTTGTCGGTCGTGATGTCATCATTCACCAGCGTCGTCTTGAACCGCAGCGTCGGTGTAATCGGTCGGTATGTTTTGATCGGCATCGTTTCGTTTCCCGGTCAGCGTGGCCGGTGAGGCCGGCCGCCTGTTCCCCGCCCAGCAAGTTGCCGGGCGACTCGTTTCTTAAAGACTGTCCACGTATTCCGGCATTTTTTCTCCGGCCTGGAGGCGCACGTAGGCCTTTTTCCAGTCCGGCTTGAAGCCTGAAAACTTGCCGCGGCGCCGCTCCTTGCCCAAGTAGTTGGCCGTGCGAACCGCCTCGACCTTGACCTTGAACAGTGCCTCGACGGCCTGCTTGACCTCAGTCTTAGTCGCCTTGGTCGCGACCTCAAACACCAGGGTCGATTCAGCTTCCTTGACCTGGAGACCCTTCTCCGTGATCACCGGGCGGCGCAGCGTGGTATGAAGTGTCGGCATTAGGCGACCTGTGCCTTTCGAGTCAGCGCGAGACGGCGCTTGGAAACAGTTTTGCGGAGCGACTCCTGCAGGGTTTCAAGGGCAGACCGGGAAAAAATCGCGCGGTCGTGGCGCAGCACGTCGTACGGGTGCACCTCGGTCGACAGCAGCAGTTCCACCTTGTCGAGGTTGCGCGCGCCGAGAATCGTGTTGGCCGCCAGCTCCTGGCTCGACTCCACCAGCAGCACCGTCCGTTTCGCATCCAGCCTATTCAGGGCCTGCCGGTACAGCTTGGTCTTCGGCTGTTCCAGCACCAAGGTGTCAACTACAATCAGCTTGCCCTCGGCATGCTTGGCCGCCAGCGCCGAACGGAGGGCGCCCAGCACCTTTTTGCGTGGAAATGCATAATCATACGACCGCGGCTGCGGTCCGTGCACCGTGCCGCCGTGCCGCCAGAGCGGCGAACGAACCGAGCCGACACGTGCACGACCGGTGCCCTTCTGCTTCCAGAGCTTCTTGCCGGAGCCGGACACCAGCTTGCGGTTCTTCGTCGCGGCCGTACCCTGGCGCATGGCCGCGCGGAAATGCTTCACCGCTTCCCACACAAGCGCCTCGTTGACAGAGTCGGGAGCGAAGATCTCGTCTGCCAGCTCAAAGCTGCCGACCGTCTCACCCTTCAGATTGTGTACATCCATCGTTGCCATGGTTTTCTTTTCTCGCCGGGGGAGCCTTGGAGCTCTTTTCTGCGTTTGATCTGTTCGAGCAGGCCAGGCCCGCTCCGCTACTTCTTCTTGGCTGAAGCCTTTTTGGAGGCCTTCAGGGGATCGACCGTACCAGAGCCGGCAAAACCGCGACGCTCACGCGGCGGAGACTTTGGCTTCGTGATGAGCACAAAGCCCTCGCGCGTTCCCGGCACCGCCCCTTCCACCATGATCAGGTTTTCTTCGAGGTCGATCCCGCGGATGCGAAGATTGCGCACCGTGGTGCGATCGGTGCCGAAGTGACCCGGCATGCGCTGGCCCGGGAAAACACGGGACGGAAACGACGAAGCACCGATCGAGCCCTGCACCTGGAACATGTGTCCGTGCGATTTGGGTCCACCGCCGAAGCCGTGGCGCCGAACCACCCCTGCAAACCCGCGACCCTTGCTTGTGCCGATCACGTCGACATACTTCTCGTCCGAGAAGATGTCGACCAGCACCCGGTCACCGGCTTTCACGCCGACCTCGGGTTCCTCACCCTCGGCTACCGGCTTGATCGCCTCCACGCCGACCTCCTTAATCAGCCGCACCGGGGCCACATTGTTCTTGGCGAAGTGACCCTGCTGCGGCTTGGTCAGCTTGGACGCCTTGACGAACTCGACCAGTCCGATCTGCGCGGCATCGTAGCCGTCGCGGGCCATGGTTTTCAACTGCGTGATCACGCAAGGGCCGGCCTGCAGAACGGTGATGGGGTGAACCTCACCCTTGTCGTCGAATACCTGCGTCATGCCGATTTTTTTACCTAGAATGCCAGTGACTGCCATGTTGCTTCCTTCCTCATCATGCGCCGCCGTTCTCTTTCACAAGGATGCTGGGCGGAACGCACTGCCGGTTGATCGTTACTTTTCAAAAGCCTTGATTTCGACGTCGACACCGGCCGGCAGGTCGAGCTTCATCAACGCATCGACAGTCTGCTGGGTCGGCTCAAGAATGTCGATCAGCCGCTTGTGAGTGCGAATCTCGAAGGCTTCGCGGGACTTCTTGTCCACATGCGGCGAGCGGAGAACGCAGTACTTGTTCTTGACCGTAGGCAAGGGGATGGGCCCGGCCACCT
>CAXTWU010000040.1:6007-16086 GCA_964248025.1 uncultured Acidobacteriaceae bacterium | reverse complement strand
TCGATTGGAGTGGTGGAGGATGTAGGAGACGGAAAAGGCGTTGGCAAACGCGGACCAAATCAGAGCAACGGCCGCCGCGGCGACCGCGAAAAAGCTGGCGATGCCGGCGCGCCGCGCGGTTTCGGCCAGGCGCTCCGGCGCAACACGGCCCGCGCGGCCGGCGGCGAGCTGGCGCAGGGCCACGGAGCCGGCCAGCAGCGTGTAGCCGCTCAGGGCAAGCGCGAGTAAAAGAGCGTAGCTGCCGAAAACAGGCATCATAACGGTAATGTGGATGGTTCGGGAAAGCGGTTCGACTCCTATTGTCGCAGAGTCGTTGTGGCGCGGCAGTATGCTCCGGAAGAACGACCGCCAAACAGTCTTGAAAAGCGCCGGTGCGAGCCGCATCGGTGCCGGACAACCGGCTTCTTGGACTATGCATCGATACCATCGAACGGTTGGAACGGTTTTGGGGTTGGACCACTTGCGGCACTGCTGCACAGCGACACGAGCCTTATGAAAACTCACATCCTGCTGGTAGATGACAACCCCGTACAGGCAGAGGCACGCCGTGCCATCCTGACCCGTTCCGGCGCGGAGGTGATCGTGGCCCGCGGCGCGGCGGAGGCCATGGCACGCATTGAGGACCCGGATTGCCGCGAACAGATCGGCCTGCTGGTGACCGATCACCTGATGCCGGGAATGAATGGACCGGAGTTGGTACGCCTGGTTCGCGCCGTTCTCCCGGAGCTGCCGGTACTTGTGCTGAGTGGGCTTCCGGACGCGGAAGGAGATTATGCGGATTCGCCCGTTCTGTTTCGGCTGAAGCCTTTTCCGCCCGCTGAGTTGATCCGCCTGACCAAGCACATGTTAGGCGGCCGGACGCTTCGCCTCGCTTGAGTGACAGAACGGCTTCTGCAGACGGTGTGAGACTTTCTTTGCTTCAGCCGGTTTGGACTCGATTTGCGCCCTGTCGGCGTCGTAGGCTCGGGATCGCTCGCCATGGAAGCCGGGGACCGGTACACTGGAAACACCCAGTGCCCAAAACATGAACGCAAGAATGGTGCTGCGTCGGAAGACGCTATATGCAAAATAGCTCACTGCGGAACTTCTTCACCGATTTGCGGTTCTTACCTGTGGCACTCATCCTTTCCCGCACTCTGCCGATAAAGATGCTGAGACTTGAGAGGTGGGACAGGATCGCTATGGTGAAAGTGCGACATGAGCGTGCGTTGATGGGCGAAAAGCCGCATTGCCCGGACTGTGAAAGAGTGGCGCTGCGACGCCAAGGGCGGGTCGGCTTTCTCCAGCGAGTGGTGTACCCCCGGCTGGGCCTGTTTCCATGGGAGTGCGGCCTGTGCCGCAAAATCTTTATGCTGGGGCAGCGGTCGACCGGCTACCGTCAGCACGCCACCGAGGACGAGATTCACCCGGAACCGGCTCCCGGAGTGACTTCCGGATCGATTCCAGGACCTGCTCTGGACTCGAGCCGGGACTCGCATCCTAAGAGCCATCCCGCGGCCGTCTCGGAGTTTGAGTCGGAGTTCACCCGGACGGCGCGCAGGGAGCTGCTTCCCGCCCACGGACTGAGCTCAAAAGTGATCAAAACCAACCTGGCCCAGGGAAACATTGCACCCACGACCCTGGCTCGCGCAAACCGGCCAAACAAGATCGCCGGCTAGTCTGCCGACTAGTCTTTGGTCCTCGACTGACGATGTTCAGAAGCGGTCGCCGCCACTCTTGCCTCGCTGCCCGATGCGGCGGGCGGTCCCTCTATTCCCGGGACACCACCGGTACCATCCGGGTGCCGCAGTAAACAGGCTTGGGATCAGGCGCGCCAGTGACCGGGGAGCCAGCGCCATCCCTCGCGGCTGGGCACCCAGCGCCCCGGCATCCACCGTGCGCCGGGCCGGGGTGGCATCGCCCAGCGCCCATGTTCCCAGCGAAAGCTTTGTCCGTCCCAGCGCTGGTAGCCCGGCACCCAGGCATAGCCGCGCCCGGGCATGCGGTCGGGGTGCTCTGCCACGGGCGGCGGTGGCTGCATCCGCACCGTTTGCGCCAGCCCCGCCAGCCCCGCCAAAAGGCATGATCCAACCGCCCCTACCGCTCCGGCCGCCATCATGCTCCGCCAACCTACCCGCACCCATCCGGTTTTGATCATCGCCAACCCCATCCCGTTCGACCATCGCATTCCATCGGCAGCAGCAACCGGGCCAGGCTCGTCGATCTGGTGACGGTGCCTGCTTCCGGTGGCCCCTGCTGCCCTAGCTTACCGCTCCGCCACGGCGATTTTGCAAGCTCCCGGTAGCGAACCGGCTTGCGCAGCGTATGATGGCGGGAATTCACCCGCGAATCCCCACTTTGGGATAACGGGCTTGGGAGTAACGGCAGAAGCCGGAGCAAAGCGTATGAAATGGAAGCGTGGAGCGGCGATTGCGGCTCTGGTTCTTTTGGTGGCGGCAGCCGTGGTCTTCACGATTCTCAGGGCCCGCGGACGCGACACCAAGGTGCTGGCCGGGACAGTGGAGCGCGGCGAGGTGATCTCGATCGTCAGCGGCACAGGCCAGATCAAGCCCAAGACGTACGTCAACATCGGCGCGACCGCCTTTGGACGGATTACGCACCTGTACGTCAAGGAGGGCGAGCACGTCCATCGGGGGCAGATGCTGGCCACGATCGAAAACGTGCAGCCCCGGGCCGGAGTCGCGGCGCAGCGCGAGTCCATCTCCGCGGCGAAAACGGATATCAGTTCCTACGTCGCGGCGGAAGCAACAGCGCAGGCCAGCATCGAGCACGCCCGCGCCGACCTGGAACAGAAAAAGCTCGACTACGGCCGCTACCAGCAGCTTTTCAATGAGAAACTCGTTTCCCGGCAGGACTTTGACGCGCGCAAGGCTGCGTATGACGTCGATGTCGCCAGCCTGGCGCAGGCCGAAGCCGCGCTGGCGCAGGCCCGGGCCCAGACCGACTCGGCCCGCGGCCACCTGGGCACCGCGCAGGCCAACCTGCGGTCCGCGGTCGATTCGCTCAACAAAACCGCCAGCATTGCCCCCTACGACGGCATTGTGACCAACCTGCCGGTGCGCGAAGGCGAGACCATGGTGACGGGTATCCAGAACGCCGAAGGCTCGACCCTGATGACGATCGCCGACATGTCGGTTGTCACGGCCGAGGTCAAGATTGACGAGACCGACATTGTCAACGTCCGGCTGGGGCAGCCGGTCAACATCTCGGTCGATGCGCTGCCGGACAAGGTTTTTAAGGGTCATGTTACGGAGGTGGGCGACCAGGCGCTGCTGCGTTCCACGGGCCTTGCCACCAGCCAGACCACCAGCGGCACCGAGGAAGCCAAGGATTTCAAGGTGATCGTGACGCTCGACCCCGGGCAGGATGTTGACGCCCTGCGTCCCGGTCTTTCGACCACTGCCAAGATCGTCACGGCAGACAAAAAGAACATCCTGTCGGTCCCGATCCAGGCGCTGACGGGCCCGCCGGCGGCAGAAGCGGACGGCGCGGCGGTCCATGCGGCGTCTGCTGAGCCCGCTCCCGGCGGCAGCACGCAAGGGGTTTTTGTGCTGCGGGGGGAGAAAGGAAAGCTCCGGGCGCACTTTGTGCCGCTTACGACCGGCATTTCGGGGACCGAACAGATCGAGGTTTCGGGGCCCATCCAGGCCGGCGACCGGATCGTGACCGGGACCTACAAGGTGTTGCGGGTGCTTAAAAACAATGCGCCGGTCAAGGTGGCGACCGAGGCCGAACTGGCCCCCAAGAGCGACGATGCCTCCTAAACCGGATGTCGCGCCCGTCGCGCCCAGCGAGTACGTCATTGTCGTCCAGGACCTGTGGAAGACCTACCAGATGGGCGAGCAGGCCGTGCACGCCCTGCAAGGGGTGAATCTCCGTATTCGCCACAATGAATATGTCGCGATCATGGGCCCGTCCGGCTCCGGCAAGTCCACGCTGATGAACCTGATCGGCTGCCTGGACTCGCCGACCCGTGGCGAGTACTCGCTCAACGGCCACCGGGTTTCCGAGCTCGACGACGACCAGCTGGCGCGGATCCGCAACAAGGAAATCGGCTTTGTCTTTCAAACCTTCAACCTCCTGGCCCGCGCCACAGCGCTTCACAACGTCGAATTGCCGCTGATCTACAACGGAACCGCCTCGGCGGAGCGGCTGCAACGGGCCCGGGACGCGCTCAAGGCCGTCAACCTGGAGCAAAGAATGGATCACCGGCCAAACGAGCTTTCAGGCGGCCAGCGGCAAAGGGTCGCCATCGCCCGCGCCTTGATCAATCGTCCGTCGATTATTCTGGCCGACGAGCCGACGGGCAATCTCGATTCCAAGACCGGCGACGAGATCATGGCGCTGTTTGACGAGCTTCATCGTGGCGGCAATACCATCGTGCTGGTGACGCACGAGCCCGATATTGCCGAGTACGCGCACCGGGTTGTGACGATTCGCGACGGGGTCATCGCCTCCGACCAGCCCTCGTCCCGCCTGCGTTCCCTGGTTTCCCACCCCTGACCCGTTTCGGCTCATGTTTCGGAGCCGGACGCCGATAAACCTCCTGAAACCGCCGGGGACACGGCGGACAGGAGGGTTTGAAAGATGGCATTCAGCAGGGTGTTGCCTGGGCTCGCTCCCGGCGCATTGAGGGTCGATGGAAGGCAGGCGGGCCCCTTCGTCGAACATGAATCCCGTGCGGGTTCTTTCCCGCATCCCGGGTCCGGGATAGGAGCCGGGACGGCCAGCGCGGGTGCGCCGGGCGGGCCGCACGCGAGCCCGATGCAGGCCGGGCAGCGCGCCCGCTGGACGCTGGGTGCCATGGTCGGGCGTTCGTCCGAGATGGAGCGCCTGTTCTTGCAGATGCGCTACGTCGCGAGTCATCTCCGGGTGGCGCTGATTGAAGGGGAGCGGGGCACCGGCAAGGCGCTCGCCGCACGCACCCTCCATGACCTGTCCAACGTGCGTGGACGCAACTTTGTCGCCTGCCTGGCAACGGATTTTTTTCGCGCGGCCAACATCCAGGAACAGCTGGCAGCCGCGCGCGGCGGCACGTTGTACCTTTCGGGCGTTGACAGCCTGAACGCGGAAGGGCAGGGCCGCCTGCTGCACCTGCTGGGCTGGCTGGGCGGCGCGGGGGGCAGGTTTGGCAACCACGTTCATGGACGGTCCACGCCGCAGGCCCAGGGAAGCCCGGCTGCGGCAGGGTTGTCCTCTTCGCTCGAAGAAGACGCGGAAGGAGTGCCCGGCATACCGCGCGCCCTGATCGTCTCGAGTGCGCGCTCGCTGCGCTCGCTGGTGCTCCACGGTAGCTTCCGGGGCGAACTCCACCCGCAGCTCAGCGCCGTGCAATTCCGCATGCCGGCCCTGCGCGACCGGCGCGAAGACATCCCCATGCTGGCGGAGGCGATCCTGGCGCACGCGCCGAATGCACACGGCAGGCCCCTGTGCGGCATCCTGCAGGAAGCCCTGTCGGCGCTGCTGGGCCAGCCCTGGGCAGGCAATGTGACGGAGCTGCGCGAGCTTCTCCGGCAGGGGGCTGCGCGCTCCACGGGCGAGTGGCTTCGGCGCGCTGATCTCCTGCTGCCGGGCGAGGTTTCCTTGCGGAGCCGGACTTCCCAGCCGGGAGCGTCCGGGAGCAGCCGCGACGGCGAACCGCCCCCGTACCGCGGCGGTCGTGCAACGGCTGGGCCGGTCTCCAAACCGATTTCCGGCTCACCTTCCAGCCCGAGCTTCGGCGCGACCCGGAGCCATGACCCGCGGGGCGGCTCGACCTGGGTGGCACCGCGCGGAGCCGGACCCCGGCTGGCTGCGATCGATCCCGCGCCGGTCACCCGCCTCGGCGCCGAAGCGTTCCGCGGACGGGAAGGGGAGCATGGCCCAGCCTACGGGTTTGCACCCCGCCAGCCCTCAAGGTCCAAGGGGGAGGAGGGGGAGCTTGACCCCAACCTCGACCGGGCCATCCTGCGCCACATCCGGCGTGTGCTCGAAGGGGTCGGCGGCAACAAGCTGCGGGCCGCGCGGCTGCTGGGCATCAGCCGGTCGACCTTGTACCGCCTGCTGGATACCGACACCGCGGGCGGGAACCGGTCAAACGAGGACCGGCTGTCGGCCGGGTTGCGGAGCCGTCCCGCGATCTCCGCGTTTGGACGCCAGGGTGCGAGCCATGAACAAGCAGGCTGAAGCGGCAAGCTGACGCGGCAAGCGGGATCGGCAAAGTTAAATCCAGCGGGGCCAGACTGTAAGCGGGATGGTATGCCGGACCGGCCGGCCTGGTGAAAGCCGGGTCTCGGGCCTGAGGTCCGGCTTCAACCCGGGTCTTCAGTGCTTCTGGAAGTTCTGCCTGAGCCTCGGCCCGAGCCCAAGCATCGCGCGCCCGCTTGTGGTTCAGGCTCAGGATGCAGGCAGCAACTCCCCCGGGAGTGCCACAGGCACCGGTTTCAGGCACTTAACTTCAGACGGTGTCATGGATCGGACGCCCAAGCTCGGCACAGCCGTGCGGTACACTCGGCAACAACCGTCGCGCCGTCCCCCTGGACACGCGATCCCTTGTTGCCCAGGACCCTGCCGCCCCATGAACCTCCAAGCAAAGTTCGCCAGAAATCACGCCGGAAGTTTGCTGCGAGTAGCTCGCCAGAACTCGCCCACAATGCGTTTGCCCCAGGTATCGCGACTCAGTCCGGGGCCCAGCTCGGAACGCCCCCCGGAGAGCCGGATCGCCCGCCCGGGTTTCTGCCGACCCCGCCTCGGCCTCGCCATTTGGCTGCTTGTGCTCACGGCTGGACCGTTATCGCGAGCCCAGCATCCGGGCACCTTTCCCAAATCCGCCCTGGCTCCCGCGCCTGGCCCAAGAAGTCTGTCCCCGGCCAGTTCCCCCACGGCCCCGGCAGCCGCGCATATCGAGGCCCTGAACGCCCTGTACGCCGAGGTGTGGCAGGATCGGCTCGCGCATCACCCCGAGTTCGCAACCGCGGTCGGGGACCCACGCTACAACGACCGGCTCGACACTTACACGGCAGCGGCCTACAACGATGAGCTCGCACGCGGTGCCGGCTATCTCCAGCGGTTGTCGGCGATTTCCGAGGACGGGCTGCCCGAGGCGGACCGGCTTTCCCGCGACCTGCTGCTGCGTGCCCTCGTCGAGCAGCAGGAAGGCTCCGTGTTCAAGCCGTGGCAGATGCCGGTCAACCAGTTTTCCGGCCTCCAGGTCGATCTGCCGCAGCTGCAATCCATCGCCCCCTTCGCGACCGCGAAGGATTACGACGACTACATCACGCGCATGCACGCTGTGCCGGAGGCGTTTCAGCAGGTCACAGACTCGATCGAGGCCGGCATCGCCGACCACCGCACCCCGCCGAAGATTCTGCTTGAAAAGGTCCTGGGCGAGACGCAGGCCCTCGCCAACGCGAAGCCCGAGGACAGCCCGTTCGCGCGCCCCCTGAGCAAGTTTCCAGCGAGCCTATCGGCCGTGGAGCAGGCCCGTATTCGCGGGGAGCTGCTCCTCGCGATCAAAAACGATGTACTGCCGGCCTACGCGCGTTTCGCAAAGTTTCTCGAGACGACCTACATTCCTGCGGGGCGCGCCGAGCCCGGTGCATGGTCGTTGCCCGATGGCGACGCTTACTATGCGTTTCGCGTCAAACAAAGCACCACGACCGGGCTGACCCCGGCACAGATTCATCAGATTGGCCTCCATGAAGTGGCGCGCGATGAAGGAGAGATTCTCGCGATCGCCCACAAGCTTGGTTTCAAGGACATCGCCGCCCTGCGCGCCTCCGTGGCCGCCGACCCGAAGCAGCATCCGGCAAGCCGCGAAGCCCTGCTCGAGGTTTACCGAAAAGATCTCGACGCGATGCGCCCCAAGCTGCCGGAGTACTTCGGCATCCTGCCCCGCGCCTCGCTGCGGGTCGAGCCGGTCCCGTCCTACTCTGAAAAAGAGCAGGCCCCGGCCTACTACCAGCGCGGCACCCCGGACGGCTCCCGCCCGGGAACCATCTACATCAACACCTATGACTTCGCGCACCGCTCCCTGCCCAACGTCGAGTCCATCGCCTACCACGAGGGCATCCCGGGCCACCACCTCCAGCTATCCATCGCGCAGGAGCTGACCGGGCTGCCCGAGTTCCGCAAGTACTCCGGCTATACGGCTTACACCGAGGGCTGGGGCCTGTATGCCGAGCGGCTGAGCAAGGACATGGGCTTCTACCAGGACCCCTACTCCGACTACGGCCGGCTTGAGACCGATATCTTCCGCGCCGTGCGGCTGGTTGTCGATACCGGCGTCCACTCCGAACACTGGACGCGCGCGCAAATGGTCGACTACTTCCACGCGCATACGGGGCTCGACGAAGCGACGGTGCAGGCCGAGACCGACCGCTACATCGCCTGGCCCGCGCAGGCGCTCGGCTACAAGATCGGCCAGCTGGAGATCCTGAAAGAGCGCGCCAAGGCGCAGGCGACGCTTGGCTCCCGGTTCAGCTACAAAAGCTTTCATGACGAGGTGCTGGACGCCGGGCCCTTGCCGATGGACGTATTCGAAACCCGCATGGACGGATGGATCGCGCGGCAAGGCAACGGAGGCGCGAAATGAGCCGGATCGCGGTGCTCGGGGCAGGCAAGATGGGCGGCATCCTGTTGCAGGCGTTTTTGAAGCAGCAGCTTTTCTCGCCCGGAGAGATCGTGGCTACGGTCGCGCACGAGGAGCGCGCCACGGTGCTCGGCGCCCAGTGGGGCGTCGAGGTTACGACCGACAACCTGGCTGCCGCTGCGGGCGCGGAGATCCTGCTGCTGGCGGTCAAGCCGTTTCAGATCGCGGACCTGCTGGCCCGCATCCGGCCCGCGCTCACCCCTGGGAAGCTGCTGATCTCGGTCGCGGCCTCCGTACAAACCCGCGCCATCGAGCAGGCCGCAGGGCTCGATCTCCCGGTCGTCCGCGCCATGCCAAACACCCCTTCGGCGCTGGGCGCGGGCATCGCGGGACTGTGCCGGGGGCAGTTCGTGTCGGACGCGCAGATGGACCTTGCTTCCCGCATCTTTGCCACCGTAGGCCGGACCGTGGTTGTCGACGAAAAGCACATGGACGCAGTGACCGGGCTTTCCGCCAGTGGTCCCGCGTTCATCTACATCATCCTCGAATCGCTGGCCGAGGCGGGCGTCAAGGTCGGGCTGCCGCGCGACGTTGCGACGCTGCTGGCCGCGCAGACGACCTTTGGCGCGGCCAAGATGGTGCTGGATACGGGCTACCACCCGGCCCTGCTGAAGGATGCCGTCACCACCCCGGCCGGCTGCACCGTGGATGGCATTCTGGAGCTGGAAGAAGGCGGCCTCCGTGTGACGCTGATCAAGGCCGTGATGCGGGCCACCGAGCGTGCACGGGAACTGGCGAAGGGGTGAATTGCTTTAGCAGACCTTTACTCTTCCCGCATGCGTGAAGGAAGCCCACACGTCCGGACCGTGCCTGGGATGAGCATGAGCAGCGGGGCTTCCATGTCGCTCGGCCGCTCTTATCCCGGTGTCCAATCCTTCAGTCATTGAGAAGACGAGTGGGCGAGCGACGAGCCACGCACCACGCACTGCCGGGTTAAAAGAAACGGGAGACGCGTCAAGCGTTTCCCGTTGCCTCCAGCCTATGATCCCGGCCCGCTTCGATCCACGGGCGGTCCCACTCACGCCCTACTGTGGCTTGCTGTCCTGGACTTTCTGCTTGTTCTGGCCAAGGTTGTCCTTTGCGTCCATATGCGCTTCCTTGACCCGGTCCTTGCGCTTGGCTCTTTTGGCAGCCTTCGGGTCAAAAACCTTTTCGACGCCTTCCTTGCTCACGTCGTAGCCCTTCACCGAAACTTCCTTGGTCTTATCGATCACCTTGCCGGCGCCGCTTTTGGTGTCATGGCCCACATCCTTCGTGCCATGAATCACGTCCTTACCCGCGTCCTTTGTGCCGTGGCCCACGTCGCGCCCCACATCTTCCGTGCCGTGAACCACATCCTTGCCTGCGTCCTCTGTGCCATGACCTACGTCTTTGGCGCCGTGACCCACGTCACGCCCTACGTCTTTGGTGCCGTGAACCGTGTCTCTGCCTGCAACTTTGGTGCCGTGAA
>CAXTWU010000040.1:0-5907 GCA_964248025.1 uncultured Acidobacteriaceae bacterium | reverse complement strand
CAACTTTGGTGCCGTGAACCGTGTCTCTGCCCACAACTTTCGTGCCATGTACCGTGTCTCTGCCTGCATCTTCGGCGCCATGACCCACGTCCTCGGCGCCGTGACCCACGTCCTTGCCTGCGTCCTCGGTGCCGTGAACCACGTCCTTGCCTGCGTCTTCCGTGTCATGACCCACGCCTTTCGTGACGTGCGCACCCTTGTGATAGACCTTTTTGGTCCCTTTGACCGTCGCGTGACCGGTATCAACAGCTGCGTCCTTGGTGTCGGTGCCGGCGTGTTGAGCAT
Organism: uncultured Acidobacteriaceae bacterium; assembly: GCA_964248025.1. Lineage (GTDB taxonomy): Bacteria > Acidobacteriota > Terriglobia > Terriglobales > Acidobacteriaceae > EB88. The sequence goes on along the minus strand of CAXTWU010000040.1, from coordinate 5,622 downwards.
CCTGGCCTGCCGTCTGTGCTAGGAGGCGGGAAGGCATCAGCAGGGAAGACGCCAGCACCGAAGACGCGAGGACCGCGGAGACCATGGAGAGGGGCATCGAAGAGGCACGATTCTTGCTCATAGGTGCTAAAAAGATTCCATTTACGGGCAAAAGGTTTCAAAAGCTTAGAATCTTGTCACGGCCCCGTTGCAGACCGGCCCGGACCCTTTATGCCCATGCGCACTGCCCATTTATCGCGCCCATCAAGCCCTGCTGAAGCTGCGCCCGCGAGCACAATCCGTGAGCAAAAGCTGGCCGGGACCGCGGCCATGATGCCGGTCACGACCGCAACCGGTACCCAGGCGTGCGAAGCTGCCGATGCGCTCCCAACTCCCTCCCGCGCCCTGCTCTGCTACAGCTGGCTGGTTGTCGCCTACAACATCCTGGTCATCTTGTGGGGCGCGGTTGTTCGTGCCACCGGCTCCGGCAACGGCTGCGGCGAGCACTGGCCGTTGTGCGGCGGCACCGTGGTCCAGCACTGGAAGACTGCGGCCTCCGTCATTGAGTTCGCCCACCGTGCCACCTCCGGCGTCGCTGTTGCCGCTGTGTTGCTGCTGGGCCTTTGGACGTTTCGAGGCACGGCACGCCGCCATCTCGCCCGGCTGTTCGCGGGCCTGGCCGTACTGCTGACCTTCAACGAGGGCCTGCTGGGCGCTTTGCTGGTGCTGCTGGGCCACACTGCCCGCGACCAATCGCCCATGCGGGCTTTCTGGCTTTCGCTGCACCTGGCCAATACCCTGCTGCTGCTGGCCTCGCTCGCGCTTACGGCGCATTTCCTGGGCCGCTCGGCGGCGCGCATGCGTGGCGGCGTCGCACTGCGGCATCCGGTCCTGGGCGGTGTCGGCCTGCTGGCTACGCTCGCTGTCGGCGTTTCTGGTTCGCTCGCCGCGCTGGGCGATACCTTGTACCCGGCCCACTCGCTGGCCGAAGCCTTTGCACAGGACTTCTCGCCTGGCGCGAACTGGCTTCTCCATGTCCGCTGGATCCATCCCACGCTTTCGTTGCTGGCCGCTTTTTGGATCGTTTTTCTTGTCGCCGAGGTGCGGCATGAAGCTGCCGACCGCGCCCTGAGCTCCACGGTAGCCGGCCTGGTCGGTCTACAAATCGTTCTGGGGGCGGCGGACGTCCTGCTGCTCGCGCCCACCTGGCTCCAGGTCACACACCTGCTGGGTGCCGACCTCCTTTGGGTCACGCTCGTTGTCCTGTCGGCCCGCTTTTGTCTGCGCCCGGTCGGCTGCCGGGCAGCCACATGTGGGATCGCCGGGAAGGGCCCTCAACCGGCAGAGGCGGCCGCGGAGCACTCCGCAGACGCTGTTTCTGCCGGCGCGTAGGCAGCCCGGTACCACGCGACCGTCTGCCGCAACCCTTCTTCGAGCGCGATGCGCGGCTGGTAGCCGAACGCCTCGCGCGCGGCCTCGATCGAGGCCTGTGAGTTGGCAATGTCGCCGGCCCGCTCCGGTTCATACTCCGGCTGCCCTGCAAACCCCAGCAGTCCGGCGAGCTCGCGAAACAGTTTATTGAGTGTGTGCCGCTCGCCGCAGGCAATGTTGAAGACTCGCCCGGCGACCTTTTCGGCAGGAGCTTCCGCCGCCAGGAGGTTGGCCTCCACCGCGTTCGCAACAAAGGTAAAATCGCGCCCCTGCTCCCCGTCGCCGAAGATCCGGGGCCGCTCCCCGCGCATCATGCCGAGCGTCCACTTCGCGATTACCCCGGAGTAGGGCGAGTCCGGCGACTGCCGCGGCCCAAAGATATTGAAGTAGCGCAGAGCCACCGTTTGGAGCCCGTACACCTGCCAGTACGACCGCATGTACTGCTCGCCGGCCAGCTTCTGCACCGGGTAAGGCGCGACGGGCATCGGGACCATGGTTTCCACGCGCGGAAACCCCGGCTGGTTGCCGTAAGCCGACGATGACGCGGCGTAGACCACCCGCCGAACCCCGTGCGCCCGGGCCCCTTCAAGCAGGTTGAAGGTGCCGTCAATGTTGGCGGTATGCGATGGGCGCGGCTCCCGGATGGAGCGCGGCACCGACGGCAGGGCCCCCTGGTGAAAGACCACTTCCATGCCCCGGCAGGCCTCGGCCACCGCGGCTGCGTCCCGCAGGTCGGCCTCCACCATCTCAAACGAGGTGCCGGTTTCCCGCGCGATCCCCCCGAGTGCCCGGATATTTTCAGGCCGACCTGTCTCAAAGTTGTCCAGCCCGCGCACAGCGGTGCCGCGCCGCAGCAGGGCTTCTGTCAGGTTGTAACCGATAAAACCGGCACATCCGGTCACCAGGGTTTGTGTCATGAACTCCATCGTACCCGTCTCGGCCGTCGGTTTTGCTAGGGCCTGCAACGGCAAATACGGCATACTGGGGTGCATGACCGCCCCCCTCGAGCCGCTGCCCCCGTTCAAGCTCACCCCGTTCTTCCAAACCCGCATCTGGGGCTTTACCGATCTGCGCCCCTGGTTTGACCACCGGGTAGTCGAGGGTGGCGAGCCGGTGGGTGAGGTATGGCTGACCGGGCCGAAGTGCTCGGTTGCGACCGGCCCGTTTGCCGGGCAGAACTTCGCCGAGGCCGTGCGGGCCAACGCGCGGGCGATCCTGGGCCCGGCGTTTGCGCGTGAAGGCGAGTACCCCCTGCTGATCAAGGTGCTGTTTCCGCGTGAAAAGCTAAGTGTGCAGGTGCACCCCGACGACACCCTGGCCCAGCAAAAAGGTGAGCCGCGGGGAAAAACAGAGTGTTGGTACGCGCTGGAAGCGCAGCCCGGCGCCGAGGTCGCGCTCGGCTTCAAGCCCGGCGTGGACCCCGAGGCAGTGCGCGCCGCCGTTGCCGGCAACACCATGGAGCAGCTGCTGAACGCTGTGCCACTGACGGCCGGCGACATGGTGTATGTGGATGCTGGTACCGTGCATGCCATCTGGCCGGGCTCGGTGATCCTTGAAACCCAGCAAACCTCCGATACCACCTATCGTTTGTACGACTACGGCCGCCCGCGCGAGCTCCATGTCGACGCCTCGCTTGAGGCCATGCGGGTCGAGACCGGGGCGGGCAAGATCGCCCCGAAACCGGGCCTGCGCGGTGAAACTGTGATCGTCGATGAGCACTTCTTCCGCGTGGAGCGCTGGGATGGCGCGGCGGCCGGGCTCAGCGCGGCCGCGGCAAGCGACGGCGGCCCGCAGCTCCTGTTTGTCGCCGGCGGCACCCTGCGCCTTGAGGGTGAAGGCTTCGAGCCGTTTGAGCTGGCTCGCTGCGAGCTGGCCGTGATCCCCGCCCACTGCGCCCGCTGGGAGGCCCGCGGCGAAGCGCAGGTGATGCGCATGGTGCCCCAGGGCGCATCTGCGGAAGCAGCAGCCGAGCTGGAAAGCGCCCTGGCCTAAACTATTTGCCGATCTGGCCGATAAGAACACCGGAGACCGAAAGCAGATGGCACCCACGGAACAGTTTCGTCCCATCATCCTTGCCGGCGGCAGCGGCACACGCTTTTGGCCGCGCAGCCGCAAGGCGCGCGCCAAGCAGGTGCTCGCGCTGGACGGCGAACGGACGATGATTCAGCGCACGGTCGACCGGCTCGGCACTCTTTCCACACAGAAGGATGTGTGGGTGATTACGAACTCGCTGCTGTCGCCCGAGATCTGCGGGCAGCTGGATGCCATCCCCGCGGGCCAGATTGTCTGCGAACCTGCCGCCCGTAACACCGCCCCGGCCGCGGGTCTGGCGGCATTCCTGGTGGAGCGCGACAACCCCGACGCGATCCTCGGCATGTTTCCCGCCGACCACGTGATCGCGAACGAACCTGCGTTTATTGCGGTGCTGCGCCGGGCGATCCATATCGCGGCCTCCGGTGAGAACATGGTCGTGCTCGGCATCCGGCCCACCCGCCCTGAGACCGGCTACGGCTACATTGAAACCGGTGAGGCCATGCCCTCGGGCGAGCGCCGGGTCCGCCGCTTTACCGAAAAACCCAACGCCGAGCGCGCCGAGGCCTTTGTGTCTGCCGGCAACTACTGGTGGAACTCCGGCATTTTTGTCTGGAGCGCCCGCACCCTGGCGAACGCCGTCCGCGAGCACCTGCCCGAGACCGCGCCCATGCTGGAAACGATCGCCGCGGCCCACGGAACGCCGCAGTTCGAAGCAGTGTTCGCCGAGCTCTACCCCCTGTGCGAAAACATCAGCGTGGACTATGCCATTCTGGAGCCGCGTTCGGCCAAGGGCGAGCACGGGTCGAACCTGTTCTGCCTGGAGGCCGACTTCGGCTGGAACGACCTGGGATCGTGGGCTGCCTTGTACGAGCACCAGCTGGAGTTGGGCGAGCACGTGGACGCGCATCGGAATGTCACCGAAACAGCGGGCTTTCTGGCCGTGGACGCCCATGGGAACTACGCCTTCAGCAAAAAGAAGTTTGTCTCGCTGGTGGGCGTTCACGACCTGGTGGTGGTGGAAACCGAGGACGCCATCCTGGTGACCACCCGGCACCACTCGCAGGATGTCGGCAAGGTCGTAAAAGCGCTGCTGGCCGACGGAAAAACGGAACTGGTTTAGGGCAGCCGAAAATAAGGAGATACACGGGTGGGAGCGGAAGCAATCAAGTTCGGCACGGACGGCTGGCGGGGCATCATTGCCGAGGATTTCACCTTTCCCAACGTCCGCATCGCGGCCGCGGCCATCGGCACCTACCTGCTGCGCGAAGGCGCGGCTCAAAAAGGGGCGGCCATCGGCTATGACACCCGCTTCGGCTCGCGCGCCTTTGCGGAGGCTGTCGCCGAGGTGCTCGCCGGCGCCGGCATCCCCGTCCTGCTTTCCGACCGCATCACGCCTACCCCGGCACTTTCGCTCGCCGTGCGCGACCGCGGGCTGACGGGCGGCGTCATGATCACCTCCTCGCACAATCCTTTTCAGTGGAATGGGGTCAAGTACAAGGCCTGGTACGGCGGCTCCGGCAGCCCGGGCATCATCAAGGAGATTGAGCGGGAGCTGGGCGTGGCGCTGCCCCGGGCCGAGACCCCGGCGAAGGTCGAGGAAGCCGACTTCGTCTCGCCCTACATTGAGAAGATCCGCGCGTTTGCCAACCTCGAAGCCATCCGCGGCGCCGGCCTCAAGTTCGCGGTGGACTGCATGTACGGCGCCGGCCGGGGCGTGCTCGCCGGTATCTTTACGGAACTCGGCGTCGAGCACGTCGAGATCCGCGCCGAGCACAACCCGCTCTTTCCCGGCATCAACCCGGAGCCTATCGAGCCGCACATCGACGCGCTCAAGGCCGCTGTTACGGAGAACGGCTGCCAGGCCGGTTTCGCGACCGACGGCGATGCCGACCGGCTCGGCGCGGTTGATGAGCACGGCAACTTTGTCGATCCGCACAAGATTTTCTCGATCCTGCTGCAATGGCTGCTCACGACCAAGAACTGGCCCGGCGGCGTGACGCGCGCCTTCAACACCACCGGCATGCTCGACCGCATCTCCGCGAAACACGGCCGCAAGCTGTGGGAGCACGGCATCGGTTTCAAGTTCATCTGTGATCTCATGCTCGAGCAGGACATCCTGATCGGCGGGGAAGAGTCGGGTGGTATCGGCATCAAGCGCCACCTGCCCGAGCGCGACGG
>CAXTWU010000039.1:0-16299 GCA_964248025.1 uncultured Acidobacteriaceae bacterium | reverse complement strand
CGCCGGGCAACGGCGGCATCGCGGCCGTGGCCCGGTGTGTGCCGCTCGACGTGGCGGACCTGGACGCGGCGGTGACGCTGGCGACGCGCGAAGAGCCGGCGCTGGTGGTCGTCGGGCCGGAAGTGCCGCTGGCGCTGGGGCTGGTCGATGCCTTGCAGGCGCGCGGAATTCGCGTGTTTGGGCCGACCCGGGCCGCGGCGCAGCTGGAGTCGAGCAAGGCGTTCGCCAAGCGCTTTATGCAGCGGCACACGATTCCCACGGCACACTTTGCGGCGTGCTCCACCGCTGCCGAAGCGCGGGAAGCGCTCGGGCTGTTTGAGGGCACCGTGGTGGTCAAGGCGGATGGCCTCCACGCCGGCAAGGGGGTGTTGATCTGCTATTCCCATGCCGAGGCGCAGGCAGCAATCGAGGGACTATTCGACGGAACGCTGCTGGGCTCGCGTGCCGGAAGCGTGGTGCTGGAGGAATTTCTTGAAGGTGAAGAGATTTCGTTTCTGGTGGTCAGCGATGGACGCCACGTGGCCCCCCTGCCGCCAGCGCAGGACCACAAGCGCGCTGGCGACGGAGACACGGGGCTCAACACGGGCGGCATGGGCGCGTACTCGACCGATGCCATGCTCGCCCCGGGGATGCAGGCCTGGATTCTGCAACATATTGTCGAGCCGGTGATTGACGGCATGGCCGAAGAAGGGACGCCGTTCGTCGGTGTGCTCTTCACAGGGCTCATGATGACGGCGCGGGGACCGGTGGTACTGGAGTTCAACACGCGTTTCGGCGACCCGGAAACACAGGCCCTTCTGCCCCTACTCGACAGCGACCTGTACGAGGCCATGGAAGCCGCAGTGGACGGGCGTTTGAGCGATACCGAGTTTCGCTGGCGGCCCGGCGCTTCGGTGTGCGTGGTTGCGGCCTCGGGTGGCTACCCCGGCGCGTTCCGGACTGGAATGCCGGTCTCGGGACTCGCGGCGGCGGATGGAGTGGAGATCTTCCACGCCGGAACGGTGCTGCAAGACGGCGTGTACCGCACCTCCGGCGGCCGCGTACTGGGCGTAAGCGCGGTGGCGCCCACGCTCGAGGCAGCGCTGGACCAGGCTTATGCCGTTCTTGGCGGCATCCGGTTCGAGGGCATGCATTACCGGCGCGACATCGCATATCGCGCGCTGCGAAAGAGTGAGGTAAAAGCATGACCCTGAAAGACGACCTGGTAGCGGACGTGCCGACGGCGAACGGGCCGATGCGCACTTACTTTTTTCGCCCGCCGGCGGCAGGGCCTTTTCCCGGCATCATCCTGTACTCCGAAATCTTCCAGATGACCGGGCCCATCCGCAGGTTTGCGAGCTTTCTCGCCGGGCACGGCTACCTGGTCGCGGTGCCGGAGGTGTATCACGAACTCGAGCCCGCGGGCACAGTGCTCGCGTATGACCAGGCCGGGTCCGACAGGGGCAACCTTGATAAGTACCAGAAAGAGCTGGCCGCCTATGATGACGATGCGCGCTCGCTGCTGCGGCACATGGCCGGCATGCCGCAGTGTAATGGCCGGCTTGGCGTAGTGGGCATCTGCCTGGGCGGACACCTTGCTTTTCGCGCCGCCATGAACCCCGAGGTGCGCGCCGCCGTGTGTTTCTACGCAACCGACATCCATTCGGGCTCGCTCGGCAAGGGAAAGCAGGATGATTCGCTGGCGCGGGCGGGCGAGATCAAGGGGGAACTGCTGCACATCTGGGGCCGGCAGGACCCGCACGTGCCCCTCGAAGGCCGCCGCCGAATCCTGACCCGGCTTGATGAAATCGAGGCAAACTATCAGTGGCTGGAAGTAAATGGGGCGCATGCCTTTCTGCGCGATGAAGGACCCCGATACGACCCGGAGCTGGAATGGCAGTTGAAGGGGCTGATGCTCTCGGTCTTTCATCGCAGGCTGGCCCTGGGGACTTAGCTCCCCCCATCTGTAAGCCGGATTACTTACAAGAGTAGCAGGCACACTCTTAGCCGAAGGTCGATCTTAAAAATCGACCTTAATACCGATCCCAAAGAGCCTGGTCACGCCCCTGCAACGGAAGGAAAAGGCGGAACCACTGGAATGATCTCCTGGAAGGCAACAGCTTCCGCCAGCAGTGTGCGAGCCGACTCAACCAGCGCCAAAGGACCGAGCCGCCAGGGAAATGCGACGTCAGAACGGCAAAGCCGGCGCTCGGCCGTGGAGAGCTCGCCTATCAGCAGGATACGACTAAGAGGCCAGAACAGCTCAACCACGTAGCAAACGCGCTGTCGGTCCTGCCTTGAAAGCGTGTGGCAAAGCACGATCACATCGAAATACCGGCTGTCCAGCAAGGCCAGCGCCGGGTCGACAAGAGCACTGACTATTTCAGCCCCGGTCCGATGAAGGACAAGGTTGCGGGTGTACAGCAGAGTCGCATCGAGTCCGACGGAAAGGATCTTCCCCATTGCAAGCTCCTCCGCAGTCCCGGCAACATCTCTCGCTTTCACGAAGGCAAAAGAAGTGTCAGCGCTACGGGATAGGTTGGCGGGTAAAAAGAGACCTCACAGTTGGGTAGACGACATAATCATCAAGGTAACTCTGGGTACGCGCGGGTGTAAGCTTGCCGAATAATGCCGTAGCACTCGCAGGCGATGCCTTGCAACTGTTTCCGGTTCACAACCTCCACAAGGCCTCGGCTGTAGACGATGCAGCCTGAACGCTGGAGCATGCCGGCGGCGATGGTCACCGCAGGACGGCCCACGCCCAGCATTTCGGCCAGAAACTCCTGCGTCAGCCGCAGGGTGGTGCTTTGAATCACATCGGAGGTCATCAGCAGCCAGCGCGCCAAACGTGACTCCAGTTCATGGAGACGGTTGCACAACACCAGCTGCGTGGTCTGTTCCAGCATGGCGTAGACAAAGGTGTGAACGGCCCTTGCCAGTTCAATTTCAGTGACCATGTACTCGCGTATCGGCTCCGCGCGAATGCGAAAACCGCCTCCCCCAGTCTGCATGACCACGGCCATTTGCGTCTGGGTTTGCCCCAGCAGCGCCTGCACTCCAACGATGCCTTCATGGCCGATGATGCCAACCTCGATAGGGATGCCGGCGCGATCCAGCCTCGTGACTGAGGCCATGCCACGCTCCAGGAAGTAGACCCACTGGATGGTGCGGTCGGGCTTGACCAGGTCCGCACCCTGGGGCAGGTCGACGCGGCAAAGATGGGGAGCCAGTTCGTCGAGTACTCCCTGGGAAAGGCTGGCCAGCGTGAGGTTGCGTGGGGAAAGCTGGGCGACTCCCCGGTCGAGTTGGTTCAGCATGATTGTCCAGTCGCAATGGGAGGAAAATACCTTCGTGCGCGCTAGGACGAGTCGGTGCGAGCGATCAATCGCCGTTGCGTTCACTTGAAGGTACTCCACCCGACACAGAGGTTCTGTTCAAAAACATACAAGAGACAGGATGTGCGCTTCAGCTTTCAGCGCGTTCATGCCCGATCGATCGTTCCTGCACCTCATGCGCGGGGTGATTGTAGCTTTGCAGCCATTGAGTATGGCCCGGCCGAAGCATGGCTGGACGATGCGGGCGAGGCCGCAGATCCAGGAGACCAGGCGGCCAACACGCTAGCTTCCTTCGCCGTCGAGCTTGCGTGCGACGAGCTCATTCAAAAGCGCGGGGTTGGCCTGCCCTTTGCTGAGGCGCATGACCTGCCCGACAAAAAAAGCAGCGACTGTTTTTTTGCCTCCCCGGTACTGTTCCACCTGTTTCGGGTTCGCGGCGATCACTTCGTCGATCATGCTTTCGAGTGCGCCGGTATCGGAGATCTGCTGCGGTTTTTCGCGGTTAAAGACGGCGGGGAAGTCCTCACCGGATGTGAAGGCCGAGTCGAACAGCTGCTTGAGCTGTTTGCTGGACAGCGAGCCGGCCTCGAGGAGATCAGCGGCAAATGCGATGCCGGCCATGGTGATGGGCGATTGATCGAGCTGAAGCCCTGCGGCCTTGAGACGCGCGGTCAGCTCGGACTGCACGAGCGCGGCCACGCGGCGTGGATTTTTGGCAGCGCGCGCGGCGGCCTCGAACTGGTCGGCAAAGGCGCGGGTCGCTGTCAGGGTTTGCGCGTCACCGGGGGAGATGCCGTACTCGGCGATCATGCGCGCGCGCCGCGCTTCCGGCAGCTCCGGTAATTGCGCTCGAAGCGTTTGCTGCATGGCGGGGCTGACGGTAAGGGCGGGCAGGTCGGGTTCAGGGAAGTAGCGGTAGTCATGCGCGCCTTCCTTGGATCGCATGGAGTAGGTGCGGCCTTCGGCGGCATTCCAAAGGCGCGACTCCTGCACGACACGTTCGCCGGACTCGATGACCTCGACCTGGCGCTCGATCTCATATGCGATAGCGGCGCGAATGTACCGGAAGCTGTTGACGTTTTTGACCTCTGCCTTGGTGCCGAAGCGCTCCTGTCCACGCGGACGCACACTTACATTCGCATCGCAGCGCAGCGAGCCTTCCTCCATGTTGCAGTCGGAAACGCCGGTGTAGAGCAGGATCTCCTTGAGTTTCGTCAGGTACTCGAAGGCCTCATCGGGCGTGCGAAGGTCCGGCTCGGAAACGATCTCGATCAGCGGCGTACCGCAGCGGTTCAGGTCGACCGAGGTGCTCTGAGCGGAGTCGTGTACCCCGTCGTGAAGGCTCTTGCCGGCGTCCTCCTCCATGTGGAGGCGCGTGATGCCGATCCTTCGCGGACCATGATCCGCGGTTGCGATATCGAGAAATCCATGCTCGGCGAGCGGCTTGTCGAACTGCGAGATTTGGTAGCCCTTGGGCAGGTCGGGGTAGAAGTAGTTTTTGCGCGCGAACACGCTCGTTTCGCGAACCGTCGCATTGATGGCCATGGCGGCGGTGGTCGCGAACTCAACCGCGCGCGCGTTCAGCACCGGCAGTGCACCAGGCAAGCCCAGGCATACGGGGCAGACCAGCGTGTTGGGTGCGGCACCGAAGTGGTTAGCGCAGGCACAGAAGGCCTTGGTGCGCGTGAGCAACTGCACGTGAACTTCAAGCCCGATGACGGGCTCGTACCTGGCGAGGATTTCAGGGGGAAGAGTGGCGGCGCTGGCCATGGAGTGAGTTTAACAAGGGTTTGGATTTATCTGGCTTTCAGTTGACACATTTGCAAAGTGAAAATAGCCTGCATATGTGGTCGTTGTTACCTTGAAGCACCTGAACGAAGCGGCCGCCAGATTCGCAGACGCCCGGAGCGAGATCGCCGCGTGGTACTCGGTGGCTCGGGAGGCTCGCTGGAAAGGCTTCATCGACGTACTCCACACCATGCCGGATGCCGATGCGGTGGATGGATATGTCATCTTCAACATCCGGCGAAACCGCTACCGGCTTGTGACAGGCGTTCACTATGCGAGGCAAAAGGGTGATCGCGTGACCATGGGGCACGTTTATATTCGTTCTTTTCTGACGCATAAGCAGTATGACAAGCGATCCAATTGGGACCGGGAGTACAGCAGATGAGCACGGCACTGGCAAACCCGGCGAGGATGATCCATCTTGGTGCACCTCGCTGCATCCACAACGATGCGGAACTGCAGGTCTACACTTCCGCGCTTTTCAAGCTCACCGCGAAAGCGGAAACGACGCCAGACGAAGACGAAGCTATCGAACTCCTGACGCTGCTCATTGAACGCTATGAAACAGAGCGTTATCCGATTCCCAGGTCCAGCCCGGTCGAGGTGCTGCGCTTCTTGATCGATAGTCATGGATTGAACCAGAAGGACCTGGTTGCAGAATTCGGCGTGGAAAGCACGGTGTCCCTGGTGCTGGCGGGCAAACGGCAGATGAACCGCGATCACATTGCCCGGCTAAGCCGGCGCTTCGGCGTATCCCCGGCTGTATTCTTTTAAGCTTGCGGCCCAGCTACTCCACTCGAGTCACTTTCATAACCCGCTGCTAGACTAATCCACACAATGATTCTCCCCTTTGTCCGCGAGTTGCTGGCGGACCTGGAGCACTCGCCCTCGTTTGAACAAGCCACACGCCACCTTTCGCTCGGGCGTGGGCGCAGGCGTGTGTCCGGGCTGACGGCGACGGCGCGCGCGCTGTACCTGCCGTTGCTGGCGCGCGCGGCCCGGCAGCCGGCCATCGTGCTGGTGGCCGACAACAAGGCCGCCGACGCACTCTTTCTGGCCGTACGCGCCGCCTGTGAGCTGACCGGCGCCCTGGCCCCGGAGCGGGTGCTGAAGCTGCCTGCCCCCGATGTGCTGCCGTTTGAACACCTGTCACCGCATGCCGAGGTGCAGGAAACGCGCGCGGCGACGCTGTGGAAGATCGCAACCGATGCAGCTTCCATCGTCATCGCGCCGGTCGAGGCCGCGGCGCAAAAGCTGTTCCAGGCGGACCACTATGCCGGCCTGGCGCGGACGATCCGGCGCGGCGAAGACCACGATTTGGCCGAGCTGACGACGCACCTGCAGAGCGTGGGCTACGAAGCCGTGGACCTGGTCGAGATGCCGGGGCAGTTCACAAGGCGCGGCGGCATTCTGGACGTGTACTCGCCGGAAGCGGAACGGCCGGTGCGCGTGGAGTTTTTCGGCGATGAGGTTGAGTCGCTGCGGCGGTTCGACCCCGAGACGCAACGCTCGCTGCAGCCGCTGGATGGAACGACGCTGCTGCCGTTGACCGAAACGCCGGTGACGGAAAAACTGCTGGCGGCCGTGCACGCTCGGCTGAGTGGCTCCCATCTGGACGACGGCGACGCTGTTGCAAGCTCCCTGACGGCTGACGGCGTGACGGTGTTCCCAGGATGGGAGTTCTTCGCGGGTGTGGCCGGTGCGGAAACGACCCTGCTCGGCCTGTGGAAGCGCTCCGTCGTGTTTGTGGAAGAGCCGGGCATGCTGCGCAACCATCTGGAGCGCTGGTGGAACAAGCTGGAGCAGCGGCACGAACGCTCGGGCATCGGCGCGCTGATGCGGCCCGACGACCTGTACCGTGAGCCGGAACTGCTGCTGGCGCTGATCTCGAACCAGCCGGGGCTTGACCTGGACCAGCTCGGCATCGTCGACGTGCTGGAAGACGACACCACACTGGGCGAAATCGCGTTTGCCACGCGCCCGACGCTGCGCTTTCACGGCAACGGCATCGCGCTGACCGATCAGATTCGATCCCTGCGAGACAGCGGGCAGCGAGTCGTCCTTGCGTCCGCGAACCAGGGCGAACTGGAGCGCATGGCCGACCTGCTGGGCGAGCATGAGATCGCCTATCGCATCGGCTGGCGGTCCGAGCAGGCTTCGTCCGAGCTGGGCGGCAACGAACGCACGCAGCGGCCCGGCGAGAAAACCGCGCCGACACTGGTGCGTGCGGCCCTCGCGAACGGTGTCGCATTGATCGACGCGAACATCGTCCTGATCGGCGTCAATGATGTGTCGGACGATGCCGACGTGGCGGCGCGTCCCGCCGTGAAGAAGTCGAAGACTTCGGCGTTTGTTTCGGATTTCCGCGATCTGACCGTGAACGACTACGTGGTGCATGTGGAGCACGGCATCGCGCGCTACATGGGTCTGCGCGAGATCGACCAGGGTGGCGTCAATGTCGAGTTCATGATCCTGGAGTTCGCGGACGCGGCGCGCTTGTATGTGCCGCTGACCCGGCTCGACCTGATCCAGCGCTATCGCTCGAGCGAGGGCGGGGCCAGTGGTGCAGGGCCGGTGCTCAACAAGCTGGGTTCGCAGCAGTGGGCCAAGACCAAGGCGCGCGTCAAGAAGGCCATGGAGGACATGACCGATGAGCTGCTGAAGCTCTACGCGCAGCGCAAGGCGGCGCGCGGTCACCAGTTCGCCCCGGACAACGAGTTTCAACGCGAGTTCGAGGATGCATTCGATTTCACCGAGACCGACGACCAGCTCGCGGCCATCCGCGATATCAAGGCCGACATGGAGTCGGAGCTGCCGATGGACCGCCTGCTGTGCGGCGATGTGGGCTACGGCAAAACCGAGGTCGCCATGCGCGCGGCGTTCAAGGCCGTGCAGGACGGCAAGCAGGTCGCCGTGTTGACGCCGACGACAGTGCTGGCGTTCCAGCACTATGAGAGCTTCAAAAAGCGCTTTCGGCAGTTCCCGGTGGCGATCGAGATGATCTCGCGCTTCCGCACGCCAAAGGAGCAGAAGAAGATTCTTGAGGATGTCGAGGCTGGCCGCGTCGACATCCTGATCGGCACCCACCGCGTGCTCGCGCAGGATGTGAAGTTTCAGGATGTCGGACTGCTGGTCGTCGATGAAGAGCAGCGTTTCGGCGTGAAGCACAAGGAGCGCTTGAAGCAGATTCGCGCGCAGATCGATGTGCTGACCATGTCGGCGACGCCGATCCCGCGCACACTGCATATGTCGCTGATCGGGCTGCGCGACATGAGCGTGATCGAAACGCCGCCCAAGGATCGCATGGCGATCCAAACGGTCGTGGCGAAGTTCGATGAGAAGCTGGTGCGCTCGGCGGTCGAGATGGAACTGGAGCGGGGCGGCCAGTGCTACTTCGTCTACAACCGCGTGGAGTCGATTTATGAAATCGCCTCAAAAATCCGTGAGCTGGTGCCGGCGGCGCGCGTGGTCGTCGGGCACGGACAGATGGGAGAGGCTGAGCTCGAAAAAGTGATTCTCGCGTTTATGAACCACGAGTACGACGTGTTAGTCGCGACCACGATTATTGAAAACGGCATCGACATTCCGCTCGCGAATACGATCATTATCAACCGCGCGGACCGCCACGGCCTGTCGGAACTGTACCAGTTGCGCGGACGCGTCGGCCGGTCGAACCGGCGCTCGTATGCGTATCTGCTGATCCCGCCGGAGCAGGAGCTGACCGACATCGCGCGGCGCAGGCTGGCGGCACTGAAGGAGTTTTCAGATTTGGGTGCGGGCTTCAAGATCGCGGCGCTGGACCTGGAGCTGCGCGGCGCGGGCAACATGCTGGGCGGCGAGCAGAGCGGCCATATCGAGGCCATCGGCTTTGAAATGTACACGGGCATGCTGGAAGAAGCGGTCGCCAAGATCAAGGGTGAGTCGCAGCCGGAAACCATTCCGACGCAGCTGAACCTGGGCATCTCACTGCGCGTGGATGAGAGCTATATCCCGGAAGAGAACCAGCGCCTGCGCATCTACAAGCGCATCGCCGGGGCCGGCAGCGAGCAGGCGGTGGACGACGTCAGGCGCGAGCTCGAAGATCGCTACGGCCCGATGCCGGAGGGCGTGAAACATCTGCTCGAAGCAGCCGCGCTGCGCGCGGAGTGCGAGCGCATGGGAGTGTCGCAGGTGGACCGCAAAAAGGGCGAGGTGCAGATGCGTTTCGCGCCCAACGCGGGCGTCGACCCGAACCGCCTAATGCGGCTGGTTGCGAAAAACGTAAAGCGCGGCGCGCAGTTTACGCCGCAAGGCGTGCTGCGCTTCCCGCTTGCATCGACCGAGCCGGTCGAGATGATTTTGGAGATCCGGTTGCTGCTTGATGAGCTTGCGGTGGAGCAAACGGCGGTTGCGTGAGATCATTGCTTCTCAACGTCTGGTTATCTGCTCACTCACATGAACATCCTGCCATTGCCTGAACACAGCACCGAGATCACAGCCGCCTTACAGCGTGCCAAATCGACATTCGCAGCGCTAACGAGCAGCCTGCCGGCTAAGTACCCTGACGATTTACATACAGGCATTCTATTGGCATACACATCGCAAGCCTTGGAGCATCTTCAATCGATCATCAAGCTCTCCGAGGAACGACTATCCGGGAGCGCTCTGGCTTTATTTCGCCCCCTTGTAGAAACGATCCTGCGAGGTCAATGGCTAAGAACATGCGCAACGGAAGAACAGGTCGAACGTTTCAGATCTGATCCTGGATTCAGCTTTCCGGATTTCAAAGCGCTGGCGGATCGACTTGATGATAGGAATGAGTTGGAAGGCTTCTTTGATGGATTCAAAAATGCTTACAGGACGATGTGTGACTTCACCCACTCAGGGCATAGCCAGATTAGCCAGCGTGTCTCAGTCTCACGAGTCGGTCCAGATTACGATGATCCATTGATGGTGGACTTGCTACTTGAAGCGACGAAAGTCATGCTGTTTCATTGCAGGTTCTTCTGCCGAGCCGTCGGACACGCAAGCGGTGCTAAAGCACTGACCAAGGTAGCGTCCACATACTAAAGTTCTGATGTTTGTTGCGCGTGAGACTTCGACGGCCCTGCTTTGTAGCTGACGGGCCGCATCCACTCATGCATGGCACTGGAAGAACAAGCGCAGCATCAGTTTGAGGCTTTCCTGGCCGCTCTGCCGGCCGGCAAGCAGACCCGCATCCACATCCTGTGCGACTCGGACTGTGACGGGCTGCCGGCGGGGGCGCTGCTGGTGCGGGCGCTGCGGCTGGCTGGGTATTTGCATGTAACGGTCGAAAGCAAGCGCAAGGGCGAGTCGGCTTGGAACCCGGAGGTGATCGCCCGTTTGGCCGCCCAGAAGCCGGAAGCCCTGTTTGTGCTGGACCTGGGCAGCCGCGCCGATGCGTTGCTGCCGGGCGTGCCGACGCTGCTGATCGACCATCATCTGCCGGGCGGCGTGCCGCCGGGGGCGGAGCTGATTACCGGATACGGGGCTGAGCCCACGCCCACCACCGGGCTGCTGGTGTACTGGTGTGTGCGCGGGCTGCTGTCGCCGGAGCAGTATAAATCACTGCTATGGCTCGTGGCCCTCAGTATCCTGAGCGATCTGGGCGACAAGGCGCCGTTCACGGAACTGGCAGACGCGCGCGCGACCTGGCCGACCGGCCCGATGCGCGACGCCGTGGCGCTGCTGAACGCGCCGCGCCGGACGGCCTCGGCCGACGCCAGCGAGGCGTTGAACGTGTTGCTTATGGCTGAGAGTCCGAAACAGATCGTCAGCGGAGCGCTGCCCGAGACTGCCGCGTTGCGGGCCGCAAAGGAAGAGGTGGCCGCGGCGCTCGCGATCGCGAAAAAAGCCGCGCCACGGTTCAGCCGGAAATATCGCGATACGCTGGGCGCGGACCTGGTGGCGCTGCGTATGGATACGCCGTGCCAAGTGCACCCGCTGGTGGCGCAGACGTGGCGTGGGCGTTTCAAGGATTCCATTGTGATGGGTGTGAATTTCGGCTTTCGGCCCGGCTATGTGCATTTTTCCGCGCGTGGGCCAAAAGGAGTCAACGTCATCCGGTTTCTGCGCGAGCATGCGCCGCCCGGAGCCGACCAGGGCTATGGTAACGGGCACGACCAGGCAAGCGGCGGCGCGGTGCCAGTTGGGGTGTGGGACGCGTTTGCGGAGGACCTGGGGTTTGGACCGGAGCTGAAGCTCACCCTCTAAACCGATTCCGGCCGGCAATGCTTGTTCGGGAGCTGTGTTCGGCTGAACGCCGCACGGACGCGCATCAGAGCAAGAGAATGACTCCTGAAGACAAGATGAAACGGAAACCGGGGCGGCCTCGCAAAAACGCGGCCGCACGGCAGGGCGCGCACGGCGATCAAAGTGCAGCCAAGCCGGCTACAAAAAAAACTGCGAAGAAGGCGGCAAAAAAGAGGGCCGCGGCAAAACCGGCAAGCAAGAAGGAACTGGCGGAAGCCGACCTTGCACGGCGGCTGGAGTACCCGCTGTTCCCTTGCACGCCGCTCGCGGAGGGCGACGGAAAACCCTGGCCTCAAGAAGCCATGCGGCTCGGTTTCGCCGTCAAGGTGATGGGCCAGCCGGGGCTGAAAAGCAACGACACGCGGCGCTGGCAGCAGAACCCGCACCTGCGCGTCTCGCTCGGGCACCTGTGCGAGATCTTTGCCTACCTGCGCAAACACCACATCCACATGTACCGAATGAGCTCCGACATGGCGCCGTATGCGACGCACCCGGACCTGCCGCAGTTCCACGCGATGGTGCGCGAGTCGGCAAGCGACCTCGCGTATGTGGGCAAGCTGGCGCGCCAGTCCGATATTCGGTTGTCGTTTCATCCTTCGCAGTTCATCGTGCTGAACAGCGAGAATGAAGAGTTGACAAAGAAAAGCATGTGGGATCTGGAGTCGCAGGCCGAGATGCTGGATCGCATGGAGTGTGGACCGGAGGCACGACTCGTGATTCACGTAGGCGGTGCGTATGGAGACCGCGAAAGTGGCTGTGCGCGATGGATCAAAACCTGGGACCGCCTGAGTGAGCCGGTGCGTCGCAGGTTGGTGCTCGAGAACGACGACATCCGCTACAGCGCGGCTGATGTGCTGAAGATCTACGAGGCCACCGGCGTTGCCCTTGTGTTTGACTACCAGCATTTTTGGTGTATGAACCCGGAAAAGCTTGCGATGCTGCCGACGATTGAGCGCTTTCTCAAAACCTGGCCGCAGGGCCAGCGGCCAAAACTGCACTATTCCTGCGCGCGAACGGAACTACGCGAGATCAAGCACAAGAACCGCAAAACTAAGAAAATTGAAACGGTGCTGCAGCCGCCCATCTGGACCGGGCACGCGGACTATAACAACCCGTTTGAGACGATGCAGTTTTTGCGCTCCATCGCGCACCTCGATGCAGACATCATGCTGGAAGCAAAGGCGAAAGACCTGGCTCTGCTGCGATTGCGCAATGATATTGCCCGTTATGCGCCGGAGCTGTCACCACGCTACAACATAGCGCTTGCCGAAGCGGACGAGGACGCGCCGGAGCTGGTGCTGGAAGACGAGAGCGGGGACGAGTTCGAAGCTGAAACGGCATAGCAGCGGCGATAAAAAACCGGGAAGCATAGAAGCTTCCCGGTCTGGGCCCCACGGTGCAGCAAGGGGGTGCAGCTTGGCAGTGACCTCCATCCTGAGCTCCACGGGAGTTCACGGGACCGCAAGGTCACCTTCAGCCCTGGCGAACGCGGGCATTATGCCAGTCGCGCGCGATGGCTTCCGATAGATGATTTTGCCGACGGTTCAACACGCGGCGCTCGTGCGGCGGCAGGCTGCCGTGTTGGCGGCGCGCATGTTTCTCCCTTCAGACGCGATGTGCGCTTCACGGTCTTCAGGCCGCGCTGTTTCACGCGGAGTCCGTTGTCCGCTACGTACGCCCGCAACAATATGTTGTTGCTGGCGGCGACTGCAGGCAGCCAGGGTTCCCGGAGCCGGGGCGTTGGTTTGCGCCATGGCAGTCGGGGTCGAAAGCATCATTCGTGACATGCCGCCCATGTGGCGCGCATGGCGGTTCTCCTTGCGCTCCCGGGATCAGGTCTGACGAAAATCGCGTATCCGTTGTAAAGCGAAACACGATCCTCGCGTGGAAGTCGCGCCAGTTCTCGCGACTTCTGCTTTTGCATCTTTGATGAGCTGTTTGTCTCACTTCCTTCGTTGTTAAGACTCTTATCGGCTGTCCGGCGGGAAGCATGAGGGGTCGCGGCAAAGCTTCTGCCGGTATACTCGTTTCGATCTTCCTTCGAGGTTTTCGGATGTCTGGTTCTCGCTTGCTGTCTGTGTTTCCCTGCGTTCTTCTTCTGCTCGCGCCCGCCGCGGCGCGGGCTGCCGACAACGGTGCCGCGTTTCGCGCGCTGGTGGACCGTTATTACTCGGCCGCGCTGCCGTACCAGCCGACGCAGGCCACCGCGCTCGGTATCCACGACTATGACGGCAAGCTGGAGGATTGGAGCGACGCTACGCGAGCGACGGAGATCCGCGGGCTGCATTACTTCATGAGCAAGTTCGACGCGGTACCGGCGGCAGGGCTGGACCCCTCGACCGAGGCCGACCTCGAGATCATGCGCAACAGCCTGCGCTCACAGCTGCTGTCCCTTGAAACCATCCGGATGTGGCAGAAAAACCCGGACATGTACGCCAGCGGCATCACGAACGGGGCGTTTGTGCTGATGGAGCGCGAGTTTGCTTCGCCCGATGACCGTCTGCGATCGCTGGTTGCGCGCGAAGAAGCCATGCCTCGAATGCTGGAAGAAGCCCGTGTTAACCTCCAGAACCCTCCGGCGATCTATACCGAGATTGCGATGGAGCAGCTCCCGGATGACGTCGCTTTTTTTCAGAACGATGTGCCAGCCGCGTTTGCAAAGGCGACCGACGCGGGCCTGAAGGCACACTTCGCCAATTCGAACGCCGCCGTGATCGCGGCCTTACAGAGCTACGGACAGTGGATGAAAACCGACCTCCTGCCGCGCTCCCACGGCGACTTTCGCTTTGGTGTCGATACATTCGTCAAGAAGTTGCAGTACGACGAGATGGTGACGACTTCGCTGCCGCAGTTGCTGCAGATTGCGACGGACGACCTGCACCGGAACCAGGCGGAGTTTGCGCGGGTGGCCAAACTGGTCGATCCTTCGAAGCAGCCGAAGGAAGTACTGGCGCAGCTGGCCGGCAACCATGTCGCTCCCGATCACCTGTTGCAGGAGTTCCACGATCGCTTTGCGAGTGAGATCGGCTTTATCCGCGACAAAAGGATCATCACGATTCCGTCCGACGTGGAGCCCGTGCTTGAAGAAACTCCGCCGTTTGAACGGGCGACCACGCAGGCCAGCATGGACCCGCCGGGCCCATTTGAAACGCATTCAACGACCGCGTACTTCAACGTCACGCTGCCTGAAAAAGACTGGACGCCGGAGCACATCGCCCAGCACATGGCAGCGTTCAATGTGGGCACGGTCGTCAGCACGTCGGTGCACGAGGCTTACCCCGGGCATTACGTGCAGTTTCTGTGGGTCAATACCGCGGGGCTGAGCAAGGTTCGTAAGATCGTGACGGCCAACACCAATGTGGAGGGCTGGGCGCACTATTGCGAGCAGATGATGCTCGACGCAGGGTATGGGCAACCGGGAGCCGGAGCGAAGGATGCGCGTGAGGCGAACCTGATGCGACTGGGGCAGCTGCAGGACGCCCTGCTGCGCGATGCGCGCTTCGTGGTCGCGATCAGCATGCACACCGGCACCATGACGACCGTGCAGGCAGCCGAGTTTTTCGTCGATGAGGGCTACCAGTCGCGCTCCATCGGCGAGATGGAAACCAAGCGCGGCACCGCTGACGCGCTGTATCTCTACTACACGCTGGGAAAGCTGGAGATCCTGAAACTGCGGGCCGACCTGCAGGCAAAACAGGGCCCGGCCTTCTCATTGCAAGGTTTTCACGATGCTTTCATGAAGCAGGGCGGTGTGCCGATCCCCCTTGTGCGGCGGGCGCTGCTGGGTGACAACTCCCCCAGCCTTTAGAGTGTCTCAGGACGCGACGAAAGAGTCGCGTCCTGAGCCCTGCGTCTGTCACAATAACGGCATCGCTCACACCACTGGAGACCGAATCCCCTGATGAAGCACAAGGTTCGCAAAGCAGTTTTCCCGGCCGCGGGTCTGGGCACGCGCTTCCTGCCGGCCACCAAGGCCATTCCCAAGGAGATGCTGGCACTGGTCGACAAGCCGATTATCCAGTACGGCGTGGAGGAAGCGCTGGCCGCCGGGATCGAGGAGATCATCATTGTAACGGCGCGCGGCAAAGGCTCGATCGAGGACCACTTCGACACCAGCTTTGAGCTTGAAGCGTCGCTTGAGAAGAAGGGGAAAAAGGAGCTGCTGGCGATCGCCCGCCGGGTTGCGACCATGGCGAAGATCTCCTATGTGCGGCAGAGCGAAGCGCGCGGGTTGGGTCATGCCGTGTTGATGGCCAAGGAGCTGGTCGGCAATGAACCCTTTGCCGTGCTGCTGCCGGACGACGTGATGGCCGGCACCGTGCCCTGCATTCAGCAGATGGTCGAGGCCTATGATGAGGTCGAGAGCACCCTGCTGGCGACGCAGGTCATCGAAGGGCCGGCGATCTCGGCCTATGGTGTGCTCGACGGCAAACCGGTCGAAGGCCAGCCGAAGCTCTTCGAAGTTAGCGGCATGGTCGAGAAGCCCAAACTTGAAGATGCGCCCTCGAAGAACGCCATTATCGGCCGGTATATTTTGACCCCGGCGATCTTTGGAAAGATCGAGAACCTGCAGCCGGGCGCGGGCGGCGAACTTCAGCTGACTGACGCTATCAAGGCGCTGATCGGCGAGGAAAAGGTCTTCGGCTATGCGTTTGAGGGCGTGCGGCACGACGCGGGCGATAAGCTGGGCATGCTGCAGGCCACCGTCGACTTCGCGCTGAAGCGCGAAGACCTGGGGCCCAAGTTCCGCGAATATCTGAAAGGGCTGTCGCTGTAACTTGTGGCGGGCAGACGAGGCAGGTGTCACCCTGCCTGCCATCTGCAGCCGCCTAAGATCGAGGGAACAACGGGCCGCTTAGACCGTGGAAGAGGCCGCCGAACAGCATGGCCATGACCACGCCGACAGCAAGCAGAAGGAGCCAAAGAATGATCAGCGCCGGGATGG
>CAXTWU010000038.1:1293-16432 GCA_964248025.1 uncultured Acidobacteriaceae bacterium | reverse complement strand
GCCGATACACTGGGAGGAGAATGGATATTCTTTATGGGCTGCACCCAGTCGAGGAGGCCGTGCGTGCCGGCTCGCGGCGCTTCGACCATGTGTGCCTGGCGCGCGACCGCGCCGACATCAAGCTCGACCGCCTCGCCGCCCTGTGCCGGGAGCAAGGCATCCGCCTCCGGCTCGAACCGCGCGACCACCTTACGGAGCTCGCCGGCACCGCCGCTCACCAGGGTGTGGTCGCGCTGGTCCGGCCCAAGGCCCTGGCCGATCTCGAAGACCTGCTCGCGCCTCGCGGCACCCCCGCGCTACTGCTGGCCCTCGATGGCGTTGAAGATCCGCAAAACTTCGGCGCGCTCCTGCGCACCGCCGATGGCGCAGGGGTTCACGGCGTGGTCGCGACCGAGCGCCGGGCCGCGCCCCTAAGCGGTGTCGCCGCCAAGGCTGCCGCCGGTGCCGCCGAGCACGTCCCCATGGCGCGGGTCGTCAACATGACCCGCTCACTCGAGCAGATCAAGGCCGCCGGCATCTGGGTCATCGGTCTTGACGAGCGCGGCACGACCGACTACGACCGCTTCGACTACACCGCCCCCTGCGCCCTGGTGCTGGGTCGCGAAGGGGCCGGGTTGCACGACCTGGTCAAGCGAACCTGCGATCACCTGCTCCGGATACCCATGGCAGGGGCCATTGCGTCTCTAAATGTATCGGTAGCCGGCGCAGTGGTGCTGTTTGAGGCAGCCCGGCAGCGCCGCCTCCTCTCCGAGCCCCCTGTCATTTCCGAGGCGGCGAAACCGAAAAAACAAAAAGGTCTGGGTTCTTTCTGAAACGCTTCGCTCCGCGATCCACTTTGTTCGCCGCATTTCTCCTTGCCGGCACAGCAGGCGCCCAATCGCCCGCACAGCCCCCTGCCATGCCGCCTCGGCCCGGCACTGTTCTCTTCTCCCATGCCCCAGTCGCAGGGGCTGCCTCGCCCACGCAAACCGCGGCCCAAACCGCGGCCCAAACTGAATCCGAAACCGCGGCCGAAACCGCATCCGGGCAGCTAGCGGCCTCGCTCACCGACGCGATGCGCACCGCGCTCACCTTTACCGCATACGACTTCACCATCCACCTGCAGCCTGCAACCGCCGCGCTGGAGGTGCAGCTTCGTGCCACGCTCCGCAATGACGGCCCCGCCCCGTTGGCAGTCCTGCCCCTCCAGCTCGGCTCCACGCTCCATTTCGAGCACATCCGCCTTGCGGGCACGCCCCTGCCTTTCGCCACGCACACGGTCCCAAGTGATGCCGACCATACCGGCGCGCTCACTGAGGCCGCCATCGCACTCCCGGCACCCCTCGCGCCCGGTGCCCAGGTCGCGCTCACCGTCGACTACTCCGGCACCATTCCGCCTTCAAGCCAAAGGCTGGACCGCCTCGGCACCCCCGCCGGCATCGCCGCCCGGTCCGACTGGGATCGCATTGAAGAAGGCTTTACCGGACTGCGCGGCTTCGGCAACACGGTCTGGTACCCCGTCGCTTCCACCCCGGCCCTGCTTGGCGACGGGGCCCGGCTCTTTCACGAAATCGAACGCCAAAAGCAGCAAAACAGCGCCGCCACCGTCCGCATCGATCTCACGGCGGAGTTCACCGGGGATGCCCCAAATGTCGCAGTCTTGGACGGCCTGCAGCTCTCCGCGGGTGTCCCGGCCTCCCTTCCCTCGGCCGGGTTCCCCGGCGTCCTGCGCATCACCCTTCCGTCCACATCGCTGGGCTTTGCGGTCCCCTCGCTCGTGCTCGCCTCGCGAGTACGGGCCGCCGCCAGCCCTTCCCTCACGGTCGCTTCGCTGCCGCAACACACCGAGGCAGTCTCGGCTTACACCTCGGCCGCCGGCCTGCTCCAGCCTTTGTTCGCTGACTGGTTCGGCCCACCGACCCAGCACCCGCTCTTGTTGATCGATCTGCCCCTTGACGACGCCGAACCGGCTTCCGACGGTGATGCCCTGCTGCTCAGCGCTGCCGGCGGCAATCCTTCCCGGCTCGCCGACACCCTGGCCGCTCCTCTGGCCCATACATGGTTTCACTCCCCACGGCCATGGCTCAGCGAGGGCGTTCCCGGCCTGCTCCGGCTCTTGTGGACCGACCGCACCGATGGCCGCGACAAGGCGCTCGAACAGCTCGGCTCCGGCTACGGCGCGCTCGCCTTGGCCGAGCCGGCCACCCCTGGTGTTTCCGGCGGGGAACCGCTTGTGTCACCGCCGGCACCCAACGCAGTCGGAACCGCCCATACCCCTGTGCTCGATCCGGTTTTCTACCGCACCAAGGCCGCCGGCGTGCTCTGGACCCTGCGCGCGATTGCCGGCGATGTGGCTCTGGCTGCCGCATTGCGCGCCTACAACCCCGCCGGCGACACCACACCGGAGTACTTCGAGCACCTGCTGGAACACTTCATCCCGCCATCGCGGGTGGCCCCCGAGCCCGGCGTCACGCCGCCCAGCCTGCACAGCTTCTTTCAGGACTGGGTCTACGCGGACCCCGGCCTGCCAGACCTCGCCGTCGTGAATGTCTTTCCCAGTCGCACGGGCGCGGGCGACCAGTGGCTTGTGGCCGTGCAGGTCGAGAACACCGGTTACGCCGAAGCCGTTGTCCCAATCACCGTGCGATCCGCCGAGGCGGAATTGACCGAACTCGTCGAGGTCCCAGCCCGGGGCAGCTTTTCCCGGCGCTTTCTGCTCGCCGGACAACCCAGGGAGGTCGACGTAAACGACGGAAGTGTTCCCGAGATCGGCGCCTCAATCCATCGGCGGCTGCTCCAGTAAGCTCTACGGCGTTGCTTCCGCCCCCGTTTCAACGGGTGCCGCCAGGGTTCCACCCACGGCCACCGGTTTCGCGCCCGGCGCTTGCACCAGCCGCAGCGCGAGCTGGCGATCCCAGCCGATCGTGCCCGCAAGCGTCGCCCCGGTGCCAGGAAGTTCACCTTTCACCAACTGGAGACCATTCCCGTCGATGCGGCCCTCACCGTCCCAGCTGCGGAACCGCGCTAGCTCCGCCGGTCCTGGCTCTCCATGCAGCCAGTCGCCGTGGAGCCACGACGCACGGAAGTTCCCCGTCAGCTCCGTCGCGTTCCGGCCCGCCATTGAAACTTCAAGGCTGCCATCCAGCGTTCCCGGGCCCCAGTCCTCGTCCCACAACCCCGCAAGCGCCCTTGCGCTTACGCCCGCAAACGAGCCGCGCAAGGCATAAACCGGCGTGCCCCATTCCGCCGAACCTTGCAGCTGCACTTTCCCGCCCAGCAAGCGGCCGTCCAGGCTGCGTATATCCGCCGCCCCGCCTCGCTGCCCGCCCACGGCCAACACCAGCGAGGCATCGCGCACCGGCAACCGCCCCAGCATCAGCACCCCGGCCCGCAGGGTTCCCTCCATCGCGGGCCACCGCGCCGCATGTGGGCGAATACGATCCATCAGTGCCGACAACTCCGTCTCACGGTCTCCCCACGCCGCCTGCACAGCTTTCCAATCGAGCGACACCGAACGAAGCGTGAACTGGGTAGCGCAGCTGCCCGGTGCCCCACACTCGAGCGGCACCTCCACGCTGCCGTTCACCACCGCTTTGTCTGGCCCCTCGCCAAAAAACGCCGCCGGGGTCGACCATCGCAGCCTCCCTGGAGCCAGTGTCGCGTCCAAGCTGGCCAAAGTGACAGGAACCGGAACCGCCGCCGGATGCCAAACCACACTCTCGAAGTGAGCCGTTCCCGTGGTCTGCGAGTTGCCGGGTTCGCTGCCTGCACCATCCCCCGCCGATGCCGCGAGCCACACCCCGGAGCGGGTCACCGCCAGCCGCACCGTTGCCGCCTGCGCCGGGTCGCCTTCGAGCGAGCCAAAACCCGATGCCCCGAGTTCCGGCGCCGCGAACCACGAAAACACCGGTCGCAGCTCCTCCAAAGCCGCCGCACCCTCGGCATGGACGCGGTACCCTCCGCTCCATGCCTCAGCCCGGAGCATCATGGGCGCCGCGGGCAGGCCCATCGAGAGCGGGTCGGCTGTGACGTGAAACGCCATCGGCCCGCCCTCGGCTGCTTCCACCCGCACGTTTTCCAGCGCAAATGGCGGACCCTCAGGTCGGCTGCCCAGCGTGATCTCGCGAGCTGTGGCACTTCCCGTAAGCCGACGCAATCCCGGGTCATACTCATAGCTGCCGTCGAACTCGCCGCCGATCGGCTGCGCCGGCAGATCCCCCGGCCGCAGCAGTCCCACGGCTGCGGCCACCACGCTTGCCGGCACCCTTTCAGCCTGAAGCGTCCAACCCTGTTCCGCGCGGGCCAGGGTCAGCCCTCCGCGGCCCAGCGGCCACCGGCAGCGAAGCGTGTTTCCGTCCGGCCTCGACCGGCTCGCATAGCCGTCGCAGCTTGCATCCACGTTGAATGACTGTTCCGGGGCAAACTCCTGCCGGTGCAGGTTTGCGATCATCAGGTGTGTTTCGACGTGAAGCGCGTCGATCTCTCCCCGCAACTGCGCCTGCAGGTCCACATCGCCGCGCCAGCCCTCGTCGCGACCCAGCAGCATGCGGCTCGCCTGGCCCAGCGGCAGGCGGCTCCAGGTAGCCTCCATCGCCAGCGGCATGGTGCCAAAGGCCGATGCCCGGTGCAGTTCGCCTTCCACCCGCAGCGTGCCCGTATCGCTCGCGAACAGTTCCAGGTCGGTGCGTACCGGCTGCCCTTCAAGCTTCAG
Organism: uncultured Acidobacteriaceae bacterium; assembly: GCA_964248025.1. GTDB lineage: Bacteria > Acidobacteriota > Terriglobia > Terriglobales > Acidobacteriaceae > EB88. The sequence goes on along the minus strand of CAXTWU010000038.1, from coordinate 11,742 downwards.
CCGCCACACCTCCGGACGGGTCAGCGACATCGAAAAATCGGCGTTCAGGAGCGAGAAGGGCAGCTTCTCCGTACCTCGCTTCACATTGATGCGAATCCCGCTCGCCTCGATATAAGGGAAGCGCGGTGCCGGGCCGGGCCGGGTCTGGGCCGTCGGAGCATTGCGCACATGCGAAGCTTCCAGCAGCACGGAGCCGACATTCCATCGGCCTTCCTCGTTGCGCACCAGGTTCACACTCGCGTCCGCAATATCCACACGGCTTGGCTCGAAACGGCCTCGCCACAGCGAAGACAGCCGCAGTTCCGCCACGACCTCCGGCGCGCGAAGCGCTGGTTCCGCGCCGAACGCGGGGTCCTCCTCCACTTGGAGATTGCTGATGCGCAGGCCCGGCCATGGCAGCAGCTGCAGCGCAACCGAGTCCATACTGACCGGGCGGCCGATCGACTGGCTGATCGCGTCGGCAATCCGGTACTGAAAACGATGGAGGTTGACCAGTGGCGGCAGAAGGGCCAGCAGCAGCAGCAGCAGGCAGATCGCGAGCAGAGCCGGTTCCTTGCGCAGGGGACCACGATGCGCCGTAAATGCGATCAACCGGCGACTGGTACTCAGCACGTCAACGAACCGGGTGCAAAGTGCGGCTCCAGCGGGTCTGGTCGAAGAAGTGGATCACAATATGGCTGAACCAGGCGATCTGGTCCGCAGTGCTGGTCTTGTTGATCTGCTCTTCGCTGGTGATAAACGACCAATAAACAAACAAGGGCCGCCCGACAATATTGGCCTGCGGTACAAATCCCCAGTAGCGGCTGTCAAGCGAGTAAGGCCGGTTATCGCCCATGCAGAAGAAGTCGCCCGCGGGTACAACGAGATCCTCGCCTTGCACGTGTGTGGGCAGCTCCGCGGCCCAGCCCGCCGTTACGTCGTAGCCTTCGGCCGGCGGCACCGCAGGGAAGTCGTCGCGGTACGGAACATAGATGCTGTCGCTGGTCTTCTCGGTCTGGGGCTCGCTTTGGGCCTTGCCGTTCAGGTACACCAACCCGTTCCGCAAGTGAATCCGGTCACCCGGGATGCCGACCACGCGTTTGACCAGGAACAGCTCCGGCTCGCCCGGCTTGTAGAACACCACGATATCGCCTCGCCGCACGGCCCTCTGGTGCACAAACGGTGCCCATGTACCCTTGGGCGCCAGCGTAATGCGATCCACCAGCACGTGGTCGCCCACCAGCAGCGTCTTCAGCATGGAACCCGAAGGAATCACGAAGTTTTGAAACACAAACGTCAACACAAAGAGCCCAAACACCAGTACGCCGCAGATCGACGCGACGAACTCCAGCGGCGTTTCCTCGGCGGCTGCCTGTGTCCGTGGGGTCTGCTGGATCTGCTGGAGCTGCGGATCTTTGTCGACTGTGGTGGCCATGGGCGGTAGATTCTCCAAAAAAGCGCCGTAACAGGATTTCGTTCCAAACTTCAACCGAGTCCGGCGGCTGCAGGCATGGCCTTGGGCACGAAAACGGCGGGAAGCCCTCGCTCGCGCCGGTTCCATCGAAGGTCCCTAATGCACAATCCGGAACATCCGGTCCCACCTGGCGAAATCGACCAACCCCGTGAAAGGGGCGTTTTCGTGTCCGAGTGTATCATCCGGCAGCGACGGGGCATCGGTCGCCGACGGCAGGCGCAGGGAAAAGTAAATCAGAAACGGGCGGCCCAGAATCTCGGCCCGCGGCACAAACCCCCAGTAACGGCTATCGCGGCTGTGGTTGCGGTTGTCACCCATGACAAAGAACTGTCCCGGCGGCACCGTCACCTCGCCGCCCCGACGGTTGGCTTCAAGCAGGCTCCACCAGCGGGTATCGACGCCGGGGTCGGTATAGGTGCCGAGCGGAAAGTTGTCGCGAAAGGGATCTCGGTAGGCAGGCTCGTGGACCACATAGGGTTCGGTGAGTGCAACGCCATTGCGCAGCACGGTGCCGCTTGCCAGGTGCACCCGGTCCCCGGGCACGCCGATCACTCGCTTCACCACATAGTCGCTCGGATCGAGTGGAAAACGAAAGACCGCAACATCGCCGCGAGCCGGCTCACGATAGGGGAGCCACCCGCGCCAGTGGCCGGCCGGCGCATAGGTCTGCTTGTTCACCAGCAGAAAGTCGCCCACCAGCAGCGTACGCTCCATCGACTCCGAAGGGATCCGAAACGGCTGCAAAAGAAACGTCAGCACAAACATAGCGATGACCACCATGCCCAGCAATGACCGAACGGTATCGGCAATCGTCGGCAGCAGCACCGCTCCTCGGGGCCGGGTCGCGTCCCTGCCCGCTACCTTGCCGGCAGCTCTGGCCGGAAGACTGCTTCGAACCTCGCTATCCAGAACGATCAGGCGCGTCTCGGGCGTATCGAGGGCTGCTTCAGCCCGCGCCGGTCCCATTTGCCGCCCCCACACGTTCATACCAACTCCGGCGTCGCCTCGCCGCCCAGTTTCTGATAAGCGCGCCGCGCGGCTTCCTGTTCGGCCTTTTTCTTGGTGCTGCCTTGCCCGCGTGCCAGGCCTCTGCCCCCGTCCGGATCGCTCGCCGGCGTGCGCACCTCGACCAGGAAGCGCTTACGATGGTCCGGTCCCATTTCCGCCTCCACCGTGTACTCGGGCTGGCCGCCGCCGCGCGCCTGCAGCAACTCCTGCAATGCGGATTTGTAGTCGCCGATCGCATGGTTTGCCTTGAGCTCACCATGGAGCGTGTCTGCCAGCGGCCCCACGATGCAGCGCTCCACAAACCCGGCCGCCGTTCGGAAGCTGGTCCGGTCCTCGCCGTCCAGGTAAAGCGCCGCAGTGATCGCTTCCACGCAGTTCGCCAGTAACAGGGCCTTCTTGCGCCCCCCATTCCGCTCCTCGCTGCGTCCCATCCGCAGCCAACGGCCCAGACCGAGCGACTCGCCCACCTCGCCCAGGTGCTTGCGGCTGACCAGGGCGGCGCGCAGGCGTGTAAGTTCGCCCTCACGCAACCCGGGGAATCGCCGAAACAGCGATTCGGCCACCAGCACCCCGACAATCGCGTCGCCCAGGAACTCCAGCCGCTCATTATCCCCCGGGATCGTCGATGGGCTCCGGCCGCCATGCGCAACCATTTGCTGCTCGTGCCGCAAGGAGCTGTGGGTCAGCGCCTGCTCCAGCAGTTCAGGATGGACAAAACGATGCCCCAGCTTCGCTTCCAGCTCTGCCGGTGAGGCCTCGGGCTCGGTCATGGTCTGCGGCGGCATCCGTTCCCTGCTTCCCGCGGAGCGACATTCCGCCAGTTTGGCGCGTCTACGATCGGGTTAGCCCAGATCCCAAGCTCTAGCCTGGCCACAGTTAAAGACTTCTTCGGCGACGCATCGCCAGATGTAGCTGCCAGATATCCGGCCGGATACTGAGTAGTTTGGGCCTGTGACACCTGCCGGCATCCGGCGATGGCCGGCCTCGGTCCTCTGTCTTTCACGACCGGTCTCTTATAGTGGATGCAGTTCCGGACTGCCCGCGGTCCGTCTACCTGGTGCCGCCATTACTGAACCTCACTGCGGCTTCTCGTCGGGGTCCGCCGGGGCCCCGCTATGTGGCAAGGCAAATGGCTGCTGCAGTCCTTTCTGGGCTGCTTCAAGCGTGTCCGGCTGGCCGTCGCGCACCGTGATCGCTGTTTTGTACTCGGCCATGGCATCAGGCCGCTGGTCACGCACGTCCGCGATCCTTCCTAGGTAGATATGCGACCAGGCCAGCAGGCGCGGGTCCTGCGTCAAACGGATCGTTTCCTTGAAGTCACCCGCGGCGGATTCCATGTCGCCCTTCATCAGCCATGTCAACGCCAGCAGATAGTCGGCGCGGGCCGGGTCTGCCGTGTGGTCCTTCAGCGCTTGTTGCGCCAGCCTGCTCGCACCATCCGGGTCGCCTGCCTTTAGTTCACCTTCCGCGCGGTCCAGCCCCCGCCCGGCACTCGCCGTCCGGATCACGTCAGCCGGCGCCTGCTCCACAAACACTACCTGCTTCGCGCGATGCACCTCCGCGTCCACATCCATGCCGTACACCATGGGACCGATCGCCTCCTTCAGGCTTTCCGGGTTGTGCTCAAACTGCCCCAGTTGGTCGTAAAAGTACCGCGTCAGCACAAAACCATCGGTCATGGCCGTGTTCACAGCCTTCTGACGCACCGCGTCCGCCGCGCTCAGCGTCACGTCGCGCTGGTGCTGCAAACGGGGCAGGTCCGCCCTCTCCGCATGGGCCGGCAGCTCAAAAACCGCAACGCCTGTGTCCATCGTCCGCGCTTCCACCGCGCGAATCATGCACTCGATGACCAGCGAGACAATATCAGCCCGGTACTGGTACTCAAGCGGCGCCATCCGCACGGTTTTGAGCAGCGGCAGCAGCCGGTCCAGCGAGCCCGCCCGCGCATACAGCAGGGGCTCGATCTCATAGTGCAGAAATGTATGCCGCACATCGTGGAGGTTGACCGTCCCGTTCACGGGCGAAGCCACAACCACGTAGTCCGACCCGTACACCCGCGCATTGGTCTGCGCGGGGTCCAGCAACGGTTCCAGGACAACCAGGAAGCGCGAGCCCGAATAGCTGCTGGTCGGCAGCTTCAGATATACGTTTGTGTTCAGGATCATGCGCGTCAACGAGTCGTGCAGTTTCGCTGTTTCAGCCTCGTACTCCGGGTGAAACCGAACCCAGATCAGGTGCAGTTGCACGGCTTCTGCAAACTTGCGCAAAATCGGCAGCATGTCTAGCACCTGGGTCGCGTCGGGCGGCAGGTCCCCTTCTTCCACCGAGGGCGTCAGATCCGGCGGCGGCGTCAGGTACAGCGCCATCGAGATGTACTGGGCCAGGTCGCGGGAGCTTTCTGAAAGCCGGTGACCATTAATAAAGGTGCATACCTCGTCACGCGCAGAGCGCGCTTCTGTCGACACCTGCGCGGCCTGGTTGACCGCCTCGCGCACCCGTCGCCGCAGGGGGTCCGACCCTGCAAGCCCCGCATCATACCCGCACGTGTTCAACGCGGCAGCCACGTCAAACAACGCCTCACTGGTTTGGAGCGAAACCGCAGGCCCGCTCGGGTCCACCAGCGCCGGCGGCAGCCGGAGCTCTTCCCCGGTTTTCGGCCTGGGGCTCGTGCTCTGCCCCCGCAGCATGCCCGTAGCGAGCAGGGCCGGGAGCAAAAGCGCGAGGAGAATGGGGCGGGAAGTCGGCATGGTGTTTGCTGTACTTCAAGTCTAGCGAGCGTGCCTCGGGGGGGTCAACGACTCTGTAACTTTTCTCTGGAGGCCATTCCCAAAATGAAACTGGGTTCGCTGGCCCGATCCATTTCGGGCAGAGCAGGTCGTGTGCAGGAGATGCTGTAACTACGGCAACGGGGAAGGCCCGTTAGTATGGACGCAAGAGGAACCGCTTTCGTGAGAAATCCGGCTATCGTACTTGCCTTGCTCGGCTGCCACGCCCTGGCAGTGGCACAAACCGCCGCTACCCCCGCGCACCACGCGCGCCCCCACGCCGCAGCAGCCAAAACCCCGGCCAAAACTCCCGCCTGCCCTGCCGCCGAACCGGCACCCGCCTTGCCGCCCGGCATCCCGCCGGCAGCCGGCCCCGTGCAAACCCTTTTCGCCCTGCGCTACATCGACATGCAGGCCGGCACCGGCGATCCAGTCACACCGGGCGAGTTCCTCACCGTGCACTACACCGGATGGCTGCAGTCCAACGGCGCCAAGTTCGATTCCTCGCTCGACCGGGGCCAGCCCATCACCTTCCAGCAGGGCGCGCACCGCGTAATTGGAGGCTGGGACAGTGGTTTTGCCGGCATGCGCGTCGGCGGCAAGCGCCGGCTGTTCATCCCGTACCAGCTCGCTTATGGTGACGCGGGCCACCCACCGGTAATTCCGCCTGCCAGCGATCTAATCTTTGACATCGAATTGGTCGCTGCCTCGGCCACCCCGCCCGGCGCGTCTCCACCAGTCGCACCGGCTCAGCCCAGCTCGCAGCACCAGTAAACAGCAGGGCTCAGGAGAAAGGCCGTCCATTGTACCCACGCAATGGACGGCCTCCCCGCTATCCTTACCCCGGAACCGAGATCCCCGCGAGCGACACAATCGCCGACCCGCACACCGGAGAACCAAAAACCCGCGCCGGCTCCCAAACGCTCCACATCATCTCGTTTTGCAACGCTTCCCGGCTCCGAGAGTTAGCCGTGCCTGAAATGACACGGTAGTCGTAAACCCGGCCCCGCGCATCCACAAACACCCGCACCACGACCGACCCGTCCAACATCGCCAGCGAGCCCGAGCCACCCGGAAGCCCGTTGTAAAGCAGCCGGGGGGATGTTGCCATGCCGATCGGCTCATCCCCGGCCGCCGCCGGCTCCGGCGCGGCAAAGGTGCCCACCAGCAGCCCTACCGTGCCCAGCAGCAATGCCGTGCTCGCCAGCCCTGCCCCGGCCTGCACCGCCAGCGGCGCCAGGGTGTTGTTCCAGCGAACGCGCAGCCGGTCCAGCCACGTTCCCACGGTACGCGCCTTTTCGTGGGAAATAGCGACCCGGAGCCGCAGCTGAAGATCGGCCGGCGGCTTCGCCGGCCGCAGCGCGTTTAGCGCCGCCAGCGTGCCGCGCCACTGCGCAAACCCCCGTGTGCAGGCAGTGCAATGGCGCAGGTGTTCCCCCACGTCGGTCATTACCACCCCCGACAGCGTGCCGTCCAGGTATGCTGAAAATTGTTCCTCGACCTCCGAGCAGAGCAGGATCATCGGCGCGAGCCCCCCTTTGGAGAGGGGTGCATTCCCGGCACACGTGTTGCGGGTGGTCGCGTTGAAAGCGCCATCGCAGGTGCCATTGCAGGTGCCATCAGGGGCGCCAGCTGCGCCTTGAGCCGTGCGCGCCCACGCATCAGCCGCGACTTCACCGTGCCCAGTTGCACGTTAAGGATCTCGGCCATCTCCTCGTAGGCAAAGCCCTCGATGTCGCGCAACACCACCGCCGTGCGATACGGCTCCGGTACCTCGCGCAGCGCCGCTTCCACCCGGGTCCGCAGTTCCCCCTGCGCAGCCGCGTCAAAGGGCGACTCCCCCGCGCCGGCCAGCGTTTCCAGCAGCGACAGCCCCCCGTCCTCGCCGGGGTTCCCGGTTTCCGCCTCAAGCGCCACCTCACGCTCCCGATGGCGCCGCCACCAGCGCTGCTGGTTTGAAGCTTCATGAATCGCGATCCGGTACATCCAGGTCCGCAGGCTTGAGTCGCCCTTGAACGAGCCGATGCCCCGAAACACCTTGATAAAGATCTCTTGGGTTAGGTCGGGCGCGTCCGCGGGGTTGCGGACCGTGCGCGCCACCAGGCTGTAGATCGGACCGTGGTACTGCGCGATCAAGGATGCAAACGCTTCTTCCGAACCGGCCTTGAGCTCCAGCAGGATTGTCGCCTCTTCAGGCCGAATCCCCCCGATCGCATCTGCCAGGTTCCCCAATGCCGCTCCAGCGCCCACCGAATTGTTCCTCCACCTTAGCAGCCGAGCCGCGTCCGATCCAGGCCGAAACAGCCCGGGAACAAACGCAGAAGCAAGATCTGCTTCAGGATCAGACACCGGGGGCAGCTTCAAGGTTCCCGCTACGGCTGTTCCGGCTGGGCTGCAGGCTTGGCCGGCTTGCGTTTGTGCGCCGCCGCCTGGGCACCTGCTTTCCCGCCGGCACTCACCCCGTCATTCACCACGGACGGCCTCACAGGTGCTGCCGGCGAGCGGAGCTGCGCCCCCAACCCGCTCAGCTGCCCTTCCGTTTTTTCCGCGGCAGCCTCCAGGCTGTCACCCAAGGCCCGCCGTGCGTCCTCAAGCGAGCCCAGCGCGCGATTCAAGCTTCTTGTCTGGTCGTCCGGCGCAGCCAGGTCCGCCGACTCCACCACGCGCAGCAGCACGTCGTACAACGCATCCAGGTTGCGGAACACGGGCAGGTTCTTGGACACCACGCCCGGCGCCGCGTCGGCTGTCGCCAGCAGCGCGGGCAGCGTTCCGTCCAGGTCGCGCCGGATCGACCCGATGTTGGCGCTTGCGTCCTGACGCACGGGGCCCGGGGCCTTCCACTTCTCAACCTTCACCGAGCCGAGCGCGGCTCGAAGCTGATCCAGCGCGGGCGAAACGGTGCTGGAGGCGGAAGGCTGCGTCGCCTGCGCAGAAGCAAGCAGGGCGGGAAAGAAAAGCAAAGCAAAGGAGCGAAATCTCATAGGTGTCTCCAGTCAGATGGTTTCACAGCCCTGGCAGCTCCAAGCCTAACAATGGAATGATCGATACAGGCGCGAGCACCAGCGGCCAAGCATCGCCGTCGTCCGGCGAGCAGTTACTCCACGCGCTGGTTGTCCGGTGAATGAGAGGCCGATCGCCCGTCCGTGAGCGAGCGATGTCACGACCTCAGGCAGAGATTGCCGCGGGACAGGCGCCAAAAAAAGGCGAGGGGGTGCAGGGTTCCCGGCTTCTCGATCAGGTTTAGCCAGTGCCGATGATCGGCGTCGCCGCGGCAGTGCTCGAGGTTGCCGCCAAGAGCCCTCGCAGGCTGTGGCAAAAACAGCATTCACAGCATATTCACGGGACTGCAACCTAACACTTATGGATGAGGTGAAACAACGGTGACCGGAGAGTTTCCGCCTGCAGCGGCCCCTTTCGCATTTCCATGCCTTGTTCGCGCCCGGCCTCCTTTCCAAGCGCAGGCAATCCCGCAAGCTCAACACCTCAGGAGACACCGTATGACCCCCAGCCACTTCCGCCCAGGCTTCGCGAGCACTCTCAGCGTCCTTGCTGTTCTTGCCGCCCCGCTCCTGGCCCAAAGCACGCCCGGCGGCAACAACTCCGGCCAGCCGCAGATCCTGTCAACCGGGCAGCGGATCACGCCGCTGGCTCCTCAGGGTGCCCGCTTCGAACCGCTGAATCCCGGCCTTGCCGACAATCCCGGCTACACCGTCGGCCAGGCGGTCTCCACCACCGTCAGCCCCGACGGCAAAACGCTGCTGATCCTGACCAGCGGCTACAACCTCGAGAATTACCCCGACGGCCCCAACGCCGGCAAAACCAACCCCACCGACTCGACCGAGTGGGTCTTTGTGTTCGATATTTCCGGCGCGGCGCCGCTCCAGAAGCAGGCCATCCCGGTCACCAATAGCTACAGCGGCATTGTCTTTTCCCCCGACGGAAACACCTTTTTCGTCCCCGGCGGCAACGCGGATAACGTGCAGATCTTCTCGCAAAAGGCAGGCACCTGGTCGCTCGCGCAGACCGTCGCACTCGGTCACCTGGCGAAGGCAAACGCAGCGACCGGCAACTCCGGCGGCCTTGGCCTCGTGACCCCGCCCGAAGCGGCCGGCGTAGCCGTCTCCCCCGACGGCAGCCGCTTGTTGGTCGCCAACTACGAAAACGACACGGTCAGCGTGCTCACCCACCCCAACGGCTACTGGGCGGTCGGCGGCGAACTCGACCTGCGCCCCGGCAAAGCCGTGAACGGTCCAGTTGCCCCCGGCGTACCGGGCGGCGAATACCCTTTCTGGATCCAGTTCAAGGGCAACGACGTCGCCTATATCTCCAGCATCCGCGACCGCGAGGTCGACTACATCTCCGCCTATGGCGTGCTGGCCCGCATCAAGCTGCCCGGCAACCCCAACAAAATGGTCATGAACAAGGCCCAAACCCTGCTCTATGTCGCGCAGGACAACAGCGACACCGTTGCCGTGATCGATACCAACACCCAGCAGGTCATCGACGAGATTTCCATCACGGCGCCGGCCGCCATCTACGCGAACAAGCCCGCCTACAAGGGTGCCAACCCCAATTCGCTGGCCCTTTCGCCCGATGAGAAAACCCTTTATGTCACCAACGGCGGCGAAAACGCCGTCGCGGTCGTCCGGCTCAGTACGCCCGGCAGCAGCGTGGTCGCCGGCCTCATCCCCACAGGCTTTTACCCCAACTCCGTAAGCGTCAGCGCCGACGGCAAACTGCTCTACATCGTCAATGGCAAAAGCGACACCGGTCCCAACCCCCAAAACGCGACCAACACCTCGCCCGCTGTACAGACGGCGTCCAACGCCGCCAACCAGTACACCTGGCAGCTGACCAAGGCCGGCTTCCAGACCGTTCCCGTGCCCACAGCTGCAGAGCTCGGCACGCTCACCGCCCGCGTGGTCGCGAACGACAATCTCCTTCGCACCGAAACCCCCGCCCAGGCCGAGACCATGGCCTTTCTGCACCAGAACATCAAGCACGTGATCTACATCATCAAGGAGAACCGCACCTACGACCAGGTGCTCGGCGACCTCGAAGTCGGCAACGGCGACCCTTCCATCACCCAGTTTCCAGACGCGGTGACCCCCAACTTCCACAACATCGCCCGCGACTTCGTCGACTTCGACAACTTCTACGACGTTTCCGACGTCAGCGGCGACGGCTGGCCCTGGTCCACCTCCGCCCGCACCACCGACGTGA
>CAXTWU010000038.1:0-1193 GCA_964248025.1 uncultured Acidobacteriaceae bacterium | reverse complement strand
GACGTCAGCGGCGACGGCTGGCCCTGGTCCACCTCCGCCCGCACCACCGACGTGATCGAAAAAGAGATCCCGGTCAACTACGCTGGACGCGGCACCGACAACGACTCCGAAGGAACCAACCGCAACCTCAACGTCGGTATCGGCAACACGAAGGCCCGCGTCGCCGCCGACCCGCTCACCAACCCCGACCCCGACCTGCTGCCCGGCATCGCCAACGTCGCCGCGCCCGACTCGGATGATGGTGGGCAGGGCCAGGGCTATCTTTGGAACGCCGCCCTCAAGGCCGGCCTTTCCGTCCGCGACTACGGGTTCTTTCTCGATCTCGCCCGCTACAATCTCACCGTCGCGCCGCAGCTCAATATCCCGCCCGACCCCAACGCGTTTGCCGACAAGCTGCAGGTGGCCTACTCCACCAGCGCCGTGCTCGCCCCGCTCACAGACCCCTACTTCCGTGGCTTCGACAACGTCTTTCCCGACTACTTCCGCTTCACCGAGTGGAACCGCGAGTTCCAGGGGTATGAGGCCGCCGGCAACCTGCCCAACCTGTCGCTGGTTCGCATCATGCACGACCACTTCGGCAACTTCGCAACCGCGCTCAACGGCGTCAACACCCCCGAGCTCCAGATCGCCGACAACGACTACGCCGTGGCCTCGGTCATCGACACCGTTTCCAAAAGCAAGGACGCCGGCTCCACGCTCGTCTTTGTGATCGAGGACGACGCGCAGGACGGCGGCGACCACGTAAACGCGCACCGCAGCACGGCGTTTGTCGTTGGACCCTATGTCAAGCACGGCTTTGTCGACTCCACCCGCTACAACACTGTCAGCATGCTGCGCACCATGGAAGAGATCCTCGGCCTCGCCCCGCTCAACCTGAACGATGCCAGCGCCGTGCCCATGGCCAATGCCTTTGACACCAAGCAGGCGACCTACACCTTCAACGCGATCCCTTCCGCCTATCTGAAGAACACGACCCTGCCCATCCCCGCATCCGCCTACCCCGCCAACGCCGACGCGCAGCTCAAGCCGCTGCACTCCGCCGCCTGGTGGGCCGCTCGCACGCGCGGCATGGACTTCTCGGTCGAAGACCACCTCGACTCCGCCAGGTTCAACCGCGTGGTGTGGGAAGGCACCATGGGCAACCGCAAGTACCCGTCTGTGCGGAACGGGGCCGACCTGAGCCGCAACCGCGC
>CAXTWU010000037.1:0-16664 GCA_964248025.1 uncultured Acidobacteriaceae bacterium | reverse complement strand
TGTCCAGCAGCGCGGCCGACTTGGCCGCATCGCGATCCGGCCCGGTGATGTCTTCGCCATGCGTGTGGAGGTAATCGATGTAGTTCCAGTAGGCTGACCCGTTTTGCGCGGCCAGGCAGTTGGAATCGATCGCGGCCCGGAGTGCCCACGGATGAATTTCTGTCAGCGGATCGTCCTTGTAAACCACCTTGACCAGGCCCTTGTAGTGGTCCAGCGTCTGCGGAAACAGTTCGGCGTGCATGCGCGCACAGTAGGGGCACTCCAGGTCGTCAAAATTGACGATCTCGACCTTTGCATCCTTGTTGCCGCGTACCGGACGGCCAGTTGTGGCGATCTCCAGTCCGGGCACATGCTGGAGGTCGTACTTTGAAAGCCGTGCCAACGTGTTGCCGTCCCTGGAGATAAGAAAGTCGAGCGGCTGCACCTGCTTTGGGTCGGCCACCGGATAAAACTCCACGCGGAGCGTGTCGAAACCCGGCACCTCGCTTGCTGTCCGCGCCCCGGGGGCAATCTCCCAGTCGGGCGGAACATTGAGCTGAGCGCGCACGGTCAGCGCCACACGACGCCCCTGCTCCGGCGTCAGCGACGCCCCGGCGGCGGGCGTCTGCGCGCGACAACCGCCGAGCGCCGCCATGCAAAAGGCAGCCAGCAGGAACGAGTGATGGAGCAGGCGAAAACAACGCAAGGCGAAGGACGACCTTTCCGGCCGGAAGGGCTTTCTGTATGCCGATTCCTCATTATCGCACCCCGCAGAGAGAGTCCGGGCTGTGCGCGAAGGGGCCCTGGTACCTGGGGGGACGGAGAGCTGTTCAGATGCCCAACGTAACAGCCCGGGTGCTGAACGGTTGTGGGTTCCTGCCGATAAGAGTGCAGTGACTGTTTTTTGCGCCGGCGAAGAGCCGGCACTTCACGCCGTTGCGACAAGGAGTGATCTCAGGATGTTGTCGCCTCGGTCGTCGCGCGCATGGCACATGCTGCTGCCCATCGCCTTTTCCGTGTTGCTTTTCGGCTGCGGCGCGACCTCATCTACGGCGTCCTCTTCGGCATCGCAGACCGGTGCCGCCTCCAGGGCATCGGCCCCAGCCGCACCCCCGGTTGCGCCGTCCGCGCAGTTGACGACAAACCCACTCGCCGGCGATACAAACCCGGTGCACGACCCCAGCATCATGCGGCAGGGCAACACTTACTACCTCTTCACGACGGATATTCTGGGTCTTCCGCCCGGTCATTTCCTTCCGATCCGCTGCTCCACGGACGAGGTGAACTGGCTTGCCTGCGGCAGTGTATTTGCCCAGATCCCCTCGTGGGTGCAGGCCAGGGTGCCGGGCATCGTAGGCCTTTGGGCTCCGGACATCTCCTACTACAATGGCCCGTATCACCTGTACTACGCGGGCTCTACCTTGAACTCGCAACAGTCCGTGATCGGGCTGGCAACGAACCGGACGCTTGATCCGCACGACCCGGCTTACGGCTGGGTCGACCAGGGCGAGGTGCTGGGATCGAACCCAGGGGATGACTTCAATGCCATCGACCCAAACGTCTTTGTGACCGCCGATGGCAAGGTCTTGATGAGCTACGGCAGCTACTGGTCCGGCATCAAGCAGGTCCCGCTCGACCCCGCAACTGGAAAGCTGCTCGCAGCGGGCACAAGGGTCGACCTGGCGGCGCGACCGGCTGTGCTCGGCAATCCAATTGAGGGGCCTTCCGTCGTGCAGCACGGCGGCTACTACTACCTGTTCGTCTCTATCGACTACTGCTGCAACTACGACATCACCACCGATACTTACAAGGAAGCTGTCGGGCGCTCCAGCAGTCCGGCGGGTCCGTTCGTCGACAAGGCCGGTGTTGCCATGATGCAGGGCGGCGGCACGGTCCTGCTTGAAACCAACAGTGCCTGGCTTGCACCGGGCGGGGGTACAGCCTTTCTGGACCCACAGACAGGCGAAAGCCTGCTCGTGTTTCACGCCCTCAAGGCGTCCGAGAACGGCATGATGTACCTGTGGCTGAAGCACATCCGTTGGCAGGACGACTGGCCGGTGCTCACGGATTAAGCTCCTGCCCGGGGCCCTGCTTGACTTCAACCGGTGCCCTCAGGCGGCAACCGCTGGCCGGCTCACCTCATGGAGCTTTTCCATTGCGGAAGGTAAAAGGGTCAGATCCATCGCGCGCAGCAGGTCCTCCATCTGAGTGAGGCCCGTTGCACTCGCGATGGGCGCGGTAATGCCCGGTTGTGCCATCAGCCACGCCAGCGCCACCTGGGTCGGTGTGCCGCGGGCCTCGCCGGCCACCTCGTCCAGCGCCCTTACCACGGCAAAGCCATGCTCGTTGGCGTACTTTCTTACGCCCTTGCTCCGCGCCTTGCCTTCCGCGTCGGCCCGCGACCGGTACTTGCCCGTAAGAAAGCCTGAGGCGAGCGCGAAGTATGGAACACACCCGATGCCGAACTCCTGTACGACCGGCTGAAGAGTCGCCTCGTAGTCGGCGCGTTCCAGCAGGTTGTAATGCGGCTGCAGGCTTTCAAAGCGGGGCAGCCCGTCGCTCGAGCTCAACGCCAGAGCGGCGCGCAGTCGATCGGCTTTGTAGTTGGAAGCACCGATGGCCCGCACCTTGCCCGCGGCAATCAGCTCGCCAAAGGCTCCCAGTGTGTCGGCCAGAGGTGTATCCGGGTCGTCCTTGTGCGCCTGGTACAGATCGATGCGATCCGTTTGCAGCCGCTGCAGCGACGCATCCACCGCCTGCCGGATGTACTCCGGCCGCAGCCCTTGTTCGCCATGGCCCATGTCCATGCCCAGCTTGGTCGCAACCACCACCCGGTTGCGCTTGCCGCTCTGCGCAAACCACCGGCCCAGGATCGTTTCCGACTCGCCGCCCGTGTGACCCTCGGCCCACCGTGAGTACACATCCGCCGTATCGATAAAGTTGCCGCCGCCTTCCACAAACCGGTCCAGGAGCCGGAACGAAGTCGCTTCATCTGCCGTCCACCCAAACACATTGCCGCCCAGCATCAGCGGCGAAACACGGAGGCCGGAGCGGCCCAGTGCACGCAGTTCCACGGTCGTTCTCCCGGTGATTGGATGAGGAGAGGAGCTAAAAGACCCGCAAAACCGGTCGCAGCGAGCCGGCCGAACCCACCCCGGCCAGCGTGAACGAGAACAGGTACTGTGTGTCGTCGCGGATCACGGAATTTGTACTCGGGTTACCCAGGGAGTAGCGCCGCATCTCAAAGGCAACGCCGCAGCAGTCGCGGTTGTAGCCGGTTTCCACGCCCAGGTATTGCGTCTGCGCAAAGGCAAAGTCGTAGCCCAGGTTGGCCCCGGCCGAAAGCCCGTGCTTGGTGGGTGAGCCGTAGATCGCTGCCACGCGCAGCTGGTTGAAGTTGCGTTGCGCCCCCGGTTGCGTCGTCCCGGTTGCGCTCGGGGCATTTGGCAAAGCCGGAGTCTGGGGAACAAGATTCACCAGCCGCGCGTCCCCGACGGAAAAAAAGTAGTTCGCCACCCGGTAGCTGGCCAGCAGGTTGCTTCCCTGCACTCGGCCGCTTCGTCCGTCGTAGTCCAGGTCCCACTCGAGGTCAGTCGCGCCCGTGGTGCGCAGGCGCAGGCGCGAGATGATCGGCGAGTTGTTGCGGGGTGCCGCTAGAAACGCGATACCCGTCAGGTCCAGCGTGCTTGTAAAAACATTGCGCTGCCCCGCGACCACCGCGCCGCCAAAGGTGGGGTTGAAGTAGTGCCTCTGCAGCACCGTCCAGGTGAGCCAGTCGGCGGTACCGCAGTGCGTCTCCCCGGGACCGGCACCCGGCGGACACGCCCCCTGGCCGCGCACAAACAGCCTTTGCGTCAGCCCGTAGTCCACCTCGTTCGTGTCCGCCAGCACGTCCGTCAGGTCAAAGCGCAGGGTCTCGGCAAAATGATTCACGCCCGTCACATAGTGGTAGTGCAGGTAAGGCTCCACCGTATGCCGCAGGGCGCCGCCACCGTTTTTGCCGAGCCATGGCACGGCAAAATCGCGCTCGAGCACAGGCGGGTGCAGTTCCGCGTCACCAATAAAAGCAGCCCGGTTCAGGCTCGCACCCGACTCCACCGGCAACGCCCCGGGCGCACCCGGCAGCTGGCTCTTCGCGTAGAAGGTTTCGCGTACTCCGGCCTCGCCGCGCAGGTGCCACCCCCCACCGCTGAGCGGCAAGGCCAGGTGTGGGTACAGGTCGAGTCGAGGGGTCAGCCGGCTGGTCTGGAAACCCGGCTCCGAGCGCGACAACGCTGAAGCGGAAGCCATGCCGCCCCATAAAAAGGGCGTCCGGCCCAGTGGCTGATCGAGCCCGTCGAGCTGCAGCTCCGGGGTATGCAGCACGCGAATTTCATCGCCGGGCGCTGTGCCGCGAAAGTTCTGATAGCGCTCAAAATGCGCGTTGGCGGCATACGCATTTTCTTCTCGCGTCACATAGGCAGAAGACTTGACCTCAGAGTTGATCGCGGCGGAGTAGTTTTCCTCAAACGCCTGCCGGTACACGTACGAGGACAGGTATTCAATATCGGCCGCGGCGCGGGTATGTGCGTCCAGCTCGCGGCGGCCGTCGGCAAAAATATCCTGCCCGCCCTGGTTGTTCGGCGCGGGCAGCCGGTCAAACAGCGCGCGAAAACGCAGGGACGCGAAGTTTTCCCCGAAGCCCCGGTAGCGCAGCTGTCCGAACGGGTTGAAGCCGCGACGCGAAAAGTACTCGGCCCCGAGCGTCGCGTCGGCGCTGCGGCCCAGCACCAGGTACACCGACTCGCCCGAGATAAAACCCTTCTGCGTGTCATTGCCGAAGATCGGCAGCAGCACCCCGCTCTGCCGGTGGTTCTGCTCGACCGGGTGCGAAACATAGGGCAAAAACACCAACGGTGCGCCGAACAAGGTAAAGGTGCTGTTGCGCGCGTGGGCCACGTTGCCGTCAATCAGGATGTTACGCGCCAGCAGCTTCCAGTCCGGGTCGGGCAAGCGGCAGCTGGTCAGCGTGCCGCGCAGCACCTGGTAGCGTCCGGGCCCCAGCTCCAGCACCTCGTCGCCGCTCAGCGCGAACGGGTTGGGCGCGGTAAACACATAGCGGTCGTGCGTGACCGAGCGCACGCCCAGCGTCCCGGTTGCGGTGTAAAAGTGCGCGGTGTGCGCTTCGAGGTTCATGGTGCCGTGATCGGCAACAAGATGTTCGTCCGACGGACCGCCGTCGACCATGACGTTCCCGCTCGCTTCCACTGTCGAGGTCGCGGCATTGTAGGTTGCGTGATCGGCTCGGACCCGGTAGCTCTTGTACAGGATCAGGATGTCGCCATCCAGTGTGTATACGTCGCCGGCTTTCGCTTGTTTGGCGGCTTCAATGTGGACCGGGGTGCCGGTTGGCGGCGCTTCAATCGGTATCGCCATGCCGGTGTCTACAACATCGCTGGTTGCCGGCACGACCGGCGCTGACGGGGCCGGCGCGTTTTCAAGCGTGGTTGCCGACACCGGCGCCGGTGGGTTCACGGGTGCATGCGCGAACGGTTCCGGGGCGTGCTCCGGCGCGGGCGGTGGCGCGAAAGCCGGGTCCACCGTTGGAGTCAACGGCGTATCGCCCTGCGTCGGCATCTCGCCTCCACCCTCGTCGGCCGGCAAAGCGGCGGGCACGGGCGAGGGCTTCAGGGGCGCGCTTTTCTGAACCTGGGATAGGCCTTGGGACTGCACCTGCGACCCGCCGGGCCCCTCGCTCTGGGGTAGCTGGTTCGTTACCCCGGCGGCATGGAACGCAGGGTGACAAGCGAAAAACAGCGTGATACACCAAGTTGTGCGGGTTTCCATTGCGACAGGCTTCCTCAGCATAGCAAAGGCTTGGGACGGGCCGGGGCAGCGCGAAGTCGCATCCGGGTCCTGCTGCGCGCGCCATGCTGTTGCCATGCCTTTGTCTTTGGGTGGACCGGAAGATTGTCTGCTTCTTTTCGCAATCCTTCCCTGTTCCTCACTCTCTTCAAACCAGCCTTCCCGCCGCCAACTCCTTGCGGGACCCAGGGCAGGGAGGTTTTTCTCGTTGTGAGCACGCCTGCTTCCCCACTGCATCTCCCTTGCGCTGCCGGGGGCGTCGTTCTTCCCGCATGGAGGCAGGAGCTGCAGGAGCGGCTGCGGGAGCATCGCCTGCGGCGCGGCGCCTCGCCTTACCAGCCTTCAGTACCTGCCGCCAGCCTCGATGCCGCCGCCGCGTCCACGGTAGCCGCACGCGTTGCCGAGCGCTACCGCCAGGCTCCGTCCTACCGCGACCTGCTCGAGAGCGCGGCTCGAGTCGCAGCCGAAGCCGCAGCCCAGGCGCAAAAGCAGGCCCAAGGCACTGCGAAGGCCACGGTCGCCGCTTCGGGCCTGCAGGACCTTTCCACGCATCCACTTCCAGACCAGTCTGCGCACCCATCCCCAGACACCCCGTACGGAGCCTCGCCACACCCTGCTCCGGACCCAAGATTTCCAGTCGCCGTCGAGCATCATGCCCCCCTTCCGGCCCGCCCCGTCGTGCCCAAGCG
Organism: uncultured Acidobacteriaceae bacterium; assembly: GCA_964248025.1. Classification (GTDB taxonomy): domain Bacteria; phylum Acidobacteriota; class Terriglobia; order Terriglobales; family Acidobacteriaceae; genus EB88. The sequence goes on along the minus strand of CAXTWU010000037.1, from coordinate 10,152 downwards.
CCAGCCCGCAGAGCGCCGCGCACCGGCACTGGTCGACGCATTTGCCGAGGCCACCGTGCACGCCGCCCAAAGTTTGCCGGCCAAGCTCATTGAGTTTCCCCGCGAACTGATCGCCGCGCGCAGGCAGCGTCCGCGTCTGGCCGAGGGCCCGCTCCATCCTGACTACGGCGAATACGGGCAACAATCCCCGGCAGCCCCTCTCCGCATCTTTGAAGTCAGCATGGATGCAGCCTCCTTGAACACGCGCGCCGAGCAGTCCTCCCTCCCCGACGCGCCTCTCGGTACAGACGCCGCCGCCGTTGCGGGTACGATAAAGGAAGAGGTCTTCATCGCCTCCCCGACTCCAGTGACTCCCGAACCCATCCGCCGCGCCTCTTTCACCTGGCAACAGGTGCCGGAACGTGCGCGCAAGCAGCGAGAAGGTACTGGCTGGAGCTCCATCCAACTCGACGCTCACCCGGGGGCCGCCGTGCCTCGGCCGCTGGCGCATGATGACGATTCAGAAGACGCGCCCCTGCTGGAGGACCTGGCCACCGTGGGGGACCGCCTGATGGCAGCGCTGGTCGATGCTTCTCTCGTCGTTGCCTGCTTTTTGCTTTCCGTTCTGGTGTTTGTCTCCTGCACGGTGCAGCTGCCCGCAGGCGGGGCGGCGCTGGGGGGCGGGGCGTTGTTCCTGTGCGTGCTTGCCGCCTTTTACGGCTGGCTGTTTCTGCGGTTTGGTGGCGGCTCGACTCCAGGCATGCGCTACGCCCACATCGCGCTGTGTACCTTCAATGATGAAAACCCCACGCGCCGCCAGCTGCAGGGGCGTATCCCGGCGACCGCCCTGGCCCTGCTTCCGCTCGGCCTTGGTGTCGTATGGGCGCTGCTGGACGAAGACAAGCTGGGCTGGCAGGACCGCCTGACCCGTACCTACCAGCGGTCGTACCGCTAAGCCGGCCTTGCAACGCTATGCCATCACCGACCGCTCCCTGCTGCCTTTCACTCGCGGCGGGTGGGAGGCCGCTCTGCTGGCGCGTGCCGCGCAGTGGGCCGCGGACGGGGTGGAGTGGATTCAGCTCCGGGAAAAAGACCTGCCGGAAAGCGTGCTCGTTCCCTTCATCCGCAAGCTCGCCGGAGTGGTCAAGGGCAGCCCCACGCGCCTGCTGGTCAACGGCCTGTCCCCGGGGTTCGCGATCGATGCGGGGGCCGGCGGCGTTCACCTGCCCGGCGGCTCAACCCTGCCGCAGGTCAGCGCCGCGGTCCGCGCGGCCGGCATCGTGACCGTGAGCTGCCATACCGCCGGTGAGGTAGCGGCAGCGCGCGCCGGGCGAGCCGCGGCGATTCTTTGGGCCCCGGTGTTTGAAAAATCCGTCCGTGGCGGGAATGTGCAATCCGGCACCGGCCTTCTCCCGCTGGCGCAAGCCTGCGCAGCCGCGCAGCCGGTACCGGTGTTTGCGCTTGGCGGCGTATCGCCAGCCAACGCCGCCGAATGCCTCGGAGCCGGTGCGGTTGGGGTCGCGGGCATCCGGCTGTTCGCCGGCGACGCCTGGAAAGAGCTCGGGTAACGAAAGCGGAGCTACTCGTCATCCACTTCCGCCCAAAGCCAGTTCAGATCGAGATATACGGGCGCATTGACAGCTTCCATCCGTTCGCGCTGCACCGGCGCCCAATGCGTCCCAGTCCAAACCTCGGCGGCCCGGCGCTCCTCATCGATCAGCCAGACGTTTTCGACGCCCATGGTCCGTAGGTCCGTCGCGCGCGCCTTCAGGTCCGCATAGCTGTCCGAGGGTGAAAGCACCTCGATCGCGATCAGCGGCGCCTTGACCAGAGCTCCCCGCGTCTCGTCCCCCTTTTTCACGACGACCACGTCGGGCAAACGCACCTGCTGTGAGTCGATCCTGGTGCGTGTTTCTACCGACACCAGGATGCCCCACTCCTTGCGGTGCCGGCGGAACCACTCGCCTAGGACGAGCTGCACTACTCCATGCGGGAATCCGGTCACCGGCTTTTCCTTGAGCTCTCCGTGGATGTACTCGACGTCGGGGTGGTACTCCGTCGCCAGATACTCCTCCAGGCTGACTGCTTGAGCGGTTTCCGCCATGCTTGATCTCCGATCCGTTGAACAGGCCCTCAGTGTACGGCAGCCGGTCCTAATGCGTCGCCACCATCGCCTCGACATCCTTGACAAACGCCGCCTGGCTCGCCGGGCGTGTGTAGAACATATGGCCGCCCGGATACTCATGCACCGCGACCCGCGCCGGATCCGCCATCACCGGCATCTCGTCCACCGTCAGCACCGAGCCCATGAACGGGCAGCTCAGGTCGTCCCACCCATGCGCGATCAGCACCCGCAGCTTCGCATCCGCGGCCACCACCTCACGCAGGTCGTTCGCCGACCCCTTCATCAGGGTCGTATCCTTGTCGGCATCCCATTGCTCGCCCACCTCGTACGACAACGCGTAGTAGCGCGCGGTCGTCTTCCAGCCCACCACGCGCGTCACCCAGTCCACCATTGCGGTCGTGGTCGGCGCGATGATCGCCTCCAGGATCGGATCGTTCGAGCGCCGCTCCGGCGAAAATGGAAACGGGTCCGGCGCGGTCACGTTGGAGTCATAGACCGAGCCGATGTCGCCCTGCTCGCGGTGAACCTCCCGCAGGTATGCTCCCGTCTCGATGCGGCCGCCGGAGTGCTTCACAAATGCGGGGTCCAGCCCCGTCAACTCCGTCACTTTGCGGATCAGGCGCGGCGTCGCCTCCGGGTTGGAACGCCCGGCCAGCAGGTCCGTCACGTACTCGCCGCGCGTGTACGCGATCACGCCGGCCATGTGCTCCGCGTCCAGCTGGTGCTCGCGCTCCAGGTGCGCCGCCGCGATCGAGGGCAGCGTCATCATCCACGGCAGCGGCGAAATCTCGCCGTGGTCTTCGATCCACGGGTTCAGGTAGGGCGACACCAGCACCACGCCGTTCATCGCGACACCCAGCCGGCTTTGCAGGTAGTGGGTCACGCGCGGCCCCCGGTACCCTCCGTAGCTTTCGCCGATCAGGTACTTGCGCGACTGCAGCCGGCCGTTTTTGACCAGCCAGTCGTAGATCACGCGCGACAGGTACTCGATATCGGGGTTGGTCGAGTAGAAAAGCTTCTTCGTATCCGCCGGCGACGCGAGCGAGCGCGAAAATCCGGTCCCGATCGGGTCGATAAACACCAGGTCCGAGAAGGGAAGCCACGTCCCGGGATTATCGGTCAGCCGCGCCGGGTCGGAGGGCGAATCGCCCTGCCCGGCAAACGCGATGTGTTTGGGCCCGATCGCGCCGAAGTTCAGGTACACCGACGATGCGCCCGGGCCGCCGTTCATGGCAAAGGTCACGGGCCGGGCGTTCTCACCTGCGGTCGCGCCTTTGTCGCCGTCCAGCACATACGACGTCACAACCACCTCGCCCGTTTTGACCTCGGCCTTCGCCGGGTCCGTCCGGTCATACACAGGTATCGTGCCAACGTTTGCCGTGTAATGCAGCGTTTTGCCGTTCACCGTCACGATCTGCGCGACGGACGCATCGGGCGGCAATGGCGGCAGCACATCCGACTTGGCGTCTGCTTGCGCCGATGCTGACGCTTTCGCGTCCGCCGGGTGCTCCTGCGCGTGGGCATCGATTTGAAGCAGCAAACAACAAGCAAGCACCGGAAAGGCCCAGCCTAGAGGTAAAGCAAAAGCTCTCATCCAATGACAGTAAACTACGGAGATGGACGAGCCAAAGTATTTATTCAGCGGCGCTGCGCTGCTCAGACGATTGTGAGCACAAATTGTTATGATGCGCTATGCCAGTCACACACGAAGAAAATGAAGCATACGGAAAGTTTGTTCAGAAGATAGCCAGAAAACTAGGCATTTTTGATTTTGAAGACCAAACTATCCTATGGCACTACACTGATGGAGCCGGACTGTTGGGGATTTTGCAGTCCGGGCATATCAATGCAACACAGGTGTCCGCACTGAATGATTCAAAGGAAACAAAATTCGCCACAGACTTGTATATAGCGGCAATCAATAGATTGCTGGTTGAGCATAAGAGCGAGGCAGTTACCGTTTCGTTTCTGAACACTGTCTTAGAAATAGTTAAAGATCCGCCAGAAAGCCCGACGCAGGGCACAAGCAAATTCTTCGTTGCATGTTTCAGTGCGGCAAAAGATGACTTAAACCAATGGACTCGGTATGGTAGTCACGATCAAGGGCGGTATGCTATCGGGTTTCACGCCAGAGGTCTAAATCGAGAACTCAATAGCTCCCTACATAAAGTTATATATGATCGAAATAAGCTAGAAGATGCGGTAAATAAAATTGCAGAAGCGACGGTTCTGTTTTTCGACGAGGGTCTGCGCAGTGATGGAAGAGCTTCAGCGCCTGACTTGTGGGCGAGGGAATTTTTTGCTGCTTGGGACGAGTGGATCTACAAATTAGCTCCGGTGGCCAAAGATGCAACGTGGGAAAGCGAGCGAGAATATCGGATTGTGCATGAGTTGAGGCTTGCGGACATGTCTAAGGTCCGGTTTTCGCAAAAGAGAACAATGTTGTCCCGCTACATAGCGCTCGATTTCCCCTGCTGGGTTAAAGAGCGTGTATCTCGCTTGCCCATCGCGGCACTCGTAATTGGTCCTAAAGGTCACCCACTCTTGACTGCGGTGAGTGCGCGTCTTTTGTTAGACCAGATGGGCTATGCAGGCGTGCCAGTTGAAGTATCGACTTGCACTTTGACTGATCGCTGATAGCAAATGTAGCCAGCCAGTCAGCCGGCCATTTCGTTCTTTTGCCGTATATACTAAAACGTTCGTTCCATCATGAGGTTTATGTGCGAGGTCTAACCCGTAGAAGTTTCCTCCAGGCGAGTTCCATCTCTGCCCTGGCCACTCTCACCCCGGGCCGCCACTTCACCCTCCAGGCCCAGCAGCCCGCGTCACCCACAGGCGAGCCCGTCCGCTTCGCCTCGATCGGCCTCGGCATCCAGGGCTCCAACCTCCTGCGTTCCGCCGTCACCCTGCCGCAGGCGCGCTGCGTCGCAGTCGCCGACCTGTACGACGGCCGTCACACGCTCGGCCGCGAGATCGCCGGGCAGGGCATCGTGACCACCCGGCGCTACCGCGAGCTGCTCGACGACCGCACCATCGAGGCCGTGGTCGTCGCCGTGCCCGACTTTGCGCACCGGCCCGTCGTGCTCGACGCGCTCGCCGCCGGCAAGGACGTGTACTGCGAAAAGCCCATGTCGCACTCGCTCGCGGACGGCGAGGCCATGGTGCGCGCCGTCGGGACCGGGCACAACTTCGTGCAGGTCGGCTCGCAGCGGGTGTCGTCGACCTTGTTCGGGCAGGCCCGGCAGCTGTTCGCGCAGGGCGCCGTCGGCGAGCTGCTCCAGGTGGAGCTCGAACTGGGCCGCAACTCACCCGGTGGCGCGTGGCAGTACCCGTTGCTGCCCGATCTGTCGCCCGCGACCCTCGACTGGGAGGCCTGGCAGGGCTCCGTCCCGAAGAAGCCCTTCGACCCCGTCACCTTCCATCGCTGGCGCGCCTTCAGCCCCTACGGCACCGGCATGGCCGGCGACCTGATGGTGCACCTCGTCTCCGGCATGCAGTGCATCACGGGCATCAACGCCGTGCCCGATGAAGCGTTCTCGGTCGGCGGCATCCGGCGCTGGCCCGATGGGCGCGACATGCCTGACGTCCAGACCACGAGCTTCCGCTACGGCCCGGTTCCGGTCTCCGTCCGGCTCTCGCTGGGCACGGAAACGCCCGAGGTCACGCGCATCCTGGGCTCGCACGGCGTGCTGGAGATCGCGGGCAGCACCCTGACGTACACCCCGCAGACCGGCCTCGACAGCTCGCCCGACTACGGGCTCAACGGCTGGCCCGCCGCCCTGCACGCCGCGTACGAAAAGCAGTGGCATGCCGAGCACGACCCTATCCTGGCGGCCCACCCGCTTGACGAGACCACCACCTGGCACGGTGCCAACTGGAACGACCTAAAGCCCCATCTCGCGAACTTCTTCCTGTCGGTCCGCACCCGCAAGCCGCCCGTTGAGGATGTTGTCTTTGGCCACCACGCCGCCGCCGCCTGCCACATGGCCAATGCGTCGTACTTCGAGAGGAAAGTGATCGTACGGAAACCGGACAAGGCCTAGGGGTTTGACCCCCGTCCCCCGGACTCATACCCTGAGAAGGTGCCTCCCCCATCTTTTCGAGGTGCCCGACCATGCTCATCACCCTGCTTGATCTTGAACGCGAACCAGTCCACTACGACACGTCCTTTCCGCCCGGCGGGGTCGATTTCGGCGTGGACGTGGAACAAAAAGGCCCTGTGCACGCCGCCGGCCAGGCTGACCTGCTCGAAGAACACCGCGGTCCCAAGGACATCGTCCAGGACATCCGCATCCGGGGCAGCTACCGCGGCCTGTTTCAGGTGCCCTGCGCCCGCTGCCTCGACCCCGTGGAGCACACGCTGGCCGGTGACTACGACGTCCTGTTCCGGCCCATCGGGGTCGACTCCGATGACCGCGAGCATGCCATCGGCACCTCCGAGACCGAAATCGGCTATTATGACAACGGCAGTGTTTTGCTCCAAGATGTCCTGCGCGAACAGGTGCTCCTGTCCCTGCCCGCCCGGACGCTTTGCCGCGAAGACTGCAAAGGAATCTGCCCGCGTTGCGGGGCCAATGGGAACAACGACCCCTGCACCTGCGAGGACCTGCCCGCGGATCCGCGGTGGTCGGCTCTCGGCGACCTGCGCAGCCGGATGAAAACAGTTTAGGAAGCGTCCAGCGCGGCTCCAATCCGAGCGCCCCTGGACTGCTGAAAGGGATTCGCCGTGCCTAACCCGAAACGCCGCCACTCCAAGGCCCGCTCCTCCAAGCGCCGCGCCCACGACTTTTTGACCGCTACCGGCCTGTCCGAGTGCCCCAGCTGCCACGAGCGCAAGCTGCCCCATCGCGCCTGCGGCAAGTGCGGCGCGTACAAGGGCCGCACCGTGCTCGAGACCAAGGAAGCAAGCTAGCCATCTCTCGAAGCATGTTGACCGACATCGCCGTCGATGCCATGGGAGCCGACAAGGCCCCCGACCCGGAGATCTGCGGAGCTCTGCAGGCTGCGCGTGAGCTGCCGGTGCGGGTACATCTGGTGGGCCCCGAGGAGCGCCTGCGCCCGTTGCTGGAGGACGCGCTCGCGGGCGAACGTCTGCCCATCGAGATCGTCCACGCCAGCGAATCCGTCGCAATGGACGAAAAAGCGACCATCGCGATCCGCAAAAAAGACAGTTCCATGCGCGTCGGCCTTCGACTGGTGCGCGAAGGCAAGGCTGCCGGCTTTCTGACGGCCGGCAACACCGGCGCGGCCATGGTGACGGCCAAGATGGTGCTCGGGGCGCTGCCCGGCGTCGACCGCCCGGCCCTCGCGGCCGTGTTGCCTACCACCGCCGGCTCGCCCTGTGTACTGCTCGATGTCGGCGCCAATGTCGACTGCCGCCCACATAATCTGGTCCAGTTCGCCGTGATGGGCGAGCTGTATGCGCGGTCCGTGCTCAAGATCGCGCGCCCGCGCGTCGGCCTGCTTTCGATCGGCGAAGAAGAAGGCAAGGGCAACGATCTGACAGGCGACGCTTTTCCCCTGCTCAAGGCTCTACCGTTGCAGTTCATCGGCAATGTGGAAGGCCGCGACATCTACAACGGCCACGCCGACGTGATCGTCTGCGACGGCTTTGTGGGCAATGTCGCGCTGAAGACCAGCGAAGGCCTGAGCCGTCTGGTGCGCGACATGCTCAAGGACTCGCTCAAGCTCACGGTGACCGCGCAAGTGGGCGCGCTACTCTCCCGCAAAGCGTTCTCCACCTTTAAGCGCCGCATGGACCCGTCCGAGTACGGCGGAGCCCCGCTGCTGGGCGTTCGCGGGGTCTGCATTGTCGGCCACGGGTCGTCCAACAGCACAGCCATCCGCAATGGGATCCGGGTCGCCGCGGAGTTCGCACAGGCCGGGGTCAACGGGCTGATCGAGTCCGAACTGGCCGGGCAGCCGGTTCCCTAGCCTTTCCCTTAGAGACCATGCCCTTGTACTTGGCATTCGATGTCGGCGGGACCAAGACCGCCGCCCTGTTAGCCGATGAAACCAGGGTTCTGGCCCGCGCCTCCGGCGGCAGTATGAAAACCCTGCGTGTGCCGCCCCACGAGGCCGCGGCGCATCTTCGCCAGGTTCTCGCGGCACTCGAAAAACAATCCGGTCTCCACTTGCGGGGCGTCGTCGCGCGCACCTGCATCGGTTCCTCCGGCATGTCGGCGCCCTCTGTCCGCGACTGGCTGCAAACAGCCCTTCGCGAGGCGGCCACCGGCGAGCTGCTGCTGTTCGGCGACGAAGCCATCGCGATCGATGCCGCCTTTCGCGGCCGCCGCGGAGTGCTGGTGATTGCGGGTACCGGCTCCAATATTGTGGGCCGTGCCGCGACGGGCGAGCTGGTGCACACCGGTGGATGGGGTCCGGCGCTGGCCGACGAAGGCTCCGGCCACTGGATCGGCACGGAAGCTCTACGAACCTGTTTTCGTGCGATCGACGCCGGGGCACCGTCCTCGGCGGATCACGTATCGGTGAGCGGAAAAGCCTCTTCTGTAGCGATCGACCACCTGCCGCCGCTGCTCCGCCGCATTCTTTCCACGCTCGCTCTCCCGACACTCGACGCGATCATCGGGGCCGCCAACGCGCCGGGTTTCGACGCGGCCCGGCTGGTGCCGGTTGTGGTCGAGGCAGCGCGTGAGGGTGACCTGATAGCGCATGCCGTGCTCGAGCAAGCCGGGTGCGATCTGGCCGGACTGGTGCACGCGGTCATCCGCAAGCTGTCCGTGTTTGAACGCCCCACAAGCCAGGAGCCGCCGGAGGTCGCGTTCGTGGGCAGCATCCTGACCCACGTCCCCGAAGTTCGCGAAGCCATGCACCAGGCACTGCAAGAGCGCTACCCCGGCATCGTCGTGCAGTCGCACCCGACCGACCCGCTCGAAGGCGCACTCTGGTACGCACGCGGCTGCCCAGGCGAGTAGCCGTGCCGCCAACGGCTGCCAGGAACAAGCCACGAAGTGGCCGGCGTTTCGAGAACCGCACGAAGTGCCCGCGCAGGCGGTTTTGGCGGTCTTGCGTTCACCGCGCAATCCCGCCAGACTGGAAGTGCATGAGCAAGCCAGCACTCGCCTTTCTTTTCCCCGGCCAGGGTTCGCAAACGGTCGGTATGGGCCGCGACCTCCACGACCACTTTCCAGCCGCGCGCGCCGTTTTCGAGCAGGCCGACGACGCCCTGGGTTTCCCGATCAGCAAACTCTGTTTCGAGGGCCCCGAAGACCAGCTGCGCCTGACCGAGTTCACCCAGCCGGCCATCGTCACAGTCTCCGTGGCCGCCGAAGCCGTGCTGCGTGAGCATGGCGTCACTCCCGCTGTCGTCGCCGGGCACTCCCTGGGCGAATACGCGGCGCTGGTCTCCGCCGGGGTGCTCTCATTGACCGACGCTGTTCGCGCCGTGCACGCGCGTGGGCGCTTCATGCAGGAGGCCGTACCCGCCGGACGGGGCGCGATGTCCGCGATTCTCGGGCTTCCCTCGCGAGCCATTGCGTCCGTCTGCGCGCAAGCCATCCACGAGACCGGCAAAGTGGTGGCCCCCGCCAACCTGAACGCGCCCACGCAGACCGTGATCTCCGGCACGGCCCTCGCGGTCGAGCGAGCCGGCGAGCTCGCGAAGCAAGCGGGAGCCAAACGCGTCGTGCCGCTGCCCGTCAGCGCCCCCTTCCACTGCGGGCTGATGGCCCCCGCGCAGGACCGGCTCGCCCCCCTGCTCACCGGGCTCGCCTTCAGCGACGCACACACGCCCGTCGTTCCCAACGTGCTGGCCCGTGCGGAAACAAGAGCTGCGGCCCTGCGCGAAGCACTGGTCGACCAGGTCACCGCGCCGGTCCGCTGGGTCGAATCCATCGAAGCCATCCGCGCGCAGTTTGCGCCCGCTCACTGGATCGAGGTCGGCCCCGGCAAGGTCCTGGTTGGCCTGCTGCGCCAGATCGATCGCGCGCAAAATGCCCTCAACGTAGAAGACCAGGCCAGCCTCGCGAGCACACTGGCCGCCGCAAAACAGGAAAGTGAGCTCCCCGCATGAACACCCCCCTACTGCC
>CAXTWU010000036.1:6385-17465 GCA_964248025.1 uncultured Acidobacteriaceae bacterium | reverse complement strand
CTGAAGGAGTGGCAACACTTTGGAGGCAGGATTGCGGATTTTGAGATTCGGCACACCCCCGCGCCCGCGGCCGCCGTGCGTGTTCTGGCCGAGGCCCAGCCGGACTTTGAGACGATTTTGTACGAGGATGGCTCCAAGGCGTGGTTCTTTCAGGAGCGAGAGCTGATCGGCTACCAGACCCCGCAGCCGCCCGATACCCTGCCGGTAAGCCGGGCAAAATTTGTGAAGCCGGTTGCGCAGCCGCTGCCCTCGGCCGGGCCGACGCTGGAGCCGGCGGGGGCCGGCGAGTGGGTGCTGGCGCGCAACTGGAAGATGGGGGCTGCGCCGCTGATCAAGCTCGATGGGGCGCGACTGTCTGTCGCCGGGGCGGCTGTAGGGGGGAGCGGCTGGTACGCGGCGACCGTGCCCGGCACCGTGCTGACGACGCTGGTGGATCGCGGCGTGTACCCGGACCCCAACTGGGACCTGAACAATCTTGCGATTCCCGAGGCGCTGAACAAGCAGGACTACTGGTACCGGGTGGAGTTTCCGACGCCGGGGCCGACGTTGGGGCAGGGGGGCGGCGAAGGAAAGCGCTACACGCTGGACCTCGACGGCATCAACTACGCGGCCGATGTGTGGCTGAACGGGCACGAGCTGGGCACGGTGTCGGGGGCGTTTCTGCGTGGGATGTTTGGCGTGACGGCGCTGCTGAAGCCTGCGGGAGGCGACAATGCACTCGCTGTCAGGATCTCGCCACCGCCGCACCCGGGGCTGCCGAACGAGCAGTCGATCAAGGGTGGCCCCGGCTACAACGGCGGCGCGATGCTGATGGATGGGCCGACGTTTGTAGATACGGAAGGCTGGGACTGGATTCCGGCGGAGCGCGACCGGGATTCGGGCATTTGGCAGCAGGTGACGCTGCGGGAGACCGGCGCTGTGAAGCTGGGCGACGCGCGGATTGTGACGGAGCTGCCGCTGCCGCGGACTGACTCGGCCGACGTGACGATCGAGGTGCCGGTCGAGAATACGGGGCCGTCGCCGGTGGGGGCGACGGTGCGCGCAAGCTTTGAGGGTGGCGTTGCGATCGCGAAGGAAGTGACGGTGGCACCGGGCATATCGACCGTGCGGATGACGCCGGAGGATTACGGGCAGTTGCATGTGGAGCACCCGCGCCTGTGGTGGCCGAATGGCTATGGCGCGCCCGAGCTGTACCACTTGAAGCTTGCCGTGGAGCAGGGCGGGGGCGTCAGTGACGAGAAAACCGTGCAGTTCGGCGTGCGGGAGGTGACGTACGAGGAAAGCCTGTTCGGGGCCGACGGGACGATGCGCCGCGTGGAGGTGAACCCGACGACGGCGAAGCGCCTGCACCAGACGATCATGAACGTGACGCACGACGGTATGCGGCAGACGCCGGATGGATGGGCGTCGTCGCTGACGGCCGAGGCCGACCGCTCGCCGGCGGTAAAGCCGGTCATGAATGAGCCGGGCATGACGGACCTGGTGATCAAGGTGAACGGGGTGCGGATCGCGGCACGCGGCGGCAACTGGGGCATGGAAGACGCGATGAAACGCATCAGCCGCGAGCACCTCGAACCGTTTTTCAGGCTGCACAGACTTGCGAATGTAAACATCATCCGCAACTGGATGGGGCTCAACGATGAGCCGGTGTTTTACGACCTGGCCGACCGCTACGGGCTGATGGTTTGGAACGACTTTTGGGAGTCGACTGAAAATTGGAACGCCGAGGCCGAGGACCCGCAACTGTGGCTCGCGAACGCGCGCGACACAGTGGAGCGTTACCGCAATCACCCATCGATCGTGATGTGGTGCGCGCGCAACGAAGGGGTGCCGCAGCCGATCATCAACGAGGGCCTGGCGCGTGTGTTGAGCGAGCAAGACGGCACGCGCTACTACACGCCATCGTCCAACCGCGTGAACCTGCGCGACAGTGGGCCCTACCGGTACATGGACCCGAAGCTGTACTTCACCACGCTGGATCGCGGGTTTTCGGTGGAGCTGGGGATCCCGTCCTTTTCCACGCTGGAAAGTTTTCAACGCTGGATCGCCCCTGAAAACCAGTGGCCGCTGTCGGATGCCTGGGCGTACCACGATTGGCACCAGAGCGGAAACGGTGATGTGCATCCGTGGACGGAGCACCTGGAGCAACAGTTCGGCGCGGCGCGGGATTTGCCGGACTTCGAACGCAAGGCACAGATGTTCAACTACACGTTGCACCAGGCGATCTTTGAAGGTTTCAACGCGCACCTTTGGCAGCCGAACTCGGGCCGCATGATCTGGATGACGCAGCCCGCTTGGCCCAGCAATATGTGGCAGATGTATTCGTGGGATTACGACACGCAGGCATCGTTTTACGGGGTGATGCATGCGTCGGAGCCACGGCACGTGCAGCTGGATCTTTCGAACTACGATGTTTTGGTGGTCAATACCACGACTGGGCCGCTGACTGGGGCGAAGATCGTCGCGTCGGTGTATGGACTGGATAACAGGCAGTTGTGGACGCGCACGGAGCCGGTTTCGGTCGCGGCGGACGAGAGCGCGAGGGTCTTGCAGCTTCCGCTGGCGGCGATGTTTGCGGAGCCGGGAATGGACGCGCCGGTGTTTGTGCGATTGAACCTGCTGGATGGTGCGGGCAAGCAGATTTCGACAAATTTCTACTGGCTGGCAGGCCGGGAGCAGGACATGCGCAAGCTGAACAGCCTCGCTGAGGCGCAGATCGGGTCGAGAGTGACGGCGAGTGCGGACGGCGATGAAAGAGTGGTCGCAGTCGAGTTGACGAATCGGGGGCGGCAGGCGGCCATCGAGCTCAAGCTCACGCTGGAGCAGGCGCCGGGCGCGGATGCGGCGGGTGAGCCGGCGAAACGAATCTTGCCGGCCTACTACAGTGACAACTACGTTTCGCTGCTGCCCGGCGAAAGCCGGACAGTCACGGTTCGATACCCGGCCGGAGCGGTCCATGGCGAGGCGGTGCTTGGGCTTCGCGGGTTCAACCTGCGGCAGACGGTGCTGACCGTCGGCCGCCAGGGCCACCAGGTGTGTCGAGCCGTTGAGCGCGATCAGGGTGTCCCGGTCGTGGCGTCCGGGGGCGGTGCCGTCTTTGCACGACCGTCCGGCGCTGAGGGCCGCAGCCGCAGCAGCAGCCGTTGAGAGTTGGAGGCAGCAGCCGCAACGGTCCCTGTTGGACAGGGGAAGGCGCGCTGAGTCATTCGCGAACGCCCACCCCTCGGCGCCAATCGGCGAGGTTGAGTGCGACGGCTTCAGCCGGGACCGGACGGCTGAAGAAATAGCCCTGGAAGTCCATTTCGCCCAGCCTGAGCAGGGCCTGGAGATCGCGCTCTGTTTCGATTCCTTCCACCACGATGCGCTTGCCGAGGGACTGGGCCATGCCCACGATGGCTTCGATAATACCCATGATGCTGGGTTCGGTATCGAGCGCGCGCACAAAGCTGCGGTCGATTTTCAAGGTATTGACAGGCAGCCGGTGCAGGGTGTGGAACGAGGAGTAAGCGGTGCCGAAATCATCGATGGAGATATGGACGCCCATGGCCTGCAGGCGGAAAAGCTGGGTGGATGCATGGCTGAAATCGGTGATGGCGGCACGCTCGGTAATCTCAAGCTCCAGGACGCCGGCCGGCACGCCTGCCGAGGCCAGGGCCTGAGCCACCTCGTCGGCAAACTGAGGCTGAGCGATCTGCCGAGCGGAAACATTGACCACGATGCGAGCCTTGTCGTGATGACCAAGCCGCCACCGTGATGCGTCGGTAAGCGCCTGGCGAAGGATCCAGGCACCCAGGGGAAGCATCACATCGCTTTTCTCGGCCACCCCGATGAATGCGTCCGGGGCCACGATGCCGAGGATGGGGTCGTCGAGCCGGATCAAGGCTTCAAGACCGCGAAATTGTCCGTCAAAGGAAAACTGAGGCTGGTAGAACAGTCGGAAATGGGAAGCCTGGAGGGCGGCACGCAAGTCCGCAGGCGAAAATATCTGTGCGCCGCGTTCGGCCTGCTGAAAGGCCTCGCCTTCGGCGCGGCCATGTTGCTTGGCGGTGTACATCTCCTCATCCGCATGGCGCTTCAAGGCTTCCGCACCGGTTCCGTGATCCGGACACACGGCGATCCCGATGCTTGCGGACCCGTGCACTCGAATGCCGTCCAACAAAAAAACATCGCTGAAGCAGTCGCGAAGGCGGCGTTTGTAGGTCTCCCCGTCTTCCAGGGTGCTCAAAGTGGTTGCGATCAGCAGGAACTCGTCCCCACCGATACGCGCCAGCAAATCTGCGGAGCGCACCTTTGCGCCGAGTCGCAGGGCGATCTGCTGCAGGTAAAGATCGCCGATCTTGTGACCGTGCCGGTCATTGACCTGCTTGAAGTGATCCACGTCGATATAAGCCACGGCCACACGATTGCCGGTTGCAGCCGCATATGCGATAGCTTCTTCCAGTCTTGCATCGGCAAGCCTGCGATTTGGCAACGCGGTGAGCTGGTCGTGGGTGGAATGGTAGTTCAGCTCCGCGTACATGCGACGCTGATTGATTGCCAGGTTAGCGAGACTGGCCCCGGCGACGAGGATGTCACGCTCTTCGGAGGACAATTGCTTGCCCTCATAACCGCGTGCCAGAAAGACTCCGGCGTGCTTGCCGCGAGCATCCGTCAGCGCGGCTTCATACAAGGGTGGCTGATCTCCCGATGTTCCATCCGCGGCAGTTCCCGTGCATTCAGTCGCCTGGCCTTCCAGCGAATAGACGCAACAAAGCCCCGGGGTCAGCGAGTTTATGGAACTGCAAATATCCCCCAGCACCTCGTCCAGCGAAAGATCGGAGTTGATCTGTTCCAACAACCGGCTGCGTTCCCGTTCTACCTGGATGGAACGCTCAATTCGCTTTGTTTGCTCGGTGACCCTGCGCCGCAGCACCACGACCCAAATCGAAACAAGAAGAACAGAAGCCAGAAGCGCACCGCCAACAACCATGAGGTGACGCACGCTCCACCAGGAAGGCCTGGCAATGATTTCGAGATCGCTGCTATTGCGGAGATCGAGGCGAAACAGAAGCGGCTGCCTGTTCCAGGTCAGACCCGGGGTTACGCGACAAATTCCGTTGACGCGGACCAGCGTGCCTGTTTGCAGATAGGGCAGTGGCGAGCTGACGCTGCTGTTCCTTCGCAAAACCAGGTCTACCGGGTGCTGGTCGACCATCATCACCAGGGTGTCAGAAATCTCTCCATGAAGCTCCGAAAGAACGCGGCCGGTAAGGCTGATCAACGCGTCGCTGTCTACCCCGCTGATCGCTTCTGCGTAGCTGGCCGGCTTCGGCACGACGGTTTGTCTCCTGCCGGTAGGATAGAACTGCGCATCCTCAAGAACAGCGGAGTAGGCGTGATCATCGGAAAAGCCGACCACGTCAACAATCGCTCCGAGGGGCAAGGCCTCTGTCTGATGGGTGAGCACAAGAAGGCTTTTGCCATCGTTCTCGATGACCAAAGAGTAGCCAGGATCGTAAGCAGTGACCGCGCCTTCGACGCGAATCCGCTTGGTCTCGCTCATGATAAAGTGCGATTCCATGACGCGGCCGATGTCCGTTAGCGGGAGCTCGACAGGTTTGATATGGGGCCGCCGAATCACCTTCAGATCGGCGGCCGATGAAACAAACAGCTTCGGACGCATTGCCTGTAAGCGGGCGTTGAATTCGGCTCCGGCGACGCCTGAAACCGTCACCTCGGAATCGATCAGGTCGGGAACATCGAGCCCGCCTGGATCCTGGACGGACACCTGCACGATACCGCCCGGGATCATGATTTGGACTTGCGCGACCGTATCTGTCCCTTGCACCACCAGGCTGGCCGATTGCACTGTGCCATGAATGGTGACTGGCCTGCAGTCAACTTTTCCAGACATCAACTGCTCAAACCCGGTCGGAATCGGCGGCACCTGGTGGCCTGAAGAAAGGACCCGGATGGTTGGATTCCCGGCGACCTCCGTCCACAGGCTGCCCTGCGTTGAACCATTGATTTCAACCAGATCACCTACGTGAATCGCATACTTTTGCGTAGACCAGACAAACACAGAGCCGCTTGCGTCGGAAACAAAAAGAAGGGGAAAGCCCGGCTCGTAATAGGTCACCGTCGCAACCAGATGTACAGGGATATGTTCTTCGCCCTCATCGGGCGGCATCCGGTGAACCTGCAAGGCGGTTGTTGCTACGAAAGGCTCGGCTGCAGCCGGGCGTTCCCGGCCTCCGGCCATGGAGAGCAGTATCAACAAGGAGGTGAGCACCCGAGCGGAAATGTGACGCTGGCCGCTGAAGCGAACAAACAGAGAAGCGCACATGGCTTTGAGGGCCAGGTCTGCCGGGCGGGGCCGAATTGTTTTCGCATGCAAGCGCGTGTCGGCACCGGGCCGCGGGTACATAGCAGGGATCTCCAGACCGAGCTGATTTGACTGCAACTATCGGCGGGGGACACGCCGCGCGATAGGGGCGGCCTCAGAAAATCCCCACGATGGTAACCAAACGAATGTCGGCGTGAAGCACCGACGCCGTCTGAGTCCAAGCTCCTCCTGCATGAAGGTCGCAGACAAGGCGGCTTGGGAGGCCTGTTCGCAGAAAGGTTACCGTCGCTTGGTGAAAAGACTGAACAGTTTCCCGGTATCAGCCGATAAGGGGATCACTTGTCAGAGCGCGGCTTGCGCTCGGGTGGTCTGTCTTCTAAGAGGGGCAACGCATGTTTTCGATTGTTGGCATCCTGGTTGTGTTCGGCGCAGTCATTGGCGGGTTTCTCATGGAAAAGGGAAACCTGGCCGTGCTGATCCAGCCAGCCGAGCTGGTGACCATAGGCGGCGCAGCCATCGGCACTCTGTTGGCCGCTAACCCCCTGCACATTCTGAAAGGAATCGGCAGCGGCCTTACGGGGGTTCTGGGAAGTCCGAAGTTCCCGAAGCAGCGCTACCTGGACACGCTCAAGATGATGTTTGACCTGTTCACCAAGGCCCGCAAGGAGGGCATGGTCTCGATTGAGAACGACGTGGAAGAGTCGGACAAGAGTGACATATTTAAGAAATACCCTGTTTTTTTGAAAGACCACCATGCACGCGATTTCGTGTGCGACACCATGCGAATGGCGATCACCGGCGGTGTAAGCACCTTTGACGTGGACCAGATGATGGATCTCGATATGGAGGTGCACCATAAGTGCGCCGAGCAGCCGACCAACTCCTTAACCACGGTCGCGGATGCGCTGCCCGGGCTCGGAATTGTTGCAGCGGTGCTCGGCATTGTGATCACCATGGGCTCGCTCGGCGGCCCGCCGGAGCAGATCGGCCATAAAGTTGCAGCCGCGCTGGTCGGCACCTTTCTCGGCATTCTTCTTTGCTATGGCCTGCTGGGGCCTCTTGCCTCCGCGATGAGCAAGCGTGTCGGCGACGAACACGGCTACTACTACATCCTGAAGGTCGTCATGCTGTCCTTTATCAAAGGGATGTCGCCGATTCTTGCAGTCGAGATGGCGCGCCGTGCGATCCCGGCCCATGTGCGACCCAGCTTTACCGAAATGGAAGCGGTGTGCCGTGGCAAAGCACCGGAAGCGGCGAAATAACGATGCCAGCTCCCCAGCCGCCCATCCTGCTGATCAAGAAAAAGGCGCACCATGGTGGCCACCATGGTGGCGCCTGGAAAGTCGCGTATGCCGATTTTGTCACCGCAATGATGGCGCTCTTCATCGTGCTATGGCTTATGAGCAGCACGAGCAAGCAGCAGCAACTCCAAATCTCTGGCTATTTTCGCGATCCCCTGGGCACTGCCGCGAACAAGGGGCTTGATAAGCAGGAGGTCAAGGGCGAAAGCATTCTGCTGAAGCAGCAAGATATGACAAAGATCAAAGCCGAACTGCTGCAGGCCATTCATCGCGTCGATACACTGGACAAGCTGAAGAATCAGATCGAAATCACAGTCACGCCAGAAGGATTGCGCATCGAGCTGATCGAAGATGCGCATGGAACATTCTTTGAAACAGGCAAAGCCCAACCGACCCCCCTGCTGGTTTCTATCTTGAAAGTCGTCTCGCCACAGCTGGGCGTGTTGCCGAATCGCATCTCGATTGAAGGGCACACAGATGCCCAGCCCTACGTCAGCGATCGTCTTTACGGCAATTGGGAGCTTTCCTCAGACCGGGCCAATGTGACCCGACGGCTTATGCAAACCAGCGGTATTCGGCAGAACCAGGTATCGCAGGTGCGCGGCTTTGCCGATCAACGACTGCGTGATATCAAAAATCCGTTTGACGCTGCGAACCGCCGCATCTCGCTCATTGTGCAATATCTGGAAGCGAGCAAAGACCTGCCCGTGCCGGCGCATTTTGCTCCCGAAGACGGCAAGCCTGTACCTGGAGGCCCAACCACAAAGCCAACGGAAACGGCAGCGTTGAAGCCGCCGGCGCATCAGTAGAGGATTCGAGCAGCCGGGTTCTCGTTTCGATGAGAACGCATCGTTCGCAAACGATTCCGGTTCAGTTCCACTTTGGGAAGATGAGAAAAACGTTAGTACCGTACCGCTTGTTTCCGTGTTTGGCGTACCGTTTTCCTCCGGTATAGTCAGCCACAGGAACCCACCTGATGAATGGAAATGGATTGCCCCCGCACGATTCCGGGCAGCCTTCGGAGAGCTGTGTCCTGGGCGAGGACGCGCTTGCCGGAAGTGCTTCCGCAGCAACGGCTTCTCCCTCCCCATCGCAGGGAGCCGCTCCGGTGCGCATCCTGGTCGTCGAGGATGATGTGCCGCTGGCTCGGCTTCTTTGCTCGTGGCTGTACAGCGAAGGTTTCACAGGCGATGTGGCGCATGAAGGCGATGAGGCACTGCGAAAGCTGCTGAGCGAGGATTACCAGTTGGTGCTGCTCGACCTCAACCTGCCCGGCATGGACGGCCTGACACTGATGCGCAAAGTTCATGTTGAAAAGCCGGGCCTGCCAATTATGGTTTTAACCGGCCGCAGCCGCACTGAGGACAGGGTGGCAAGCCTGAATGACGGAGCTGACGATTGCCTGATCAAGCCGTTCTCGCTGATGGAGCTGCTGGCTCGCATCCGCGCCCTGCTTCGCCGCCGTTCCGTCGTGCATGGGGTCGAAGCCCCGGCAAAGATGCCGGCTGGTCTTCATCTGAACCGGCAAGAGTACCGCGTCGAAAGGAACGGACGCCGCATTGAACTGACCCCGCGTGAGTTCGACCTGCTCGAGTTCCTGATGCAGCATGCACCAAAACCGGTATCCCGTGCCATGTTGATGGAAGAGGTTTGGCACGTTCCCTTTGATCCTTCGACCAACATTGTCGACGTTTACATGAAGTATCTCCGAGACAAGGTCGATGTCGGGGACGAAGAAAAGCTGATTCGAACGGTCCGCGGTGTGGGGTATGCGCTTGCCTGCGCCTAGAACAGGTTGGGCTCGTCAGGGCCAAAAGAGCAGGAAGCTGCCATGAGCTCGATGGCCTTCCCTTGTACACGGGCAGGCGACGAGCAGCCTGTTCGGCTTTTGCTGGTGAGCCCTAATCCGCGGCTGCGTGCCCAGTTGCGCGAAAAGATCGGAGCTCCGCGCTGGATACTGATGGAAGCGGCCAGCGGTGCCGAAGCCCTGGAGCGGCTCCCTGAGAACAAGGTTGAGATCCTGCTGCTCGACCCGATGCTGCCGGATATTGTTGCGAATGAGTTCAGCGCCATGGTGCTGCAGCGGTTTCCGCTGATCGAAATCCTGACGCTGAACGCCCAAACGGGGCACCTGCTTCTTGCTAATGCATCGCCAACGCCGCTCGCGACGCAGCTGACGGATTTGATTTATCGAGGCAGCATTTCGGACAGCCCGCTTCTGTATCCATTGAGCCGCGCCATACCGCTGTTGCGTGAGGACAGCGAACAACGCACCGGTTTGCGCGGCATGATTGGCGGGTCGCCCGCAATGCAGCGGGTGTATCGTCTGACGGAGATGGTCGCCCGTTCGGAAACCACGGTGCTGATCACAGGGGAGAGCGGTACCGGCAAGGACCTGGTCGCGCAGGCGATCCACATGATCAGCCCGCGCGCCAAGCATCCATTTGCGGTTGTCAACTGCGCGGCGATCCCGGAAGCTTTGCTTGAAGCCGAGCTGTTCGGCTATGCCAAGGGCGCGTTTACCGGGGCCATGCAATCGCGCATCGGACGCATTCACGCAGCGCACGGCGGCACATTGTTTCTGGATGAGATCGGCGACATGCCGCTCTCGCTTCAAAGCAAAATTCTGCGATTCCTGGAGCAAGGCGAGGTGCAGCGCCTGGGCGGCAATGACAATCTGAAGGTGGATGTACGCGTGGTCGCGGCGACCAATGCGGACCTGAAAACGCTTTCTCAGCAGAAGCTGTTTCGCGAGGATCTGTACTACCGTCTTGCGGTATTTCCTGTACAGCTGCCGCCATTGCGCGAGCGTGAAGGCGACGTGACCGATCTGGTGGAGGCATTTGCGCATAAATTCTGTCCCGGTATCCGCATTGCGTCAGAAGCGCTCGATCTGCTCGCGTCGCACACCTGGCCGGGCAATGTTCGTGAGCTTCGCAACACCATGGAGCGCGCTTCCATCTTGCTTGACGGAGAACGAACCATCACCACCAAGCACATCCTGATCTAGCGGTCAGGTTCTGGCATGGGTTGGACGGGGTCAGGCTTCAACCGTGCGGGAGCGGCAAGGAGGTTTGTATCGGTGCTCATACGGCGCCAGACCTTTTTGAGGCTTAAGTCGCGGGGCGAAGTTGCAGGCCAAGATGAAGTCGTCCCGGTGCGGATCGGTCCGCGGCTTCATCGTCGCACCGGCTGAGAGCAGCGTCCTTGACGGTGCGGTGTATGCGTTCGACCTGGCCATGGATCCAGGGTAGTTCGGTGTTGGTGAGCCGGCCAAGTAAACTGTGGAAAGGTGCCCTGACAGGACAGACCTGAATAGGACTGCGTAGGGCCAAACCGGGTTGAACTTTCACACTCACGCATCCAGGCGTTTGGATCGGTTAGCACTCGGGATTTGCTTAGAAGGCGTGTTGACCGAACCAACCGTGAACCGCCTGTCACTGAAGAGCCTGCT
>CAXTWU010000036.1:0-6285 GCA_964248025.1 uncultured Acidobacteriaceae bacterium | reverse complement strand
TTATCGACCAGGAAGATTGATGTAAGCATAGCTCTCGATCGTGAAGGGAAGCCTTTTCCCTGCTCGGGGAACATGATGCTTTGCCGGGTGCCGACGTACAAGAGAAGCAACGTATGGTAGCGGGCGAGACCAAGCGTCCCTAGGGCTTGCTAACACTGTTGCAGCGCGTCCACGATGAGGCGAAGAAAACGAAGCCGAGGTAAAGTGCATTAAGTTTGCCGAAGCGTGTGAACACGTGTCGGAAACTCTTGAGCCTGCTGAACAGCGGTTCCATATCGTTGCGTCGCTTACCCTTTTCCCGGTCGTAAACCCAGGGCACGCGTTTGTTGCGCTTGCGCGGCACGACCGGCACCACGCTGAGCGATCGCGCAAGCGCGCGGGTTTACGTATCTTCGCAAGCCCGGTTCATGAGCCCGGTTCATGAGCAACGGCAGGCCTTGGGACATAGCGCCCAGTCCGCGCAAAAGCTCTCAGCTTTCCGTGCGTTGTGCGCGTTGCCTGCGGACGAGCGGAAGTTCATGGCCGTGCGAGCATCCGGGACAACCAAATGAAGCTTGGTGGTCCGGCCTCCGCGCGAGCAGCCGATCGACTGCGGACCGTTTCGTTCAGCGCCCCGCCGCATCCGGGTGCACCTTGAACGAGGTAGGGTCGAGCGCAAACAGCTCGACGCGGGCGCGCAGGATCTGCTCCAGCTGCAGGCGTTCAAACATCCGGTCGATCACACCTTTCTCAACCATCGGTTCATGCCGGCGTAGATGGTATGCCAGTTCCGAACTGCCTGGGAAGCGCTCGCCACTTCGGACGTTCTCCAACACGTACAAAAGCGCGTTCAACAGCTGCCGGTTGGTCAGCCTCACGTTGCCCGCTGCACCGGCAATGCATCCTTGATGAGCGCGTATTGCTCTTCGCTGATCCATCCACAAGCTATGCCACGGAGCGATGCTTAGTGTTAACACGCCCTAAAACCATCGCGAGATCGACTAGGAAGATGTAGCACCAAAGCCAGCCACCCAAGATGATACGAACAAACACGATCTCAAGTGTCCCAGCCAAGGCAAGAGGCCTTGGGGAGAGCCCAGCTTGGGCGAGCTTCGTCTGCTCGTCCCCGTTATGAAAAGGAGTTCTGGCACAGGCCGATGCCAGAACCATACGGCTGCCAGGCTCAAGCGGCTACGCTGTGGGTGGAGGCGAACCTGAGCGTAGTGCCCGTGTCTGTGCGGTTTCAGCCGAAAAGAAGGAGCAGTCGGAGGTCCATGCATTGTCGCAGCCTATGAGGGGCCGGAAGAGCAGCCGGTCGACCCAGCGCCCAGGCGGCCGAAACACACCTCGTAGTGCGTACCCGCTCAGGAACGTACGCCGTGCGGTTGGGAAAGTAGTGCCAATACCCTGATCCAGCTGTGTTGAGCGACTTACAGCGGTCCGACGCAAAACGCAGCGAGATGCGGCGATCCACCCTGAAGAAGTCCGCTGCCCATGGTGTCGCCGGTGCTGGCGGCCGCGACACCGAAGCCTCTGCGTGTTTGGCAAAGGGAAGCGTTGTGGCTGCTCACGATTCAGTGGCGGCAGGTACTCAATCTCAGCGGAAGCGAAGGTCCCAGCGTGGATGGAGCCCCGGCTCTTGGGGTGAGGCGCCATACAAGGTGGATGTCAGCTTGCATGTCACGCTCAAGGTAGAAGCCGGATGTTGCAGTCAACGGGTAGACCTCCGTGCGCGAGCAGCAAAGCCGGGAGCAGCCGCCTCCCTTGTTGGATGGTTGGATAGCTGAATGTAAACCGCGCGTGCAGCAGTCGGGCCGGCACAACGCGGCGGCTCTTCAGCACCAGCTCGGACTCGGTGCGAAGCAGAAACGTACCGATCTCAAGCATCCACGGCAGGTGGGTACTCCGAAACGGGCACCCTGCGCGTTGCGCAGAATCCGAAGGAACTGCGCGTCGGGAAGTGGATGGGCAGAAGCGCGGTTGACGGGTCCGGAGATGAAAGGGCTGGCGATCAAGAACTCGACGGCCCGGATGAAATCGACTTCATGGATCCAGGAGACGAACTGTGTGCCCGGCAGATTCGTTGCCCCAAGACCGCGACGAACCAGAGTTAAGAAACATCGAAAACACCGCCATGATCGGGACTGAAGGTCATGGCACTTCGCAGGGCCACCTGGCGCGTCCCAGGGTGTCGCGATCGGAAAGAACGTCTTTTCTCAGGCTTTCGCAACCTTGATCGAGAAGTTTCCACGTGGCCGGTGCTCCCGGGCTCGTTTCCACCCAGTTCGCCCGTGGCCTCATCCATCGAGCGGTCGAGCGCATGACGGTTCAAAAGTGGCGGTGCTGGCGTTGAGCCAGACAGCAGGCGGGCTCTCGAGCGTAAGGAGAGAGTACACAAAGCTCCTTGTCGGGTATTGAAAAGCATCACTCACACCTTCAAAAGCGCCGGCAGTGTCAAGGCTGGAGTGGGGACCCTCCGTGTGAGGTTCGGAGAAGAACAACGGCGGCTTTCAACTTCCAAAGGGCGCCGGACCACAGGGTAAGACCCGAGCACAGCGTGACAGCCGCTACCATGAGGTCACCCCGGAACAGAATCGGGCAAAGAACAGAAGCGATCACAAGAATCGCGCCTGTTACAAGGTTGCTCGCGATCCTGTACGAACGGGGCAAAGCGAACATGTGAAGACCGAAGATCGGCACAGCTAAATCGAAGGCGGCGTTTGGGTGGTGAAGACTGTAGGCGAACTGGAACACGAGAAAGATGGCGATGCCTTGCGCCGCGTTCACCCGTGCAAACATGCGCCCATTGCGTCGCCGTTGCGGGTCCGGTGGGGTGCCGCGAGGTACAGCTTTCAGCAGCTTGGAGGCGAGGGGGATGAATGCAACGGTCAGCGCGGAGAGTACGAGCGCAGTCCAATGCGTGAGCAAGCCGAAAGCGGAGAAGTTGATACCGAGCCATAGCCCTCCGAAGATGGAAAAGAACAGAGCTCCGATGCTGCGCTCTTTCACCTGTGCCAGGCTGTAAGTCTCGTCCATCTTCGCGGGGTTCCGGGTATCCGTCGATCCGAGGTTAGACTAAGTCACCTGGAAAGAAGCGGCTATCGCGACTGCGGCAAGAGATCCATCGAACGGGTCAGGCCGGTGCCTTTCCTGCTCTCGTCCGGGCTGAACCTCGCCACCTATCGCTGACATCCTGCCGGCACCGAAGGGCGACAGGTGCATCTTGGAACATAGTGCGGTACGGGCCGCTGCGGAAAGGGCTTCTACGCAGGCGGGGAACGTAAAAGGGATAAGGGCGGAATGCGTTTCGAGCCATGTCGGGTTTACGACGGCGAGCGCGTGAGGCCGTTGGGGATGGGGGAGCGGTGTGACGTGTAAGCGATGTCGTGTCGCGATGCTGGAGTTGAAGGGGCATATCTACCATGGCAAGCGGAAGTTTCGCTGCCCGCTCTGCCGAACCATAAAGATGAAGCATCCTGACAAAGACAAGGCTTGTCGCGGAAGGGACGCGCCTTCTCGGTACTTATGACCGCGAAGAGTTGGCCGTCTTGCGTCTTCGCGTTCAGCTCTGAACTCTTTGATCGAACCTCCGAGCGGCTCGGCCACGCAAGCGGTCGAGCTTGTCACTGCGGAGCTAACCTGTGTGGCCTGGCCCGCACTCGGCGGCAAAGACGGCCAGCCTCCATCGCACCCTCGGCGGGGCAGGCGACGGCCGCCGGCAGCGCCGGTCATTAGAGCAACCTTGTTTGTGTGAAGCGGTCGCTCCTGGCCATGATCTTCAGGCTGGGCCGGGGCTCGTTACCGGCTGTACTGTTGATCGCTGACGGGTTCCAGCCAATCAACCACCGTTCCGTCCTTTTTCTCCTGAATCGCGATATGGGTCATGGCCGTGGTGGGCGTCGCTCCGTGCCAATGCTTCTCGCGCGGCGCAAACCATACCACATCCCCGGGGAAGATCTGTTCGACGGCTCCGCCCTCCCGCTGCGCCCATCCTGCTCCGGCGGTCACGATCAGCGTTTGACCAAGCGGGTGGGTGTGCCATGCGGTGCGTGCTCCAGGCTCAAACGTCACGCTCGCGCCCGCCACAAACGCGGGGTCGGGTGCAGTGAATAAAGGATCGATGCGTACCGTCCCGGTGAACCAGTCTGCCGGACCCTTGCCGGAAGGTTGTGAACCTGCCTTTTTGATCTCCATACGCTTCTCCTTCGAATTGGATCCCTGCGGCAGGATCGTGGCCCGTCATCCTCACCTTTGTTGGAGTGCAGAGCCCCCGGTCATCCGGAGGTGATGCCCATGGCAAGATGCCCTCTTGTCCAGGCTTCAGCCGAGTCCCTTCCGGGGCTAGTTTATCTGGCTCTCGCTGGGTTTCGCGGCTCCCATATCGACGGACTGAGTCTATGGACTGAGTTTACGGACTGAGCTTCCCCTGAGAATAGTCGAGGGTGCGCAGCGCAAGCATGTAATCGAAGTGAGCGTTGACCGCGGAGACGGCGGCCTCCGTGCTCTGCAGCTGTGCTTGACTCAGCTCAACGATCGAGCTTAGCCCCAGCTTGTAACGCGTTTGAGCCAGGCTCAAGGCCTGCTCGGCTTGCCGGCGAAATGTTTCTGTCACGGCGATGCGACGAAATGCCGTTTGCGCGTTGAGCGTTGCGACGCGCACATCGCGTGATATGTTGTTGGAAAGATCCGCTGCCTGCCTGGCTTCTGCCTGCGCACGGAAGCGTGCCTCCTCCGCCTGCGCGTGGATGCGAAAGCCGGTGAAGAGTGGAATGCTGAGATTGACCCCCGCGGCCGCATACCAGTTTTCAGCGAAAACGCCGTCGGGGCGCACAGGGGTTGCGCCGCCCGTAGCCAGGGCCGAGATGCTGGGCAGGTACTGCAATTGCTGGGCCCGGGCAAGCTTCTGGTCTGCCTGCACGTTGAACTGGAGCGCCTGGAGATCGGGACGCTGCCCCTGCGCGACCTCCATTAGTGCATGCACATCCGTCGAGGGTGGGGAGATGGCGCCCTCAGCCTCTACCGCGCGATAAACCGTGTCGGCAGGCGCGGCCAGCAGGGCCGTTAACGCGGCTGCGGCCGCCGCTACATCTGTTTCGGCGTCGAGCTCCAACAGCTGCGATTGGGACAGATCCGCCGAGGCAACCTCCAGATCAAGCGTGCTTTTCAGGGCGCTCCTGGTCAGTGCCTGCGCGAGGCTTTGAACACTGCCGCGCGCCTGCACTGTGGCTTGCGCTACCTGCAGCAGGGATTGCGCGTTCAGCAGACGGTAGAAGGCCTGGTCGGTCGCCAGCAACACGTCCTGTTCGGTGGCCGCGGCGATTCGGCCCTGCGCTTTCGCCAGCAGGTTGGCATGGCTCACCAGGTTCCGCGTGTGTCCAAAGTCGATGAGCAGCTGCTGCAGCGTTCCGCCGGTGCCGGCGTGGGTGTACAGGCGCGAAGAGTTCAGTTCGCCCGCGCCGACCCGGCTTGCGTCCTCCGCCTTGACCGCCGTGATGTATCCCTCGACCTGCGGCAGTTCCTGGGAGCGAACCTCACGTGTGACCTGCCCGGCAGCCAACGCAAGCAGTTGGCCGGCGGTGATGCGTGGATTGTTCTTGAGAGCGAGCCTTTCGGCCTGTTCGCGTGTGATCGGCACCGTGTTGGCTGGAACAGGGGACGCTGCCTGGCCGTTTCGCGCGGCTGTCTGCCCAGGCAAAGCAGAGATCGGCGACGGCTGACGCGAACAAGAGGCGCCCGCGGGTACCGTCGAACTGGATGGTGCCGGCTCGCAGTCCGGAGGTCACCTCTTGGAGGTTGGCGCTGGCGATGCCGAGTCCGATCGCTCGCCGCTGCACATGCCCCGTTCCATCGACGATCAGCACGGTCGGCTGATCTCCCTGGATGAGCGCAGCCGCAGGCATAATCAGCGCATCGCTTTTCTGCTTGAGGTTGAAGGTGACCACGGCATACATCCCCGGCGTGAGGGTCAGGCCGGGGTTCTTCACATCCACCTCGGTCAACATCGTACGCGTGGCATCGGTGACATTGCGGGTGTAGCGGACCACAGTGCTGGGAACTGCTGCCCTGTTGCTTGCACATGAACCTGAACCGTCGACCCTATGTGGACCAGAGACACGTCCTGCTCCGGTACCGGCATGCGAAGACGCAGTACGCCGCTCTGGGCAAGACGGACCACAGCCTGTGCGTTGCCTTCCGATGTGCCGGCCGGAATCAGTGAACCTGCGTCGGCGTAGCGAGCGGTTACAACACCCGTGAACGGCGCGGTGATGGTGGCGTACTGCACCATGCTGCTTACGCGACGCCGGT
>CAXTWU010000035.1:0-17838 GCA_964248025.1 uncultured Acidobacteriaceae bacterium | reverse complement strand
AGGAATCGGAAAATTCCCGCCTCTTATTACTCTATAGGTGTTCGAGCTCCGCCCTTGGCACCTCGTTCATGCCATCATGCGTTAGCCGTAACACACGGTGGCATCGCTTTGCCAGCGCCATGTTGTGGGTGACCAACACCGTGGTAAGGGCGCTTTCCGCGTGTACGGCGTCCAGCAGCGAAAAAATGCCCTCGGAGGTAGCGCTGTCCAGGTCGCCGGTGGGCTCGTCGGCCAGCAGCAGCCGGGGCTCGGTGACGAGCGCCCGGGCGAGCGAGACGCGCTGCTGTTCGCCGCCCGAAAGCTCGCCCGCCCGGTGGTGCGCCCGGTCGGCCAGGCCGACGCGCTCAAGCCAGCCGCGCGCCTGCTCAACCGCCCGGCGCGACCGTTCGCCGCGGGCCAGCAGCGGCATGGCTACGTTTTCGACCGCTGTGAACTCCGGCAGAAGGTAGTGGAACTGCCATACATAGCCCACCTCGCGGTTGCGAAAGCGTGCTGCCTTGTCGCCCGACAAGCGGCTCACGGCGACCTCGCCGCACCAGACTTCGCCCGAGGACGGCCGGTCCAGCGCGCCCATCATGTGCAGCAGCGTGCTTTTGCCGATGCCGGAAGGGCCGACGATGGCGAGAACTTGCCCTTGCGGGACGGAAAAGCTGAGGTTATCGAAGAGCCGGAGCTGGCGCTCTCCGCTTCCGTAGAACTTGGTGAGTTGGACGATGCGCACCAGGGAATCGGAAGCGGGCGAAGGGTGCAGGCCGGGTGGCGAGAGAAGCGGGGAAGGGCTACTCATAACGCAGGGCCTCAGCGGGCATCACCCGCGCTGCCGACGCGGACGGGTACAGCGTGGCCAGCATGGCTACGCCGAGCGACAGCCCGGTGACCAGTACGCCATCCGCGAAGCGGGGCGCGAAGGGAAGGGTATCGATCGAGTAAACATCGGCCGACAGGTGGATCAGGTGATAGTGACCGCAAACGACGGCGATGCCATAGCCGAGCACGAGGCCGATCATGGTCCCGAGGGCGCTGATCAGAATGCCCTGCAGCAGAAAAATCTCCCGGATCTGGCCCGGCGCGACGCCCATGGCCGACAGTACGGCGATTTCGCGCGTCTTTTCCATCACCATCATGGTGAGAGCCACCAGTATGTTGAGGGCGGCGACGCAGACGATCAGGCCGATGACCACGAAGGTGACGAGCTGCTCGAGCTTGAGGGCGCGGAACAGCTCGCGATTCTGTTCCATCCAGTTGGTGGTGCTGAAACCCGGGCCTGCGGCCTGCTCGATCTCGCGGCCGATCGTGTCGGCGTGGTCCAGGTCGTCAACTTTGAAGGACAGGATGGAAACTAGGTCGGGCTCGCCAAAGAGGGTTTGGGCGTCACGGAGCCGCACAAAGCCGAAGCCGGAGTCGTACTGGTAAAAGCCGGAATGAAAGATGCCGGTGACCACGAAGCGTTGGTACTTGGGCACCAAGCCGTAGGGCGTCAGCTCGCCCTGCGGGCTGGTAACGA
The DNA here is from genome assembly GCA_964248025.1 of uncultured Acidobacteriaceae bacterium. Taxonomy (GTDB): domain Bacteria; phylum Acidobacteriota; class Terriglobia; order Terriglobales; family Acidobacteriaceae; genus EB88. Next base: position 16,334 of record CAXTWU010000035.1, on the reverse strand, counting down.
CGACGGTGTCGCCGGGATGAGCATCGAGGGTGGCGGCCAGGTCGTAGCCCAGCACGACCGGCGGCGTCCCGCCCTCCACACCCTCGGGTTGCGACAGGGCATTCGCGCTGCCGGCGGTCGTGGCCCGCAGAATGTCGCTGACGTTGTTTTCGTCGCCGGGTACGATGCCCTTGAGCAGCGCGCCGCCGGAGTGGGCTCCACGAGAAACCAGCACCGGCTCATAGATGCCGGGGGCCGCCGCGACGACGTGGGGCAGCTGCCGCAGGCGCGCGAGCAGGGGCCGCCAGTCGCGCATGCCGTCGTTGGCGACCCGCAGCAGGGACACGTGCGCGGTGGCGGAAAGGAGCCGTTGCTGCAGGTCGCGCCGCATGCCGGTGGTGATAGACAGGGCGAGAATCAGGGACGCGACCCCGATGGCGACCCCGGCGACCGAGATGGCAGTGACGATGCCGATGACGGCTTCGCGCCGGCGGGCGCGCAGGTAGCGCGCGGCAATGAACAGCTCAAAGCGCACGGGAACGGCTCTCCAGCGGGTTGGGGCGGGCGAAGGCCGTCACGGGATCGAAATCTCCGCCGAGCCTGCGTTGTCAAAGCGGTCAAACACGCGCAGGCTTAGGATGTGCGGGCCGGGCGCGGCCGGCCCGGAGAGGGGGACGGCGAAATCGTACTGCTCGGTAGGGGCGTCCGACAATCGGCCGACAGGCTCCACATACTGCCAGGCAGCAGCGTCAAGCGAGTACTCGGCACGAGCGATGGGCGTGTGCGTACCGGCAGCGGTAGCGGTGACGCGGAGAGCGGACCCCTCGCGCCGGGCCGCGAGCGCCGCAATACGCGGGGTGGCGGTGCTGACTTGGAACAGATCGCTGACGCGCTCGCCCGTGAGTGCCGCGCCCGCGGGATGCGATGGGGCGTCCGTCGCGACCACCCGCAGGCGGTAAGGCCCGTCCGGGAGCAGGTTGGCGTCGAAGCTGTAGTAACGATCGGCGAGGTCGGCCTTCAGCAGCCGCCACGTGGGCTGGCCGGCACCGCGAAAAAAGACGGAAAAGCGCAGCTCATCGCCGTTGTCGTCGTGCGCGGCCCAGCGTACCGTGACCGAACCCTTGTCGCGCATGGCGCTGAGCGGGGCTTGCGGGCTGTTGTTGTCGAGGTTGATCGCGCCCCCGCCCTGGGAGGCAAAGGTGAGGGTGGTTTGCTGGGGATAGCTGGGCTGGTTGGCGGCGGCGTTGACCCGGGTGCCGGGTGCCACCAGGATCTCGTCGACATCGGGTGCCGTGTTGGCCGGCAGGTAATTGAGCGCGACCGATTGCACGCGTGCGCCGGGCTGCAGCGTCAGCCGCCACTGGGCGAATCGGGCCTGGGGTTGGCCCAGCGTGGGGTCGGTAAGGCGGACCTGCTTCCAGTCGCTCCAGTTGCGCGCCGGGTTGTCGATGTTGCCGGTGCGGGCCTCAAGGGTGTAAGCGTCCGCGCCCCGGCCTGCACCACTGTCGCTGATTACCTCGGCCCGGCCCCAAAGCGCGGGCTCGGTGGCGTCAAACACCTCGCTTTGGAGCACACCGGTTGTCGATGCGGGGGAGCCGAGGCGGAGCAGCTTGGCCGGGTTCGCGGCCGGCAGGTAGAGCTCGCCGTTCGGGGCCGGGGCAAAGCCGATCACCTGCCCGGCCTCGGCATGGGCCACGTCCTCGGAACTGCCATTGTCGTGGAGCCGGTACACGCGGCCCCGGTTCCCGGTCGCGGCAAGCAGGCCGTCCTTGGTGGGTAGGAGGCTGTAGATCACATCGTCGTGCGCGGCCCAGATACGACGTGGTGCTTCGGACGGCGCAGCCGGAATGCGGTCAACCTCCGAGCCGTCCGGGACGGCGGTATTGTTGCTGACGGCCTCCTTTGAGCCGGGCTGGACGACCGTGACGGTGACGGTGGCGGTAGGCACGGCCGAGACACCCCCGACCGGCAGCGGCGCGGCGGTGGTCAACCGGCCTTTTTCGCCAACCGCCGCAAGGTACAGCGCCCCATCGGCCCCGAAAGCGAGCGAGGTGATCTCGCGCTTGGGTGCCTCGAAAAGAACAAGAGCCTTGCCGGAGGGCTGGATGCGGTACACGAGCCCGGTGCCGTCGGAGCCGGCCAGCAAGTCGCCGTTGGGGGCAAGCAGCAGCGAACGAATGTGGGGTTCGTCGCTTTCAAAGAAGAGTTCCGGCTTGCTGTCCGGTTTGGCACTCAGGTCGACGCGGTACACAGCCCCCGGTGCACCGCTGGCCAGGTACAAACGGCCGGCAGGATCGAACACCATGGCCCAGATGTACTTCGGCTTTGCGGCGGTCTGCGCGGCGTCGAAAACGATTGGTGCTGTGGTTTCATCGAGCGGTTTCGCTCCCGGCCGCAGGGCGATGCGGAACACGCGGGCTGACGGCAAAGTGGCGGCATATAAGCTATCGCCGCGTAGCGCCAGCGATTGCACGCTCAGGTCTTTGGCTGTGAACAGCACGGTCTGCGTACCGTCGGGCGCGACGCGGACCACCTGTGCGGGCGAGCCGGTCGCGACATAGGCGTTGCCGGCGGAGTCACTGGTCGCGGCCCAAACGTCGGCGGCGGTCAAGGCGGCAGCGACGGAAATGGGCAGTCCAGTAGAAAGAACGCCGTCGCTGCCGATGGAGATGGCCTTGGGACGGCCCTTTTCCCAATCGGCCGCGGTGCTTTCTGTCCAAAGGTGGGTGCCCTGCGAGTGGGCGGCGAAGGGGACGAAGAAAGGGCAGCAAAGAAGGGCAAGGGGGAACCGCATCGTCACCTCAGGAGTCTACCAGCCTGCTGCCGCGACCTAGACCGCAAGCACGGCCCGGTAGCGGGAGGCGCTTTTGCGGGTGCGCTCGACCGCGGCGTTGGCTTCGCGCATCGGGTAGGTTTCAACCACGGCGGCGATCCTGTGGCGGGACGCGACGGAGAGCATTTCGGCGATCTGCACCGGGCTGCCGGTAACGCAGCCGGAGACGCCGCGAATGCCTGCGATGAGCGGCTGCACGGGCAGCGACACGGGTTTGGGCATCAGGCCGGCAAACACCAGTGCGCCATGCGGGCGCAGGGCCTGTACATAGGCGGCCCAGTCCTGCTCCCCGTCAATCGTCGACAGAATTAGGTCAAACTGGCCGGCTACGGCCTTCAGCGACTTGGTTTCGCGCGTACTGAGGAAGTGGTGAGCGCCGAGCCTCCGGGCTTCTTCTTCCTTGGCCGGGGAAGAAGAAAACGCCGTGACCTCGGCTCCGAACGCGCGCCCGAACTGAAGCGCCAGGTGCCCCAGGCCGCCGATTCCGACCACCCCGACGCGGGAAGCAGGATGAATGCCGTGAAGACGCATCGGCGAGTAGACCGTGATGCCGCCGCAGAGCAGGGGAGCGGTGGAGGCGTCATCCATGCCGGCAGGAACCGGCACCGCGAAACGGGCATTGACGCGGACCCTGTCGGCAAAGCCGCCATGGCGGCCGACACAGGTGGGCAGGGCTTGCGCGCACAGGTTTTCTTCGCCGCGGCGGCACCACTCGCAGTGCCCGCACGAGCCGGCCTGCCAGCCGACGCCGACCTTGTCGCCCACCTTGAGGTGGTGGACGGCACCCCCGGTTGCGCTGACCGTGCCGATGATTTCGTGCCCGGGGATAAACGGAAACCTGCTCAGGGCCCAGTCGTTATCGATCAGGTGGACATCGCTGTGGCACACGCCGCAGTGCGAAACAGCGACTTCCACGTCGTCCGGGCATAGCTCGCCGGGCTCGTACTTGTAGCTGTGGATCTCGGCACCGGCGGCGTGTACGGCATACCCATGGATCATGGACGTGTGTTGTTCTCTTTCTTCGATCTGGTTCGGCCTGGCTCGATCTGATTCGATCCGGTTCCGTCTGGTGCGGCCGGTTCGGCCCCGCCCGGCGCGAAGGCTATTCTACCCGGATTGTAAGAACCTGCTCTCCGACGAAGCTGGCATGGAGCGGCACGGTGGCCAGGGTCTCCGCGGACTCGCTGTGGAGCGAACCGCGGTCGCGCTCATGGGCGGGCACAAGCAGATTGGCGATGGACAAGGGCACCGAGCCGAGCGCCTGCCCTTCCACGCTGACGCCGGCCGAGGGTGCCAGCAGGGTCAGGTAAAGCTGGTCGTCCGGGTGGAGGCTGTTGAGCTGCGCGACCGTGCCGCTCAAAGGAGTGCCTGAGTTGGAGCGGCCGGCTGCGAGCATGCGATCCAGGGTGGGGCCGTCGCTCACCAGGAGACGCAGGTCGCCGGAGGGCAGCGAGGCCGGCAGGGTCACGGGGAGATGCAGGGTGCGCGGCTCGCCGCGATAAGGGGCAATGGTTGCGCTGACGTTGATGCGGTCGCCGGAGTGAATGGAGGTTTGCTCGACCTCGGCCCGGAGCAGGGTGTCGGCACGGCGGCCGGGCAGGGCTTCCACATCGATATGAACGCCGGCGAACGAGGAGCGGCGCTCGCCGCTGTTGTAGAGCGCGGAAAAGCGAGAGCTGACATTGAGCGCGGCCGCGAGCGGGGCAGGGAACAGGCCGCCGGGCGCGGACAGGGTGCGGACTTCGACGGGCGGGTAGCCGGCGAGCTGAACGGTCGCGTGGACCCGGTAGCTGTCTTCTTCCGCGTACTCCGGCGTTTCCTGCAGGGCCTGGAAGAGGGTGACCAGCAGGGCGGTCGGTGTGAGCTGAGGCTGGTCAAGCACACGCAGGTGCAGCGTGCGCGGGGTGGTGCCGCCTTCGCGATGAAGCGCGATCTCGACCGGGATCATGCGTGCCTGCATGCCAAGGAGGCCGCCGATGGCGGTTTGGCGATCCTGCGTGAACGCCCCGACTGTCCGGCCGGTGTTGACGATCTTGAACGAGCCCGCGGGGGAGGCGAGCGTGGCGACGACCTCGGCCTCGGTCATGGGCAGGCTGACCGCGCCGAACTGGGTGAGCGGGTGACCGCAGGCGAGCAGGTGGCCGGCATCGAGGTAGGTAACGGTGCAGGTAGCAGCGATCTCCATGTCGCCCGAGACCAGCAGGGCACTGACGGCAGAGCCGGGCCCGAGCGGCGGGCCTTGCGCTGCCCCGGGTGAGCCCTGGCCGCCGCCCAGCCCTGCCTGCGGTGCCATGCCGGGCGCAAGGCCCAGGGCAGGCACGTGCTGCTTCCAAAGATCAAGCGCGGCGGGGGAAAAGCCCGTAAAGACGAGCGGCGTTTCGATCGGGTGGGCCTCCGTCGTCGCGACAGCAGCCGGTGCACTGCCGAACGGGCGTCCGGACGGGCTGTCGAGGTCGCGGACCGCGAGCATCTGGGCGATGGGGGTGATGCCGGCAATCGGCTCCTTGGAAAACTCGCCGATACGAAACGCCAGCGCGCCGACGAGCTTGCCGTCGATATACACCGGGCTGCCGCTCATGCCGGCCACGACGCCGGTGTACTCGGCCTTGGTGCCGGTCAGCCGCGCCAGGATGAGGTCCTCACCCGGCCCTTGCGCGTTGTGAAGAACGCCCAGAATGTCCACGCCGAACGGCTCGGGGACGGTGCCCTCGAAGACCGTATAGGCCGTGCCGTGGAGGCCCGCGTAGATGCCGGCCAGGGGAAACACACCCGCGCTTGAGGGCGGTGGGGTGTTTTGTGACAGGACAGGAAAGCAGAACAGGAGGAGTGCTGCAAGACGCGGGGCCTTTTGAGCGGTGGGCACGTCTACTAGATTAGCCGGAAAGCCGCGGCCGGCCGGCCCGGCTTGCGGCAAAGTCACCATCGCCGGACAATATCGGCAGCCTATGTTTCCGCCTGGAGTTCCCCGAGTGAGTGCATCGTTTCCCCCGGCCCGTCGTTCCCGGCTTCATGCCGCCTGTTTTGCCGCTGCATGCTTTGTAGCAGCTTCGCTGGCCCACGCGCAGCAGCCGGTGAACCCGCCCCAGCAGCAGCCTGACCAAACGGCACCCGCCGAGGGGGGCGGCCCCGGCGGCGATAATGGCTCGATCGCGCTGCCTAAAAAGAAAGACGCGCCACCCCCGCCGCCGCCGACGGCTGCTGAACCTGTGATCAAGAACCCACCGGAGCTTTCCAATTATTCCTTGCGAGTGGACGTACCGGTGGTCAACGTGGACGTGGGCGTCATCCTTGAAAAAACGCACCAGTTTGTGCCCAACCTGCAGCAGGCGAACTTCAGGGTGTTTGAGGACGGCAAGCCGCAGCCGATCAGCTCGTTCGCACGCACCCAGGCACCGATCACAGCGGTGCTGCTGACGGAATTTGCGGCCACTAACTATTACTTTGTTTATGACATGCGCAATGCAACTTATGCCTTTGCGCAGCAGCTGCGCCCGGACGATTACATCGCCGTGATGACTTATGACATGCACACGGAGATCCTGACAGACTTTACACAGGACAAACGCCTCGTGGCGCAGGCGCTTAACTCAATGACCATTCCGACCTGGCGTGAAACCAACCTATTTGACGCGGTGTATGAAACGCTGGACCGGATGAGCCGGATTGAAGGGCGTAAGTACATGATCCTGGTGTCCTCGGGTCGGGATACTTTCTCAAAAATCACGCTCGACAAGGTGCTGCAAAAGATCAAAGCGACTCCGAATGTAACGATTTTCGCAATCGGCACTGGGCAGTTTGCGCGAGTGATGGCCGAAAGCCGGGGGGCGATGGGCGGTTCGCGTGAGATCGACTACCTGCAGGCCGACAACCAGTTATCGAGCTTTGCGCGCATGACCGGCGGCCAGGCGTTCTTTCCCCGCTTCCAGGGAGAGATGCCGGATATCTTCCACCAGATCAACGATTCGATCCGCAACCAGTATGTGCTGTCTTATCGCCCGACCAACACAAGGCAGGACGGCAGTTACCGGCATATCCAGGTGCAGTTAGTGGATGATGAGGGCAACCCGCTCAGGATGCAGGACGAAAAACATAAGTCGTTGAAGTACGATGTGATCGCGCGCGATGGATACCGGGCCAAGCTGCCCGTGGAGTGACCAGCTTGTCTTGGATGAATTGATAGTAGCTGTTTGTTTCCGGGTCGATCACCCAGATATGAACCACGACAACGCTGCAAAATCGGCTAAATGGCGCATGGTTTATGGGAAGGTATCTTCCAGAGAAAGCGCCTCAAAAACCGCGAATGGAGGGCGAGTGGGCACTGGCTCCTTCGGCTGGTCGCGATCGAGAACCGCAACATCCGGGATCCGTACTCGGGTCGGGGAGACTCGAAGGCGGAGTTCGGGCAGAACCCGGATGTGCCATTCAGCGGCGTGAGCTACAAACCACTGCATCGATGCCGCTTGCCAGGTTGCGTGATCCCACTGCCCCATGGCTTGCTCCTCAATCACACCATCCACATACTCCGCGTCCGGTTCATACTCAGAGCCGGAACGCAGATAGACCTCAATCGGTATCGAGCTTGCCGCTGTTGCCATGTTCGGGCACCGCCATCGCGATGATAGTGCAGCCAGTCAGCCCTGCAATCCCTTGAGCGCGGGGTAAAGCTGCCGGTAAGCCCGGTAACCGCGCTCATAGCGTTCCACGACCGCCGGATCAGGCTCGATTCGCTCGGCCACCTGGATCGCCTGAGCACAGGCGGCATCGACCGTGGGCCACCCGCCGCCGCCGACCCCGGCCAGCAGCGCCGCGCCGTAAGCGCCACCCTCCTCGGCGACCAGTACGTCGCAGGTGTGCCCATAAACAGCTGCCTGAATAGCCCGCCAGAGCTGCGAACGAGCGCCGCCCCCGCCCAGACGCACCCCCGTGACCGGCACACCCATCTCGGCAAACAGCGTAAAGCTGTCGCGCAGCGAGTAAGCCACCCCTTCCAGCACAGCGCGAACCAGGTGCCCGCGGCTGTGCCCCGCCGTCAGTCCGACAAAGGCCGCGGTCGCCGTGGGGTCCAGGTGCGGCGTGCGCTCACCCAGCAGGTACGGCGTCCATAGCAGCCCTTCGGCACCGGCGGGCACGACCGTCGCTTCCCCTGTCAGTGCGTCATAACCCGCACCGGGCGCAAGCAGATCGCGCAGCCAGCGCAGGCTCAGCCCGGCCGCCTGCGTTACCCCCATCACGTGCCAGCGGCCCGGTACGGCGTGGCAAAAGGTATGGAGGCGTCCCCCTGGGTCAAAGGTGGGCGCGGCGGTGGCGGCAAACACCACGCCCGAGGTGCCGATGGTGACGGAAACCGACCCCGGCTGCAGGATGCCCATGCCGACCGCGCCTGCGCCCTGGTCGCCTGCGCCGGCCACCACCGGCGTGCCGGCAGGCAAACCGGTCAAGCGCGAACCCTCGTCCGACACTTTGGCGCAGACCTCGGGCGACTCCCACAGCTCCGGCAGCCACTCCTCCCGCACCCCGGCTACCCGCGCCACCTCACTCGACCACCGGCGGTGCGCAACATCGAGCAGCAGCGTCCCCGAGGCCTCCTGCACATCCATGGCGTAAGTGCCGGTCAGCCGGAAGCGCACGTAGTCCTTGGGGCAGAGCACATGGGCCAGGCGGGCCCACACCTCGGGCTCGTGCTCCCGCACCCACAGCAGCTTGGTCAAGGTAAAGTTCGGCAGCGCCGGGTTGGCTACGAGCTCGATCAGCCGGTCGCGCCCCCCAACCTCCCGGTGAAGCCAGTCGCACTGAGGACCGGTGCGCTGGTCGCACCAGATCAGCGACGGCCGCAGGGCGTTGCCGTCCCGGTCCAGCAGCACGGCTCCGTGCATCTGTCCGGTCAGGCCGATGGCCCCGATCCGGCCCGCCGCTCCCTCGGGCGCCTGCGCCAGGGTGTCGCGGATGGCCTGCTGCGCGGCGCGCCACCAGTCTGCGGGGTCCTGCTCGGCCCAGCCCGGCCGCGGGGCGCGGAACGGCGCGTGCTCGCTGGCCGCGGAGCTTGCAATCTCGCCGTCGGCATGGATCAGCAGGCATCGGGTGCCGCCTGTCCCGACATCCAGACCCATGAAATACCTGTCTGCCAAAGCTGCACCTCTTTGCTCATCAATCTAACGCGCCGGCAGGGGGGAGGTACACTGCGGTACATGGGCATCAGGACGCTCGCGACGCGCGAGGTGTACCGCAATCGCTGGATGCGGGTCCGGGAGGACGAGATTGAACGCGCGGACGGCGCCAAAGGCATCTACGGTGTGGTCGAAAAACACCCCTGCGCCGTGATTATTCCGCTGGCTGGCGACACGCTGCACCTGGTGCAGCAGTACCGGTACACGGTGGGCGAGGTCTGCCTGGAGTTTCCGCAGGGCGGCTGGGAAGACCCGGACGTCGACATCCGCGAGCTGGCGGTCGGCGAACTGCGCGAGGAGACGGGTTTTCGCGCCGGGCAGCTCGAGTATCTCGGGCCAATGTGGGTCGCCTATGGCTTTTGCAACCAGCAGCAGCATGCATTTTTGGCGACGGAGCTGACGCCGGGGAAGACGGAGTTTGACCCGGAAGAGGACGATCTGACGCTCCATCGAGTCCCGGTCGCGGAGTTTGAACAGATGCTGCTCGCCGGGCGCATCAAAGACTGCTGCACGCTGGCTGCGTGGGGCCTTTACAAGGTTTGGAGCGCGAATCGCGCGGGAAAGGATTGACACAGGATGGCGGGAAGATGGACTGCAAAAGACATACCGAGCCAGGCGGGCAAGCGCGCGATTGTGACTGGCGCGAACATCGGTCTGGGCTTCCAGACCGCACGGGAGCTGGCCCGGGCCGGCGCGCAGGTTGTGATGGCCTGCCGATCGATCGAGCGCGGAGAAGCGGCCGCCGCGCGCATCCGCTCCGAACAGCCCTCGGCGCAGGTGCACGTGGCGAAGCTTGATCTTTCATCGCTGGCATCCGTGCGCGAGTTCGCCTCGGCTGCCGTGGCTGCCGGGGAACCGATCGATATTCTCGTCAACAATGCCGGCGTCATGGCCCTGCCCAAACGAGAGGTGACGGTGGACGGTTTCGAGACGCAGTTGGCTGTGAACTACCTGGGCCACTTTGCGTTGACCGGGCTGCTGCTGCCCCTGCTGCTGCGCTCAGGCGCGGCGCGAGTCGTGAGCGTATCGAGCAACGCGCACAAGCGCGGAACCATGGACTGGGCCGACATTCAGCATGAAAAAGGCTACGGCCCGATGAAGACCTACTCGCAAACCAAACTGGCGATGCTGATCTACGGGCGAGAGCTGCAACGCCAAAGCGCGGCGCACGGGGCAAAGCTGGTGAGCGTGTCGGCGCATCCCGGCTTGTCCTCGACCGCGATCGTGCGCGAGATGACCGGTCCGCCGAAGTACATCATCCCCGTCGTATTGGGTGTGATCGGCCAGAGCGATGCGGAGGGAGCCCTGCCCCAGCTTTATGCCGCGACTGCCCCTGGTGTGGAAGCGGGCGGCTACTACGGGCCGGACGGCTTCGGCGAGTACAGCGGCAACCCGGCCCCGGCGAAGGTGTCGGCCAGGGCCCAGGATCCTGCTGCCGGCCCCCGGTTGTGGAGTCTGTCGGAACAGGCCACTGGCGTGGTGTACGACTGGACGGCGAAGGGGTAGCGCCTGGGTCAGCTGTACGTTTTGCGGCGGTCGGGCCGAGGACGGATGCCGGTGGGCCGTGCCCGGTCCGAGGACCTGGCAATCAAAGGGCGGGGTATCGTTCCGTTTGCCGCTGGGGTGTAAGGGACAGAAGCACAACAGCCGCGATGCCGGCCAGGAGAACGCCCCCTTCCAGGCGGACGCTGGCGACATGGAGCCGTTCAAAATCAAGCCGGTGCGGGTCGGCCATCGCTGCCTTGTCGATGTCGCCGCCGACCGCGAGCCGGTCCCGCTCCATGCGCGGCATCACGTTCCACTGCGAAAACCCGGTCAGCCCGAGCATGGCAACCGTGCACAGGACCGGGCCCAGCAGGGTGCGCGTATATGCCCTGGTCCGCTGCGCGACGAGTAACAGGACCAGCAAGACCGACCCGCCGACAAGCCCCTCCGTGTGAAGAATGAGCAGGCAGTGACGGACCACAAGCCCGGCCGCGTACTTGTTCGGCAATACCCCGAATGCACTCGCCGCGACCGCCGGAAAGAAGGCCTCCGCACCGAGCCAGAGGGTGAGCAGGAGCTGGATGAGGATGCGTAAAGGCTTGACGACTGCCCCTACGCTATCCGGGTTGTGGGCGCTTAGGGTGCGTTTCAACATGTTTCCCACCTCAAACGCTCTGACTAGTCTTCTCGTCCGTACGCAAAACTGGACATTTCTATAGAAAATAAAACTAAAGGTAAACGGTTTCTCGGCATCTGCTGGTGGGCCTTGTCTTTCGGTCGAGTAGAAACGCGGATTTGCGCATGCTTACGAAGTTTTCTGATGTGGAGCGCTTTGGAAGAGTGATTGCATGTTCAGGGCAGTATGCGCAGCCATCATCTTAATCTGATCCGCTCTGCCACTGCAGTTTTGGCTTCAACTTTCCTCTCAGCGATTGTTCCGACTACGAACGGTTTTGTCTCGGTAGCCAGCGCACAAACCGCTACAACCGGCTCTTTGACCGGTACGGTGATCGACACAACCGGAGCGGTTGTTCCAGGCGCGACCGTGAAGATTACGGATAAAGCAACAGGCGCTGTGGCGACCACGACCACGAACGAACAAGGGCGGTACTCCTTCAATCTGCTGAAACCATCGACATACCAGATTGCTGGCGCCGGTGCTGGCATGTCGGAAGTCCAGGGCACTGCGAACGTTTTGCTGGGTCAGGTAGCCAGCGTCGACCTGACACTCAGCATCGCGAGCTCGAACCAGACGGTCACCGTTTCAGCACAAGCGGCTCAGTTGACCGATACGCAATCCCCTGCGCTGGTAACGACGTTCACGCAGGAGCAGGTGCAGAATCTTCCAGCGCCGGGTGGTGACATAACGACCGTGGCATTCACTGTGCCCGGGGTAGTGGTAAACGCTGGCGGTGCGTACGGCAACTTCAGCGCCGACGGCCTTCCCGGAACCTCAAACTTGTACGTGCTGAACGGTTTCGATGACGAAGATCCCTTCCTGAATCTGAACAACTCGGGTTCGTCAAACCTGACCCTTGGCCAGGGTGAAATTTCTGAGGCCTCTGTTGTACTCAATGGATATAGTTCGCAGTATGGCCGAGCAGCCGGCGCGATCATCAACTACACGACCAAGTCAGGCGGCAATCAATTCCATGGACAAGCAAACTACTACTATAACGGCGACGTACTGAACGCGAATGACTGGTTCCGCAACAACTCAGGTGCAGGAAGACAAAAGGCTGTATCGAACGAGTGGGCTGCGAATGCGGGCGGCCCCATTATCAAAGACACGGTGTTCTTCTTCGCTGACTACGAGGGGCTGCGATACGTGCTGCCTGCTGCAGGTCAGGCGGTCTTTCCGACGGCTGCGTTCCAGACTTACGCGCTCGCGCATGTTCCGGCCGCTTCGATCCCGTTGTATCAGCAAGCATTCGCGCTATATAACGCTTCTCCGAGTGGCAGGAATGCTGTTCCAGTTACAACTGGACCGGGGCCTTTGCAGGATTCGAGCGGGAATCTTGGTTGCGGAGGGTTTGCGGGTACACCTACCGGCAACGGGGGCGTATTCGGTGTGGATACAGCTTGTGAGAACGCCGCAGAGGGCAGCGCATCGAACATCAACAAAGAATACCTTATTACAGCTCGCGGTGATTGGAACATCAATGACAAGCATCGATTGTTCGGCCGTTTCAAGATGGACCGCGGCACGCAGCCGACTTATACGAGCTTTGTGAGTCCTACCTTCAACACCGTTTCTACCCAGCCCGAGTACGAAGGCCAGTTAAATGACACGTTGGTCCTCACGCCTCACCTGACGAACCAGTTTATTTTCGCCGTGAACTGGTACACAGCCTACTTCGGTCCGGCAAACCTTTCCGCAACCTTGGCCGCGTTTCCAACTTACCTCAATTTCTTTGACGGAGCGATCAACACCGGTCAAGATTTCGGCACCCTCGGCGCCCCTTACTACTTTCCACAGGGACGGAACGTCAGCCAGTATCAGTTCGTCGATGACCTGTCGTATGTACGCGGTAATCATACACTCCGTTTTGGATTTAACTTTCGCCGCGATGACGTTTCAGACTATGACGCCCAAGAGAACGAGAATGGCCAATATCAATTCTTCTCTCTTGCTGATTTTGCAAATGGCGTAGTGACGGGCAACAACTCAGTCTATTTGCAGAACTTCGCCTCCCAGTCAACTGCCTATCTTGCTCTTTATAATGTGGGCATTTATGCTCAAGATGAATGGCAAGTGTCTTCTCGCTTCCGCACCACCCTGGGCATTCGCTTTGATCGTAATGGGAATCCACTTTGCAATGACAGCTGTTTCGCCCGCTACAACGGCACCTACCCTCAAGCCAATGCATCCGCGACAGCACCCTACAACCAAGCGGTCTCCGCCAATCTGTCGCATGCCTTCCAGTCCGTTGAAAGCGTTGAAGCCCAGCCACGCTTTGGGTTCAACTATGATGTGTCGGGCAATGGTCACACTGTTTTACGTGGTGGAGTCGGTCTGTTTGCCGATCTGCCCCCTGCAACGTTTCTTGACTCATTTGCGCAAAACTTTCCCCAGCTTTACAGCGCAACTGTTACGAGTGGCAGCATCGCACCCGCCGCTTCCCGAGGAAGTGCTCCGTACTTTGCCGCTCAGTCAAATGCAACGGTGCAGGCTGGTTTCAAAGCAGGTCTGAATCAAACACAGATCACCAATGAGCTTGCGGCCAACGGCGTACCCTTTTCACAGCCTAATCTGGCTTTAGCGCCACTTAACTTTCGTTACCCCAAGTATATTGAGTGGAATCTACAGCTGCAAAAGCAGATAGACCCGACAGACGCGATTATCATCGGATACGCGGCAAACGAGGGCTATGATGAGCTTGTGCAGAATCCGCTTGTAAATGCATCATCAGCCGCCGGGTTCGGAGGACTTCCCACGGCTTCACCGGATGCCAGATTTTTGGGGGTCAACGGGTACGAGAATGAAGGAAACTCTAACTACAACGGGATTGCGGTAACCTATAAGCATATCGACCGGCGTGGATTAACTGCAGACGTTACTTACAACTACAGTCATGCGCTCGACGACGTCTCGAATGGAGGCACAGGCGAGTACTATAACTCAGAATCCATAGTTCAGCAACTGAGCCCCGCCGGCCTGGGAGCCTTGAACTATTCAAATTCCGACTACGATATTCGCAACAATGTCACTGCTGACTACACCTATCAAATGCCCTACTTCAAGATGTACGGAAAAGCGCTGAACTCCGCGGTTGGCGGCTGGCTTTTCTCCGGCAAGACTTACTGGCGGACAGGAACTCCGTTTTCCGTGATCAACAGCAACCTGGGGGCTCAGGTTAGCGGTAACACGATTGCCACGCCCGCAGGTTCGCCCCAGGGTGCGCCTCAGTTATTGGCTGCTGCCCTACCTGGTCAGACCTTTAAACATAGCTGCACAGGCAATGGGCTAAGCACACCCTGTTTTTCTGCTAGCCAATTCGAGTCAACCACGACACAGAACACGTTTGGAAACATTCGACGCAACTCTTTCTATGGACCGCACTACGCCGATTCAGACTTCGCTTTGAGCAAGAAGTTCCTGGATACAGAACGTGCCTCGCTGCAGATCGGCGCGTACGCGTTTAATGTATTCAACCATCCCAACTTCTCTAATCCATCAAACAACGTGGGTGCCGGGAATGTGGGTTCTTCCGGTTCGATTGTTGCCCCGCCCACGAGTCCTTATGGTTCCTTCCAATCTGCTGGCGTGGGTGGAAGAGTCATGCAGGTGTTCGGCAAGGTTACATTTTAGCTAAGCACAGAACGGAGCGGCTCTCCGGAGCAGCTCCCTCGGGTAGCGCAATCGAGTTATCCAAACAAAAACTCCTTCGTACGGAGCCCGGCGACCGTGTCTCGTAGCCGGGCTGCTTTTTCGAACTCGAACTTTTTTGCGGCTTCCCGCATGTCGGATTCGAGGTTGGCGATGTGTTGGTCGAGGGCCTGCTGGGTGGCGAACTCGGGCATGGCTTCCGTCTCCTCCGTCAGGTCGGCGTAGTCGGCTTTGAGGATCTGCGCGAGGGACATATCGGTAGGCCGGATCACGGACGTCGGCGTGATGCCGTGCTCCACGTTGTAGGCGTGTTGTACCTCGCGGCGGCGGCTGGTTTCGTCCAGCGCGCGGCGCATGGAGTCCGTCATTTTGTCGGCGTACAGGATGGCTCGGCCGTTGACGTTGCGGGCGGCGCGGCCGATCGTCTGGATCAGCGAGCCCTGCGAGCGCAGAAAGCCTTCTTTGTCGGCGTCGAGGATGGCGACAAGCGAAACCTCGGGCAGGTCGAGCCCTTCGCGCAGCAGGTTGATGCCGACCAGCACGTCGTACTCGCCCTTGCGCAGGTCACGCAGGAGCTTCACCCGTTCGAGCGTTTCGATCTCCGAATGCATGTAGCGGCAGCGCACGCCCACCTCGGTGTAGTAGCCGGACAGGTCCTCGGCCATGCGCTTGGTCAGCGTCGTGACGAGCACGCGCTCATTGCGCTCGACGCGGAGGCGGATCTCGGCGAGCAGGTCGTCGATCTGGCCGCGGATCGGGCGGATTTCGACCTCGGGATCGATCAGGCCGGTAGGCCGGATGATCTGTTCGACGACAATGCCCTCCGACTTCGACAGCTCGTACGGGCCCGGCGTGGCCGAAACGTAGACGAGCTGGTGCACGCGGCTCTGGAATTCCTCGAACTTGAGCGGGCGGTTGTCGCGCGCCGAAGGGAGTCGAAAGCCGTAGTCGACCAGGTTCTGCTTGCGCGAGCGGTCGCCGTGCCACATGCCGTGCAGCTGCGGCACCGTCACATGCGACTCGTCGATAAACATCAGGAAGTCCTTGGGGAAGTAGTCGAACAGGGTCGGCGGCGGCTCGCCGGGCATGCGGCCCGAAAAGTGGCGCGAGTAGTTCTCGATGCCATGGCAAAAGCCCATGGACTTAATCATTTCAAGGTCGAAGCGGGTGCGCTGGTGGATCCGTTGCGCTTCGACCATGCGGCCCTGGCTTTCGAGCTCTTTTTCCCACACTTCCAGCTCGGCCAGGATGGACTCGACGGCGGACTTTTTGCGTTCGGGCTGGACCACATAGTGGCTTTTCGGGTAGATGGGCAGGCGCGCGTAGCTCTGCCGCACGGTGCCGAAGAGCGGATCGATCTGGCTCAGCGAGTTGACCTCATCGCCGAACAGCTCGATGCGATACGCGTTCTCGTCGTAGGTGGGAAAGACCTCGATCACATCGCCGCGGACGCGAAACGTGCCCCGTCGGAAGTCGCCGTCGGTGCGATCGTACAGGATCTCGACGAGCTTTTTGGTGATGTCTTCGCGGCGAATCTGCTGCC